>JAZNBI010000140.1:0-3016 GCA_045586995.1 Eubacteriales bacterium | reverse complement strand
CACCGTAAAGGCGGGATTCGGATACTTATGGTCGGCAGTTTTCAAGCGTAAGGAGGATAACCTTGCAAACTTTTATATTAATCGTTTCGGAAAACCTTTGTACGAAATGTTTTTTGAGGATTATACCGAAAAGGTTTGGGGCAGAAATCCAATAGAAATCTCTGCGGATTGGGGCGCGCAAAGAGTAAAAGGACTGTCGCTTATGAAAGCGGTTTGGACGGTTCTTTCAAAACCGTTTGCAAAAAAAGGATCTCAGGTTGAAACCTCATTGATAGAGCAATATTCATACCCAAAAAAGGGCCCCGGGCAGCTTTGGGAAACGCTTGCCGAAAAAATTGTAAAAATGGGCGGTACGATTATAAAGGATGCAACCGTAACCGATATTACGGTAGAAAACAACCGCATAACTAAAATAAAAGCAACCCAGGGCGGCGAAAGAAAAGAATACACGGGCGACATTTTCTTTTCGACAATGCCGATAAAGGATCTTATCGAAGGCATGGGCGAAATCCCGCCGAGCGAGGTAAAGCAGCTTGCGGCAGGACTTCCCTACCGCGATTTTATCACGGTCGGAGTTCTTTTAAAAAAGCTTAAAATCGAAAATAAAACAGATATTAAAACCGTTTCGGATATAGTGCCCGATTGCTGGATATATATTCAAGAAAGAGATGTAAAGCTCGGGCGTGTTCAGATTTTCAATAACTGGTCACCGTATATGGTAAACGATCTCGAAAATACGGTTTGGATAGGGCTTGAATACTTCTGTAATGAGGGCGACTCGCTTTGGAATATGAACGATAAGGATTTTATCAACTTTGCCACCGACGAGCTTGTAAAGGTCGGAATAGCCGACAAAGAGGATATATTGGACGCAGTAAGAATCAACGTGAAAAAGGCATATCCCGCATATTTTGATACCTATGAGCAGTTCGACAAAATACGCGAATATCTTGACACGTTGGACAACCTCTGGTGCATCGGACGCAACGGTCAGCACAGATACAATAATATGGACCACTCTATGATGACCGCTATCGAAGCTGTTAAAGCAATCAAAAACGGAACCTCCGGCCGCGAAAGCATCTGGAATGTAAATACCGAAAAGGAATATCACGAAGAAAACGAAGCTCACGAAAGCAAGTAAAAAGCGAAACAAAAAGAAAGGTACTTAAAATATGAATACGGCACCGAACGAAAACGGCAGAACAATTTTTTCAAGAATCAGTAACCTTCTTCGCTCGACGGTAATTAAACGCGTATTACCGATACTTCTAATCGCGGCATCGTTATTGGTTGTTTTATATTATATCATTTTTCCGTCGCAAGGATATTTTCACTCGGATTGTACCGACACTCTGTTTTGGGCTCAAGCCACATATGACAGCGGACAGCTTGTAAGCGATAATTTTAAATATGCGGCAATCCTTCCGTTTGGCGGAAATCTTATCATGCTGCCTCTCATTTCTCTTTTTGGTGTTTCAATGACAACACACATAATCGGAATGGTAATTTTTGCTCTCTTATTCGTAGCGGCACTGATTTTTATGTTCCGTTCTATGAAATATAACGGCTCCTTGACGGCAATATCTATCTTTTGTATTCTTTTTATACTTTCGTCAAGTGATAAGCTCCGCGAAATCATGTGGGGACATATTATATATTACAGCTTGGGTATACTTTTCTTTTGTGTCGGGCTCGGAATAATTTTCAGGATACTTGATGACGGTATATCCGAAACAAGACGATGTGCGTTTTTGATTATTTTTGCATTGTTTACAATACTCGCCTCAACGAACGGGCTTCAGGCGATGATCACGCTCACCGTTCCTATCATAGGTGCTGTATTCGCCGAGCGTTTGCTCGACTCGGACGATTTAATTTCCCAAAAAGGTCAAAAAGCGCTCTTGATAATTGCGATCTCGGGAATGTCCGCAATAATCGGGCTTGCGCTTTTGAGCATAATTTCGGGAGGCGTCACAGCAGGATATGCAGATGCGTATTCTTCTTATTCGGCAATCGGAGATTGGGCTGAAAATGCAAAGCTTTTTTTCTATCGCTACTTTACTTTAATCGGCGTAACCGTGTCAAACGGCGAGAAATTAGCATCGGTCGAATCGATAAAATATATGATTCGTATTATCGGCGGAATTATGATCTTGATTCTTCCCGTAACATTGCTGATAAGATATAATAAGATCAAGCGACGCAACACAAAAATTCTGCTTTGGGCTCATTTGTTCGTTTCTGCGTTTATAATATTCGCATTTATATGCGGAAAGCTGTCAAATGCGAATTGGAGATTAACTCCCCTGCTCGGAACAAGCGTGGTCGCAAGCACTGCAACACTTGCCGAATTCATTTCG
Source organism: Eubacteriales bacterium (assembly GCA_045586995.1). Classification (GTDB taxonomy): domain Bacteria; phylum Bacillota; class Clostridia; order Oscillospirales; family CAG-272; genus JAZNBI01. The sequence continues at coordinate 653 of JAZNBI010000140.1, read as the reverse complement.
GATAAAGGTATAATTCGGCGCGTCGGAATTCTTTTAATTGTTGTGCTTATAATTTTCGCTTCTCTTTCGCTATTTGAAATCACGTCAATGCCGTCGGACTACGGTCAGGATAACGACCTGCATATGCTCTCCGATTTTCTCAAAGAAAACCGACTTGAATACGGATATGCAACATTTTGGAACGCTCAGGCAATTACGGTTATTTCCGACTCTGCGGTCAAGGTTCGAAATGTCAGTATAACGGGCGGCGAGCTTCTTAAATATGAGTATCAGTCGCAATATAGTTGGTTTGATGATCAGGAAGGTGTCGAAACATATTTTTTGCTTCTCACCGAAAGCGAATCCCGCGCGCTTTCCGAATATCTCGAATTCAGTGACTATTCGCGCGTCTTGAATTACTCGAAATATAAAATTTACCTGTTCGATAAAAATCTTTTCACCGAAAACTATTAAAAAATCAAAAAAGCCGATACGACGTATCGGCTTCTTTGATTTTTCTATAAAATTACGGCTTTAACTCACAAAGCTGCTTCTTCATCTTTTACGTATTCGATGATATCGCAGGGGGCACACTCCAAGACCGCGCATATGCGGTCTAAAATGTAACTGTCGTAACGAACAACACGATTTTTATAGTATCGGTCAATCGTTTG
>JAZNBI010000139.1:0-3338 GCA_045586995.1 Eubacteriales bacterium | reverse complement strand
TTTGATTACAGTTCCACAGGCGCATACTTTATTACGATATGCATCCGTGACAGAATGCATATTTTATCCGAAATAGTCAAAACAGACCTCACGGCTATCGATAAAACAAACAGACTCTCGGTAGGGGAGGAGCTTGCTCCTCCCGAATTTTCGGTTAAATTGAAACCCTGCGGTGAGATTGTAAAAGAGCAATTACAGTTGATTGAAACCCGTTTCCCAAGTGTTACGGTTGAAGATTATGCCATTATGCCCGACCATATCCATGCGGTTATATTTTTGCACGCAAAGGCGGGAGGAGCAAGCCCCTCCCCTACCTTAGATGATGTAGTTTGTGCGTTTAAGTCCTTGACTTCACGCAGCTGTAAGCAAAGATTTGGAATAGAAAAAATGTTTCAACGCTCATCTGCCGAGCATATCGTTCGTGATAAAGAGGATTATGAAACGCGCAGAAAATACATCTATGAAAATCCAGCGCGTTGGTACTACAAATATCTAAACACAGAAGAATAGGGGTATCAATGCCAGCGTTGCTTGCAACGCTGTAATACAAAGATAAAACAGGTGATAAATAAGAATTTGACGATTTAAAATAAACTTTTGGTTTAGTAAACTCTACTTTCCTTCGGTTTACATTCACCCAATGCCATATTATACTGGTTATGCCAAAAAATGAAGGAGGAAAATCAAATGGCAAACAAATCTATGGGAGAGATCATCAGTACACTTCGAAAAGAAAAAGGGATGACTCAAAAAGAACTTGCGGATATGCTGAATATTACCGATAAAGCAGTTTCTAAATGGGAGCGTGATATTGCTTGCCCGGACACGATGACGATACCCAAACTCGCCGAAATTTTGGGTATATCCGTAGAGGAATTGATGAATGCAAAATCTGTTCCTACCGCAGGACACAAGGGAGCAGGATACCTAATCAATATCATCTTGAAGACAGTTCCGATTGCTATGGGAATTGCAGTGATCGTAACATCCTTGCTTGGTAAGCTTGATATAAAATCCGGATTCACGATGCTTGGCATAGGCCTTGCCTGTATAGGAATTTATCTATTAAACCAAAAAGGATGATCAAGCTATTGGACAAATTTCAGTTTATCGAACACAATAGTCAAGCCCACCGGCCGTGCCGGTGGGCTTGACTGATTTCATACATTACATAAATCTCCTTGTTTTACAAATTTGTAATTTTACTGTCTGCAAATGGAGAAGATTTATACTGAATTTAAAATCAAATATTAAGTTCAATTAAAAGACTATTGCCAAAACTATTCCCGCCACCGACAGCAACGAGCCCACCACGGCAATTATGGGATATTTCTTTTTATACAGAAAATAAGACACTGCCATAACAAATATTACCGTCGTGCTCTCTATGGCGTTTACAACCACTATGTTAGCGTGTGTGATCGCCCAGCCCGACAAAAGCATTCCCGCTGCCACTACTATTGCCTGAAACGAATATTTTTTTATCGATATTTCTCGCAAATAAAGCTTGGGTCTGAAAGCAATGCAAAGCGCGGCAAAAGCAATTATCATACTCACAAACGCCATAGTTTCATTGGATATAAGCTCTCTTTGTATACAACTTTTGAGTATAAACGGTTTAAACGTTCTCGCCAGCACCGATATTATCTCCAACAGTATTCCCTTTGAGCCGGTTTTGTCACCGTCGCTCTTGTTTTGGAAATTTATGGTCATTACCGTTCCGATCATAAACACCGCAATTCCCATAGTGCTTCCGAACGAAAGCGTGTCTATCATCAAAACAAAAGACAGAATGAGCGTAAAAACGACCTTCGATTTCGAAATCATTTCTATGTGCAAAGAATCCGATTTCTTTACCGCAAGCTGATGTGCAAAAACGTTTACAGCTTCGAGAACTCCGTAAATGAGTATATAAGGTATGCTCTCGACCGCAAGACGCCAATTAAGCAATGCCGCCACAAGCAGCACGGGTGTTACGAACATTATTCGGTACAGAGAATGATTTGTTGCCGAAATATTGCGCATCACATCCTTGTTTATCAGCGTATCTATTGCTTTGGAAAGAGCGCAAAGCACAGCAAACAATATGCCTATTCCAAAAAGCATTACTGTTTATCCTTTTTATTCTTTATGTATTTTTTGAAAACAAAGGTTATGAGCGGCACTACCGCAAGTGTAAAGAGCGAGGGCCATGATTCCTTCATCTTTAGTAAAAGCTCGTGCAAAACGGATACTCCGCTATCGTTTAAAATAATAGCCATATATATTCCGAGATAAATAATCACCGCTATCGCCGAAAGCATACCAAAGAACACTTTTTTGTATATGTGCATGGCTTTGTTATTTTGACGAAGCTCCTTATTTTCGTTTTCAATAGTGTCTATTTCAAGGCGCGTTTTCTGATATACGTTTATCTGATTTTCAAATGCGTGATACTCATGAGGGAAGTTTCCTGTTTTGAATATTATCTCGGTCAAGTCGTCAATCGGGAATGAAACCACAGTTTCAAACTTATAAAGCGTACACACCGTATGCAACGATTCCTCGACCGACATTTGAGAAATATTGATCTTTCTCAAATAAAGAACCAACTCAAACAAAAGCGCACGTATACGCTCCCTTGCCTTCTCGTTTGTTATCATACCGTACATATCTATAAGGTATGATGACACGATAGACGTGACGTACGAGTTGAAAAGCTCTCCGCCTTCGCTTACGTTATCTGTTATGTAATTAAACATTCCCATAAGCATTCTCTCGTCGCCTATTTCCAACGCCACCTGCATCAATTTTATAAAATCGTACTCGGTGATATATTCAAATCTTGAATATATCACGTCATTTATAATATCCGAACAGGTTTCACAAAGATATTTATGCGGGTCATCTTGAAACAATGAGATAGCGAAAAATCTTTCCAGCTTTTCTCTTACGGTATTAACGTCCTTGCTCTTTTTTATATACCCATAGGTTGCCTTGGTAAGCCCGTCGTTTTTTCCAAGGAATGTGGCAAAAACCCAAAACGCCTTACAGGTTGCTCCAAAGGTCTTGTCGTATGAGCCGTCCTCCTTCATATGCGACGACATAAGCTCAAGCACGTGGGAGATACTGTTCTTGTCATACACTCCGCGAGTCATTCCCTCGGCTTCAAATTCTTTGAGCTTTGTCAAGACCTCGGCGGTTTTCATAAAGCTTCCCGAAACGAATCCGCTTGCCAAGTCCTCTTGAATCTTAAGCTCAAGCTTAGAGAACATAAGCGCAAGACTTTTATCAACCGAGTGAACGGTAAATGAATCTGATTTCTCAAGCTTCTGATCGTTGAGCTCAATGAGCTTAAC
>JAZNBI010000138.1:0-7570 GCA_045586995.1 Eubacteriales bacterium | reverse complement strand
AACCGTATCTCCGTCCTTGCACCCTTTTGCCTCCAATTGTTCAAAAACTCCGCTTTTTTGGAGAACCCTTTGGAAAAAGTTCAAGGATTCGTAATCGTCGAAATTTATTTGTCCCATAAGGTTGATCAGCCATTCGCCCTCCACGATAAACTTTTCGTTTTCACGCTTGATTATAGTCTGCTTGCCCTCGGAGATGTATTCTGCTTCGGGCTCGTATTCCGGCTCGTAAACAGTAATCGGAGGAAGGGTTTTCAGCATATCGGCACTTATACGAATAAGCTCGTTCAATCCCGCGCCGGTTGCCGCTGAAATATAGACAAGACGGCATCCGAGTGTGGCAACGTATTCTTCAAAGCCCTTTTTATCGAAAATGTCCTCATCAAGCATATCGCTCTTGTTGGCTACAATAATCTGCGGGCGTTTTATAAGCTCTTTGCTGTATTTTTCAAGCTCGGAATTAATATTTTTTATATCTTCGATAGGATCCCTGCCCTCAAAGCACGAGATGTCAACGACGTGAAGCAGCAGTCGGCAGCGTTCGATATGACGAAGAAATGAATGTCCGAGCCCGACACCGTCGGCAGCTCCCTCGATAAGTCCGGGAATATCCGCGGCAACAAAACCGCTTTCGCCTCCGGTCGAAACAACACCTAAATTAGGCGACAGGGTTGTGAAATGATACTCTGCTATCTTGGGCTTCGCAGAGCTGATTTTTGAAAGTATAGACGATTTTCCGACACTCGGATATCCGATAATTCCGACGTCAGCAATCATTTTAAGCTCAAGCGTAAGCTCTCGTTCCTCGCCTTTTGTACCGGATTTTGCGAACATCGGCACTTGACGCGTGGGGGTGGCAAAATGTCGGTTCCCCCAACCGCCTCTGCCGCCGCGACAGCATATAAAATCCGAATCGTCAGACATATCCTTTATAATTTTTCCGGTCTGCGCATCCTTTATAAGCGTACCGCGCGGAACCGAAATAACGATATCCTCGGCAGAAGCTCCGTGAAATTTCGAGCCCGAGCCGCCCTCGCCGTTTCCGGCTATAAATTTTCTTTTGTATTTAAAAGCGAGCAAAGTGTTGGCGTTAGGATCTGTTCTGAAAACAATATTACCGCCGTTTCCCCCGTCGCCGCCGTCGGGGCCGCCGTGCGAAACATACTTTTCGCGTCTGAATGACACCGCGCCTGCACCGCCGTCGCCCGCCTTTACAAAAATATTTATTTTATCTATAAACATTTTACCTCCAAGCGAAGAGTTTATTCCTCGCCCTTCATTTTGATGATCATTTTAATAGGCGTACCCTTAAAGCCAAAGGTATCGCGTATACAATTTTCTATATATCTCTGATACGAAAAATGGAACAACCTCACGTCGTTGCAAAACAGCACGAACGTAGGCGGCGCAACCGACGTCTGCGTCATATAGTAGATTTTAAGCCGTCTTCCTTTATCCGTAGGCGGCTGTACGCGCATCATCGCCTCGCCGAGCACGTCGTTCAGCATACCCGTAGCAATTCGTGTTACCGATTGATTGTAGACATACTTAACGTGTTCAAACAGCTTGTCGATTCTCTGACCCGTTTTTGCCGAAACGAACATTATCGGCGCATACGGCATATATGAGAGAGCAATATTGATTTTTTTTGTAAACTCATTAACGGTGCTGTTGTCTTTTTCTATCAAATCCCATTTGTTTACCACGATTATCGAGGGCTTGCCCGATTCGTGAGCTATGCCGGCTATCTTTTCATCCTGCTCGGTAATTCCCTCAACCGCATCGATCATAATAATGCACACATCGGCTCGTTCGACCGCCATTTGCGCGCGCAAAACGCTGTATTTTTCTATTTTATCGTTTATTTTCGATTGACGGCGTATTCCCGCGGTATCAATAAAAGTAAACTTACCGTATTCGTTTTCTATATGGGTATCAATGGCATCGCGCGTCGTTCCGGGCATATCTGAAACGATAAGCCGTTCCGTTCCGAGTATTCGATTGATTGTAGACGACTTCCCCGCATTTGGCTTGCCGATAACCGCCACCTTGATTCCGTCGTCCTCGACTTCTTTTTCTTCGCTTTCGGGAACAAACGAAAGCACCTCGTCGAGCAGATCCCCCGTTCCGCTTCCGTGAACCGAGGATACGGCAATAGGGTCGCAGCTAAATCCGAGCTCATAGAACTCATAAAATTCCATAGGCAGATGTCCCACGGAATCGCATTTGTTTATGCAAGGAATAATTGGCTTCCCGCTTTTTTTCAGCATAACCGCTATATCTCTGTCATCGGCTGTAAGTCCTGTCCTAACGTCGCACATAAATACGATAACGTCGGCGCTTTCTATGGCTATCTCCGCCTGCAAGCGCATATATTTCAATATCATATTGTCGGTGGTCGGCTCTATTCCGCCCGTATCAATAACTATTATCTGTCTGCCGTTCCATTCGGTTTCGCCGTATATACGATCTCTGGTAACTCCCGGAGTATCGTCAATTATCGAGCGTTTTTCACCTATAAGCTTATTAAATAATGTACTTTTACCGACGTTGGGGCGTCCAACGATCGCCATGATTGGTTTTGACATTTATAATCTCCTAAAGTTTTATTGCATATTTTCGCCAAGAACGGCACAAAGGAAGTCACTTCCGTCGGGACTGCAGGTGCGTATCGGAACACGAAGCTTTTCCGAAAGCTCGGAAATCGACATGCCGCAAAGAAATAGGTCACCCTGAGCGCGCAAGCAAGACGAGGAAATGAGCAGTTCATCTCCAAGCGGGCGCTCTTTAAGCTGTTCATATATATCTTTTCCCGTCAAAAGTCCCGCAACCGTAATATTTTTCCCGAAATAATCGTTTGATACTTTATATACCGATATTTTTATGCCTTTGAATTTTTCCTCAATGGTACTTGCAAGCGACAAAATGCTGTTATACGCCGCGCTTCCCGTGGCAATCGAAACCGACCGTTTGGGCATCGTCATATCCGCGTTTTTTTCGTCTATATCGTATTTTACCGCAGCTTCAAACGAAGTCAAAAGCCCCACGCCGTTTTCGATCTGCGAATAATCCTCATAATACTCATCATTTGGCAAAGAAAGCTCTGCTTTAAGATAAAATTCATCGGCGCAAAAGAAAATTCGCGTTCCGTATTTTTCAAGACACATATCCGAAAACTCTTGTACCGTGTCGATTATTTCAGCACATTCGTCGCTCGAATACGGCTCTAACGGATAAAGCCCCTCTCTAAAATCGGTAAGCCCCGCAGGCACTATCGAAACGCTTTTGAGCGACGGTACGTATTTGAGCAGATCTTTCATAGTACGCAACAGCTCATCCCCGTCGTTTACGCCTCGGCACAGCACGATCTGTACGCAAAGCTCAATTCCTGCGCCTGCCAAGTTATCAAGATATGAAAGCACCTCTCCCGCTCGGCGATTGTTCATCATTTTACAACGAAGCACGGGATTTGTCGTATGAACCGAAATATTCATAGGAGAGATATGCATTTTTATAATTCTGTCAATATCCTTTTCATACAGATTTGTCAGCGTTATATAGTTGCCGTGTAAAAAGGAAAGACGGGAATCGTCATCCTTAAAATACAGAGTTTCGCGCATGCCCTTGGGAAGCTGGTCAATAAAACAAAAAATGCACTTGTTTCGGCAGGAATGCTTTTCATCCATAAGCGGAGTAGCAAACTCAAGCCCGATGTCATCATATTCACGTTTTAAAATAATCTTTTCAAGCTTTTCATTTCCGCGGCAAAGCAAAAGTGTAACCTTCTTTTCGACCAAATAGAAGCGGTAATCAAGCACGTCGTTGATTTCGTTTCCGTTGATTGAAACAAGGACATCCTCGGGCAAAATACCGACCGAGTTTGCTTTTGAATTCGGCTCAACATTTTTGATAATGACCATAATATCTCCAAGCGCCTTTAACGGCTCAAAAAACACATTAGCATATACTGAAATTTGCATACTATTCCAATATACTGCTATAAATTATAACATTGTTTTTATCTTTTGTCAACACGAGAGAAAAGTAAGATTATTGCAGGCGAAAATGACGTTTACATCCCTCATCTTTTAGCAAAAAGTACAAATATATGCCTAATTTGACAAAAACGCCTCAAAAAATCTTCAAACAATAACGAAATAACTATAAAAAATGTATCAAACTATTGACAAACTTAACAAAAAAGTGTAGAATAATTATGTATCGTAAAATGTTATACCTATATATTTGTATATATTTGACGATATATTCTATATATTTAAGAAAAGGAGGTGTATCATGAAACATGAGATGTTATTCTTAGAGTTGCCGAGCTTTGATAGCTTTTCGTTAAATCAATGGTTTATATTGATAGGTTGCGTTGCCGCAATCACGGCGATTCTCTTTTTGATCATTGGAATATTCATCGGTATTGCGCGAAGAAAAAAGGTTGCCGAAAAGAAGATAGGTTCAGCCGAAATCGAAGCAACCCGCATTATCGAAGAAGGCCGCAAAACCGCAGACACATTGAAAAAAGAGTCATTGCTCGAAGCGAAAGAAGAAATTATTCGTCAAAGAAATGAAACCGAGCGCGAGCTTAAAGAGCGCAGGTCGGAAATATCGAGAATGGAAAGAAGACTTACTCAAAAAGAGGAAAACCTCGATAAAAAGTCAGAAACTCTCGAGTATAAAAACGAACAGCTTGACAAAAAGCTCAAGGAAAACGATTCGGTGCGTGAAATGATAAACGACGTGCTGAAAAAACAGTTAAAAGTGCTTGAGGACATTTCGGGCATCACATCGGAAGAGGCCAAGCGCGAGCTTGTTGAAAGGGTCGAATCCGAGGCAAAACACGAATTTGCGCAAAAACTCGACGAACTCGAAGAACAGTTTAAAGAAGAGTCCGAACAAAAAGCAAGAAATCTTCTCTCCCTTGCCATTCAGCGCTGTGCTGCCGACCACGTCGCAGAGGCGACCATTTCGGTCGTGGAGCTCCCCAGCGAAGAAATGAAAGGAAGAATAATCGGACGCGAAGGACGTAACATTCAGAAGATTGAAACACTTACAGGTGTCGAGCTTATTATAGACGACACACCCGAAGCCATCACGCTCTCGGGATTCGACCCGGTACGCAGAGAAATTGCGCGACTTACACTTGAAAAGCTTATATCCGACGGAAGAATTCATCCCGCAAAGATTGAAGAAACGGTCGAGAAAGCTAAGAAGGAAGTTGAAACCGCAATTAAGCAAGCGGGCGAAAGAGCAACATTTGAGGTTGGCATACACGGAATTAATACCGAGCTTGTAAAATTACTCGGACGCTTGCGTTACAGAACGAGCTACGGTCAAAACGTGCTTAAGCACTCCATTGAAGTGGCTTTCCTTGCCGGAATCATGGCAGATGAGCTTGGAGTGGACAGCACGGTAGCAAAGCGCGCAGGGCTTCTCCACGACATCGGAAAAGCATTTCCTCACGACGTTGAGGGCTCGCACGTTGAGATCGGTGTAAATGCCGCAAAGAAATTTAAAGAGGGACGTGATGTTATTCACGCCATCGAATCTCATCACAATGATGTCGAACCCAAAACCATCATCGCAATCCTTGTTCAAGCCGCCGATGCAATTTCAGCCGCAAGACCGGGTGCGCGCCGTGAAGATTTAGAAAACTACATTAAACGCCTTGAAAAACTTGAAGAAATCGCAACATCATTTGAAGGCGTTGAAAAAGCATTTGCCATTCAGGCAGGACGAGAAATTCGTGTCATGGTTAAACCGGAAGACGTTAATGACAGCGATATGAAGGTTATCGCGCGCGATATGGCAAAGAAGATCCAGGAAGAAGTCAAATACCCCGGACAAATTAAAATCAATGTTATACGCGAAAGTCGCGCCGTTGATTACGCTAAATAATTTTTTAACTCAGATCTCAAAACGAGATTAATATATATGATATATAGCTATCAGAGCAAAGCAAGCGGTGCTTTCTTTACCCCGCTTTAATATATATTATGAGTAAAAGGGCTGTTGCCGAAGCACATCTTTTCGTGCTTTGACAGCAGCCCTTGACTTTTAGTTTTAAGCATAGCAAAAAGAAAGTACGCATATATTTGAAATGAAAATCGTAAATTTTCATTTCTATTGACTAAAATAGCACTTTATGGTAAAATATTTATATAAATGGTAGGAGGAATATATATGGGATTTAAAGAAATATCTCCTTATGAAGCAGAAAATATTTTTAAGCTCTGGAATAAAGACTGGGCGCTTATCACGGCAAAGCATGGGGACAAGGTCAATATGATGACGGCTTCTTGGGGGCTGTGCGGAATTCTTTGGAACAAACCGGTTGCCGTTTGCTTTATACGCCCTCAAAGATATACGTTCAAATTCACCGAGGCGTCAGATCGTCTTTCGCTCACGTTTTACGATGAAAAATACCGCAATGAGCTTACCCTGTGCGGAAGAAAAAGCGGCAAAGACGTTGACAAGATAAAGGAAACCGGATTTACGCTCGCGACCGACGAAAGCGGAACTCCGTATTTTGAAGAAGCAAAGCTGGTTATGATATGCCGCAAGCTTTATGTTGACGATCTCAAAAAAAGCGCGTTTATCGACCCCGAATTGCTCAAAAATTATCCGTCGGACGATTTTCACCGCGTTTATATATGCGAAATAGAAAAATTACTTCAAAAAGAGAATTAAAAAGCAAAAACTAAAAGCTTTTGGAGATCAAAATGAAAAGTTATATTGAAATAGAAACCCTCTGCAGTTTGGCAAAATCCGCAGTTCCCTCAATAGCTCACGCATCTACGAAGCAAAAAAATGCGGTTTTGCTTAAGCTTGCACAAATGCTTAAGGAAGAAGAAGCTCGCATAATCGAAGCTAATCTTTTGGATATAGCGCAAGCGCAAATAAACGATCTTTCGGATGCTATGATAGACCGTTTGAGATTAAATAACGTTCGCATCGACTCGATCTGTTCTTCCCTGCACGAAATTGCAATGCTTGATGACCCGATAGGAAAAGGCGAACGCTGGACGTGCCAAAACGGCTTAACTATCTCGCGCACAAGCGTACCGCTCGGAGTTGTCGCAATAATATACGAGGCACGCCCGAACGTTACTATCGATGCGGCAGCATTGTGTATCAAATCGGGAAATGCCGTCGTTCTTAAAGGCGGCAAGGATGCAATAAATACCAATCTTTTGCTTGTGGAGATAATAAAGGGCGCTCTGACAGCTTGCGAAATAAATCCCGATGTAGTCGGAATAATCGAGAGCACCGACCGTGAAAGCACACAGTATTTGATGACACTCAAGCAATATATCGACGTTCTTATCCCCCGCGGCGGAAAAGGCCTTATCAAATACGTTTCGGAAAATTCCAAAATTCCCGTCATTGAAACGGGCGCAGGTAATTGCCACACTTTTATAGATGAAAGCGCAAAGCTTGATATGGCTCATGACATAGCAATAAACGCAAAATGCTCCCGTCCGTCCGTTTGCAATGCTATGGAAACTCTGCTCGTGCATTCGGGAATTGCGGCAAGCTTTTTGCCGGTGTTTGCCGAAAAGGT
>JAZNBI010000137.1:0-5271 GCA_045586995.1 Eubacteriales bacterium | reverse complement strand
AGAGATAATTTCGACCTTTGGTCGAATACAAAAAATGCTCCGATTTTCCGTTGTGTTCTTAACGGAGAATTCGGGGCGGTATGTACACGGAAGGCATTTGCCTTCCGTGTACTGCTTTTTTACGCAGTTTCTCTCATGTTGCTTGGAAGTAGCATTTTGAGCATCGGCATTCCGTCTTGTTCGGGAAGTTGGAATGCATAGTGGATATTGATGAGATTGCCGACTTTCCTTGAGTATTTTTCCATCTTTTCAAAGACTTCTATTTTACGGATAAACACTCGTAGCAATTCGGGCGTGAGCGTAGAAGGCAACAGTAGACGGCAAATTCCTTCGGCTTTAATCCGAGTGAGAATATTCGATTGGGTAGCATAAAGAAGTTTTTGTTTCGCATTTTTATCTCCTATTGTTGAACTTAAAAATGTGTGTATATTTATTTTATCTCTCACTATTGTAAAAGCCGATTTTTCACTATCAGTACACGGTCTAATTGAAAATTTATCCCCTTACTATTATAAAAGCCGTTTTTAAGTATAGGTGGACACCCTGATGAGAAAAATTTTCCCCTCACTTATGTAAAAGCAGTTTTTTGAGACAAGTGACCACCCTGAGACGAAAATTTCTCGAAAAAATTTTATTCGAATAAATTATTTTAGAGCAAAATTGAGCGAAGTTGCAATTTTGCATTGATTTTATTTGAGATATATGCTATAATAATTTTATCGAATACTTGTAAAAGGAGCGTTATTATGGCGATCAGTTACAAAAGGCTATGGAAATTGTTAATTGACAAGGATATAAAGAAAAAAGACCTTGTTCAAATGGCAGGCTTGAGTAGCTATACTCTCAACAAATTGAACAAGGGCGAAAATGTAAACGCAGAAACTCTCATGAAAATCTGCGTTGCTTTGGATTGCTCTTTTGACGATATTATGGAAATTATCCAGGAGGCAGAATAATGAAAGAGCTGATTGTTAAAGGAATAGACGTAAAATATCAAAGCATTGACGAAAACGATTATATCTGCATTACGGATATCGCAAAATATAAAACGAGCGAAACCGACGCTGTTATCGGAAATTGGATGCGTAATCGTAACACGATTGAGTTCTTGGGAATATGGGAAACTCTCAATAATCCGAATTTTAATCCCGTCGAATTCGAGGGGTTTAGAAAACAAGCGGGATTAAATGCATTTATTCTTTCGCCTAAAAAATGGGTAGAAACAACGAATGCTATCGGTATTATTTCCAAAGCAGGAAGATATGGTGGTACATACGCTCATAAGGATATTGCTTTTGAGTTTGCAAGTTGGATATCGGTTGAGTTCAAACTCTATTTTATTAAAGAATTCCAACGCTTAAAGGATGAAGAACAAAAGCAACTTGGTTGGTCGGCAAAGCGCGAACTTGCGAAAATCAATTACCGTATTCATACCGATGCAATCAAGGAAAATCTCATTCCTGCCGAGCTTACTCCTACGCAAATCAGTTTCGTGTATGCAAATGAAGCGGATGTGCTGAACGTGGCATTATTCGGTATGACGGCAAAGGAATGGCGCGATAACAATCCCGACAAAAAAGGAAATATCCGTGATTACGCCACCATTAACGAATTGATCTGCCTTTCCAATATGGAAAATATCAACGCCGTGTTAATTTCCGATGGTTTATCTCAGCCTGAACGCCTGCGTAAACTCAATCAAATAGCAATTTCGCAAATGAAAGTGCTTAATGAAACAGAAAGCAGAAAGTTATTGAAATAATTTACACTATTATCATTTAAGGAGCAAAAAAATGGCAACGAAAGTAATGAAAAAATCCATTGAGCCGAATATCGCAGATTTGGCAAACGGTTGGTTGAAATCCTATAAATTAGATTACAAATTGGAGCAGGAAGATTTAAATACCGAAATTGATAAAGCTCTCAATGATTATTATTCCAAAAACGGCGGAGTCGGAGGAAACCGCCCCGATGCTAAATTATTGTTACAAGATAAAAATTTAAATTATTATCCTATTCTTATCGAATATAAGGGCTATAAAGATAAATTAGTCAAACTCGATGCCAATGGTCAAGTTGATAATAAAACCGCAAAAAACGAGCCAAATTTCAAAAATATCAATTCTTATGCGGTAAACGGCGCTGTCCATTATGCAAACGCCATATTGCACCATACCAGCTATTCGGAAATTATCGCTATCGGTATGACGGGGTTCAAAAATGAAAGCGGAAAAATCGAGTATGAAATCGGAGTGTATTACGTTTCCAAAAGCAACTTCGGTGTGGGACAAAAGGTTGGAGAATATACGGATTTTTCATTCTTGAAAAAGAAACATTTTGATTCTTTTATTGAAAAGGTAAAGGCTTTACAGCTTACCCAAGATGAAATAGACCGCTTAAAAGAAAAAAGAGAAAAGGAAATCAATGCAAGCCTCGTAAAACTCAATAACGATATTTACCAAAACGAAAAAGGCTTGGGCGAAAACGATAGGGTTTATCTCGTTGCTGCTTCTATCATTGCAACGCTCGGTATTCCTGGAAAAGTCAAGCCTCTTGAAAAGTCTGACTTGAAATCTTCTACGGAGGATGGAGATACTGACGGCGAAATTATGGTAAGAAAAATCAAAGCATTTTTATCGAAAAAAGAACTGCCTGAAGATAAGAAAGAATTTATAATTCGCACGCTGTCAAACACGCTCCTTACCGAAAACATCAATAAAGTAGAAAACAATGAAAGCCAATTAAAAAGAGTGTTTACAAAAATCGTAGATGATTTAGGCATATATTATAAAATCGGTTTAACCACGGATTTTACGGGCAAACTTTTTAATGAAATGTACGGCTGGCTTGGTTTTACTCAAGATAAATTAAACGACGTAGTTCTTACTCCCTCTTACGTTGCAACACTTCTTGTGCGTTTGGCTCGTGTCAACAAGGATTCCTATGTTTGGGACTTTGCGACAGGCTCGGCTGGCTTGTTGGTTGCCGCAATGAACGAAATGCTCATTGATGCGAAAAACAAAATTAAATCGCCCGAAGATTTATTGAAAAAACAAGCAAAAATTAAAGCAGAACAATTACTTGGTATCGAGCTTTTACCAGGCGTTTATATGCTTGCTATATTGAATATGATTTTAATGGGTGACGGTAGCTCTAATATTTTAAATAAGGACTCATTAAAAGACTTCGATGGTAATTACGGCTTTGGAAAAACCGATGAGAAATTCCCAGCTACGGCATTTGTTTTGAATCCCCCTTATTCTGCGCCTGGCAATGGTATGAATTTCGTTGAAAAGGCTCTGTCAATGATGAGTAACGGTTACGCAGCAATTATTATTCAAAATTCCGCAGGCTCTGGAAAAGCTACTTCATACAACAAAAAAATATTAAAAAACAATACCCTTTTGGCAAGCATTAAAATGCCTATTGATATTTTCATCGGAAAATCAAGCGTACAAACCAACGTATATGTTTTCCGTGTGGGAGAAGCACACCAAAAAGACGACGTTGTTAAATTTATTGATTTTTCCAACGACGGTTACACGAGAACGAATCGTAAAAAAGCAAGTAATAATTTACAAGATACTGATAGAGCAAAAGAGCGCTATCAAGAAATAGTTGATTTGGTTCGTTTCGGTAAATCAAAACTTAATATTTTCACGGAACGAGAATATTACGAGGGACAAATTGATCCTGAGAACGGCGCAGATTGGAATCAAACTGCCCCTGTTGATACAAAACCTTCTCTTGAGGATTTTAAGAAAACGGTTAGCGACTATTTAGCGTGGGAAGTTTCTTGCGTTTTGAAACGCGAAAACAAGGAAGACGAACGCCTGGGAAAATAGATGCCTCACTTAACGAAAAACTGCGAACTGTTAAGTGGGGCGAATATGAACTCGGCAGTTTATTTGAAATCAATCCTACAAAATATTATCGCTTATCAAATGAAGAAATTTTGCTTAATCGTGGCAACACTCCGTTAGTTTCAAATCAATCTATTGATAACGGTGTTATGGGATTTTCTTCGTTGCAACCTCTTAACGCTGGAAATACTATAACTTGCTCTGATACAACGGTTGGCGCCGATACGATGTTTTATCAATCAAAGGATTTTATCGGGTATTCTCATATTCAACATTTTGTCCCGACATTTAAGCCGTTTAACAAAGCGATTGCTTCTTTCATCATTTCTTCTTGTAGAATTGCAACTTCCAACAAAAAATATGATTACGGTCATAAGTTCAACCGAGAAGAAATGAATAAAACGATTATTCAGCTTCCTGTCAAAAATAGCAAAATAGACTTTGATTTTATGGAAAGTTTTATAGCCGAGCTGGAGGCTCGGCGTATAGCCGAGCTGGAGGCTTACTTATCTGTAACGGGATTAAAGGATTATACGTTAACGGCGGAGGAAGACACGGCTCTTGCAAACTTTAACGAGCTGCAATGGTCAAGCTATAATCTTGAAAAATTGTACGGCAAGTCCACACGAGGAAAACGACTTAAAAGCGCAGATCGAATTGAAGGTGATTTGCCCTTTGTAACCGCAGGGGAAGCATTTGAAGGAATTTCGGCTTATATCGGAAACGAAGTTGAGATTTTTGAAGCAAATACCACTACAATTGATATGTTTGGCTCTGCAAAATACCGTAATTATAAATACGGCGCAGACGACCATGTGGCTGTCGTGCATACGGAAATGTTGCCTAAATATGCGGCGATTTTCGTTACTACAGCAATTCATAAATCATCGCATTCGGGGAAATTTGATTATTCGAGAAACTTCTATGCAAAAGATGCGGACGCTTTGGATATTCTTTTGCCGACGAAAGACAAAAAACCTGATTATGAAAGTATGAAAACGTTCATTTCTGCAATTCAAAAGCTCGTAATCAAAGACGTCGTTTTATACGCAGACCAAAAAATCGGTGTAACAAAAAAGGTTGTATCTAACGATATTGACTGAAATTCACACTTGAAGAAGTGTTAAAAAACCTATAAACAAATAAAGGTGCTACTATGGGAAAAGAACTATTTAGCTTATACTACATAAATCTTGAAAAAGTTTACGAATTACGTATGATCCGCAATAACTTTATTCAAGAAAATCGTGTTTTAGAGAATAGGATCGAAACCAATAGCCATGATAGCGTTAATGCAGGATTATCTTCTGGAATTAAGGGCATTATTTCATCGGATATTGGTGCAAAATCAAGCTTTGATAGCTTGAAATCGGTAAAAGTTTCGGACTCTTTCACGGTAAAACAAACT
>JAZNBI010000136.1:0-8666 GCA_045586995.1 Eubacteriales bacterium | reverse complement strand
GTCCGTTCTGTTCGTACAGATCCTTGCGTTCTGTAATGTCGGTACAAATATCGAGCATTTTCAGATAATCGTCGAAGCTATCCACGTCAAAATATGCAACGGCAATTCCCATAGCTTCCAGTGTTTCCCTCATCTCAACATCGGAGGCAGTGGACGCGCTTGCGATAACAAAATCGGGGTCTGCTGATATGAGAAGCTCAAGACTCGGAGAATGCGCGCCTCCGATATTGACGGCATCGTCAAGCTCAAGCCCGAAATCTTCCCAAGCATCCTCAGCAGATGCGCAAAGCTTGCCACCCGCAAGCATCCAAACGTCCGCGAAGCTTCCAAGAAGGGCGGCAACTCGCTCGGGGTTCTTTTTGATATTCACCTCTCGACCGAGGGCATCGGTAAAGACTACCGTATTTTTGTTCTCGTTTTTCGGTTGACCGTTACACGCTGACATAGAAAACAGAACTGCTGTGATCAATAGAAAAGCGACGATGTTCTTTATTGTTTTTACTTTCTTCATATATCCTCTTAAATGGCGTATTTCATTGACAAATCACGGAAAACGTGATATAATATTATCGTGATATAATATTATATCATAAAAACAGATGTAAGTCAATGAAATCGAGGTAAACAGCTATGTTGACGAATGAACAAATAACAAGTGTTAAAGGAAGAGGCTTTCTCAGAAACAGAGGAACCGACTGCTTCTCAGGCAGGATCGTTACGGTCGCAGGACTTTTTACTCCCGACCAGCTTCACGCTATCGCCGAATGCTCCGAGAAATACGGCAACGGCAAAGTAATATTTACCGCAAGACTTGCCGCAGAGATCGTTGGAATTCCGTTTGATAAAATTCCCGAAGCGGAAGCCTTTATGGCAGAGCGTGGATTGTATTTTGGCGGCACGGGCGCAAAGGTTCGTCCTATTACCGCTTGTAAAGGCACGACCTGCGTTTACGGAAACATTGATACACAGGCACTTGCAAAGGTTATATACGATAGGTTTTACATAGGGATGCGCGACGTGAAGCTTCCGCATAAATTCAAGATCGGAGTAGGCGGCTGTCCGAACAGCTGTATGAAGCCGAGTCTTAATGACGTAGGCGTTGAGGGATGCCGTGCGTTCTCTTTTGACAGTGAGCTTTGCCGAGGCTGTAAAAAATGTGCCGTTGCCGAAAGCTGTCCGACAAAGGCAGTATCCGTTGTCAACGGAAAGGCGGTTATCGATACGTCTAAATGCACAAGCTGCGGCGTTTGCGTTGGAAAATGTCCTTTCGGCGCTGTTCCCAAGGAAGCGGCATCGGTCTGCCGCATCTTTGTGGGCGGAACTTGGGGAAAAACGCAAAGGATGGGGACACTGCTCAGTCAAACCTATTCGGTTGACGAGATCCCTACCGTAATTGAAAAGGTTATGCTCTGGTACAAGGAGAACGGTTACGTTAAGGAGCGTCTTGGTGCAACAGTTGACCGCATAGGCACGGATGCTCTTGAGGCTGCTCTTGCAACGAATGAACTGCTTGACAGAAAAGAGGAGATTTTAGCAAATCCTCTGTTTGAAAGATAATAAATATTTGTTTGTTTTCTTCAACGCAAATTTTGAGGGCTGACGATTGATTTCGTCAGCCCTCTTTCGTTATGCGTTCTTTTCTTTCTTTTTCATCTCTGCAATCTCCGCTTTCATCGTCTTTATCAGCTCTGCGAGCTTTTCCTCGCATTCCTCTCGTGTAGTGGCCATCACATGGGCTATGACGAAATTGACCTTAATGGCGACGGGCTGGACGAGCTTGTACTTATGAATGAGGATTACCGTATCAAAGCCATTTTTACGCAAAAGGACGGAGTTCCTGTGTTGCTGGATACATTTGTGTTCTCGTACCACACCTGTTGGCTCGATGACGAGGGACTGATCCACGTAGACCGTGAGAGTTACGATGAATTGGAGTACAATCTGTACGAATTCACAAAAAACGGCGAATATAATCTTCTTTATTCAGTTCTCGTCGATAACTATGGTCGATTCCTGACGAAAGACGGCAAGATTGAGCCGATCGCCTATGAAGCGTCGATGGAATTATATTATGACGACTACATCCGCTATCACGAGCCCTTTGGTCCAAACGAGCACACCAGAAAGGTGTCTAATCTGACATATACGGCTCTTACCGAAGCAACAGAGGATACGATAAAGGTGGCTGCTGACAAAACTTGGCACAAGTATGCCGATCTGGAGAAAACAACAGGCAAAGATTTTGCGCGTAGCAACACCTATTTAACATTTGAAAACGTAACTGACACACAAATGGAGATGAGTGTCAAATATACGTTTACCTTTAGTTATCCCGATCCAAACCGTGACCATTATCTTTTGGATGATACCACCGAATCCATCTTGAGATTTACCGTGCGCAAAGAGGATGATCGCCTTGTCTTTGGCGAAAACGGTGTAAAAGGAAGAATCGAATTCGGTCAAAAATATCTATGGATAATCATTGAGGAAAGTTCGGATGAGCGTTTCCCTGTGGGTAATTACTGCTACAATCAATACTCTTCCGAAAGCATCATACAATGATGAACTCTACTATGAATAATTCCGACCAGTGCGAGTGTTCGTAAGGACACTCGCATTTTTCGTTATACAAAGAGAAATCGGCGAGCCGAAGCCCACCGATTTTAAAATAATTTAAAAGGTATAATTTATTATTTTTAATTACGCTTTTTCAAATCCCACAAGCACGCCGCCTACTTCTGCATAAAAGCTACATAAACCTCTGAATTTATGTATTTCGATCTGAACATTTTTGAATTTTTGTAGGATCATCTCCTTGAGTTGCTCGGCAGCTGATTCGTTCTGACAGTGACCAATGCTAATCTTGCCACACTTATAGCCCTCTGCTTCCAAGCTATTTACAAGCGTTTCGAGTGCGCGTCTTTCGCCTCTTGGTTTGCGCATGGGCTCCAGCGTTCCTTCATCACTTGCTTTTCCGACGATGCAGATACCTGCAATGCCAACAAGCTTTGCCACGATAGGCGAAACTCTACCGTTGTTAGCGAACGTTTTGAGAGATTTCAGCATAAAGACAAGTCCTGTCTTTTTCATATATTCCGTCACAAGATCGCAAATATAATCAAAGTCCATATCTTTCTCGATACATTCTTCAATTTTTTCGATAATCAAGGTGATCTCGGGGCCTGCGGAAAGCGTATCGAACACGTGAACTCGCCTACCTTTATTATCCCCCTCATAGATCTGCTTTGCTACACAAGCAGAATTGTAGCTCCCCGAAAGACCGCTTGTAATGGTTACACAGAATATTTCATCCGCATCGCCAAAGGCATCAAGCCAATCGCTCGTATTCGGGCAAGATGATTTTGATTTTCCTTTATACTGATATAGATAATCCGACATAGCATTTGCATCAAGTGTATCATCATCAATAAATTCACGCTCGGTGGTGATGATTTTTAAGGGCGCAACTGCAAATTCGGCATATTTTAGTTTATACAAATCACACGACGAATCTGCTACAATTTTAATTTTTCTCATATATGTATTTCTCCAAATAAAAATTTTTTCTTGAATCTGCTATATAATTAATCTGAATGTGTGTTTATTTCAATCTATATTATTAGTGATTCTTTCAAGATTACCACTGATAATCGTCAGATAACTGTAAAACACTTTCCTCTCCTCATCGGTAAGCCCAACGCCAACCTCATCAAGCACGCGGACAACCGCATCAAATATTTTCTTTCCTACCTCTTTACCTTTTTCGGTCAGCAACAAAGGATTTTTATATCTCTTTCCTGCCTTGGATTCACTCACGATAAATCCTTTATTCTCAAGATAATCAAGCGCGCGAGAAATAGTTGCTTTATCTTCCTCGCATTTTTCACACAAGTCTGTGGCTGTTAATGATTCTGCGGAATAGAGATAATATAAGCAAGACACGTGCGCCGCACGAAGACCGTATTCTGCCATTTCCTGATTCTTGATTTTTCTGACGTTTCTGCTAATCTTGTTGATCAAAACAGTAAATGTTTCAAAACGTTCCTTCATTTTCGACCCCTTCTTATTTGTTGATATTTCAACAAGTGCCCTAATAGTTTACCACAAATTTGTTGAAATGTCAACAAGTTTTTAAAACGTTGACGTCCTTTTTGAGTGTTAATATATCTTTAATCCCTCGCCCATTATGAAAACGAGGGTTGTCAGCTACGTCGGTCTGCTTATTTGTTGATATTTTTTTCAGGAATTATTTTATTAGAAGGCGAAAGAATTATAGCCCTTTTACATAATAGGTAAATAACTGCGATTGATTTAAATCAACGTCTTGCATATTTACCGAAACAACCTCGGGATTGTTATATGTTGTGTAATAATAAATCCCATTTTCAATATTGCAGCAGCTACTGTAACGCGTATATTCGAAGCCCTCCTTGGCTAAGACACATCCCTTTGGCATTGCTACAGAGCCAAGAATATGGAAAAACTGATTTACGTTTGACTTTTCGGTATGCTCTGATATAGAATTTTCTTTAACAAAAAGAGCCCGTATAAAGCGTGATGTGCTTGAAAAATCTCCTGGCAAGCCCAAAGCCCCCATGCCTAAGCTATAATTTTTCATTGGTATGCTTGATTTGAATTGAGAGTTTGCGTGACCGATACTGAGTCCCATATAATTGCTCGCATTTGTCTGATGAAAATCGAAGGGAGGATTATTGGTCAGGACCTCAAACGGATTGTCGTATATTTTAAGACCTACATTTAATGCTTCCACTACAATACTGCTTTTATTGTCGCTTATTATCCAATGTAACGGCGAGAGCGGCAGCTGCTCGCTAAAGTCGATATTTATCAAGTTTATTTTTTCGAGAAGCTGTTTTGCTTCATTTATGCAGACACATTGAGCTAAAATCCAAGGAATAAACTCAAAAGGAGTAACGTTATCTTTTCCTTCTGCGAATTTATAATACACGGCATTTTCGGGAAAATTTAACCCCGCCATACTCAGTCCCATTTCGTTTGTGGCTTCATAATACAAAGGGAAGTCTTCGACAACTGTAGCCATACCAATCATTGCATAATGTGATATAATTGGTTTCTCACAGCGTAGCTTAATTTCATAATGGCGAGGAGTAATAACAACTCTTTCGCCGTATCCACGGTCTAAATCTAAATTTCTGCCAAAATATGAAGCGTTGCTTCTATAGGAAACTGCCGTACACATAAGTACCTCTTTTTTTGAATTATATCATATTATTAACCAAAAGCAGCTTTATTAAATATTGTCGAACAAAATAATTTTATGAGGCACGGTTTTAATTTTTCATGAACCTACGTATAGAAGGCAAAAAAATCACCCTCGCATTTAAAAGCGAGGGTAAAACGCTTATTATTCAAGCATATCCATCAGATCGCGTAAAGCTGTTTCAAATTTTGCTCCATACCAGTGATTTGCATCTCCTTGTGTGTTGATGATGCATTTTACCGTATAATCTGCTGCGATTTTAGCTGCCTCATAGATATCCTTATCGTTCATCAGAGCACCTGTAAAGGCGGAAGCGTAAATATCTCCCGTTCCGTGACAGCCTTTTGAAATCTTATCGTGTTCGTAATAGCGAAGCTCGCCCTTATCATAAACTGCGACGCCGGTCTTTTCGGGAGTATATCCTACGCCTGTGAGAACGATGGTTTTTGCGCCAAGCTCCGAAAGCTTATCAAGAAGATCCCTTACGTATCTCTCGTCATAATTTTCGCAGTACTCAACACCCGAAAGGAAGCAAGCTTCGGTAATATTCGGTATTAAAATATCGGCAGAACTGCAAAGCCCGCGCATCGCCACAACATATTCATCGTTAAAAATAGAATAAAGCTTACCGTTATCAGCCATAGCGGGATCAATGATACGAACGCAATCGTCAGTTCCCATAGTATTCAAAATATCCTGTACGTATTCGACCTGCTTGACACCTCCAAGATAGCCGGTATAGATTGATTTAAACTTAATATTTTCCTTCTGCCAATGCGCGTGAATTTTAGGCATATCATTTGTGAGATCGTGAAAAACAAATCCGCTAAATCCCGCCGTATGCGTCGAAAGCACAGCGGAGGGCAAAATGCAGGTTTCAAGCCCGCAGGCAGAGAGTATCGGGAGCGCAACGGTAAGTGAGCACTGACCAACGCAGGATATATCTTGAATCGTTAGAATTTTTTTGTATTCCATACAAATTTCTCCTTGTAATTTTTTTCAATTTATTATATAATATTTCTGATGATATTAAAATAATCAGAAAAGGAGAATATTATATCACCAGATGAAATACAAAATTGATCCAAATCAGCATCCGGTATATTTGCAAATATATAAATTAATACGTAAAGATATAATTGATGGTGTTTATCCCTTCGGAACAAAGCTCCCTTCAAAAAGATTGCTTTGTGATGAGCTTGGCGTCAGCACTGTTACTGTCGAACACGCCTATGCGCTGCTTTGCGATGAAGGTTATATCGAAGCAAGGGAACGAAGCGGTTTTTTTGTTATATTTCGAAAAACAGACGGATTTGCCATAGTAGCAGAGAAGCACACTACGCATACGATTCGAACACCAAGCAATCACGATTATCCTGATTTTCCTTACTCGGTTTTTAGCAAGACGATGAGAATGGTTTTAAGTGAATACGCAGACGTTCTTCTCGAAAAATCCCCCAATGCAGGATGCAGGGAATTGAGAGAAGCAATCAAGCGTTATTTAATCAGAAATCGAGGCATGAACGTCGAAGTCGAGCAAATAATCATCGGCTCCGGCTCAGAATACCTATACGGCCTTATCATTGAGTTGCTCGGGAGAAATCGTATTTACGGAATTGAATCTCCGTCGTACAAGAAAATAGAGCTGGTTTACCGTGCGGCAGAGGTATCATATGACAGACTCCCTTTATCTCGTGATGGAATTGATAGCAAAGCCCTTTTTCGTTCCAATGCGACAGTTTTGCATACAACCCCATACCGAAGCTTTCCGACTGGCATTACTGCATCTGCCAACAAACGCCACGAATATATTAGTTGGTCAAGCCAAAATAATCGTATCATTATTGAGGACGATTTCGAGTCGGAGTTTTCTGTTTCATCAAAGTCGGAGGATACGCTTTTTTCTCTTTCCGACTATGATAACGTGATATACATGAATACGTTTTCGAAAACCATTTCGCCGGCGTTACGTGTCGGATATATAGTTCTGCCTCTGTCTTTGGTAGATGAATTCAATGAGAAGCTCGGTTTCTATTCGTGTACCGTCCCCACCTTTGAGCAATACGTTATCGCTGAGCTTATCAATAGCGGAGATTTTGAAAGGCACATAAACCGTGTCAGAAGAAAAATCAGAAAGAGCATTGAATGTAAAGAAAGTGAGGGCTGACAGAAAAAACTGTCAGCCCTATCCAAAAATTTCCCAAACATTTAGTTAAAAGAAGGCGCGTGTGTTTCCCCTGTCGCGAAAGTGTTCGGTCCGGGATTCGACATAGAAAAATACATCTTTGCCGCCTTGGTCGTACCGAAGTCACGGTTAGAGCCCGTTTCCTGCACCTTATTAAAGGCGTCTCGGAACATCTGATTGTGCGCTTCCTCGCGGTTCAGTAGGAAATCGATGGTTTTGCGCACCTTATTGTCCTCGATCTGACGATAGAGATATTCGTAAACGACCTTTGCTCTTTGCTCAGATGCAATATTGGAAAGCAAATCAGCGCAAAGATCACCCGTGACGGTGACGTAATCTGCCGTCCAGGAGTAGCCCGAGGCATTTATCAATCCAGGATTAAGACCAAGAAGGACGTGTGTCTGCACCTCACCCGCCTGCACCTTTGTAGCATCCACATCGTGACCGTTAAGCAAATTAATAGTCTGTGCTACCATTTCCATGTGCCCAAGCTCCTCGGCGGCAATATCAAGAAATAGGTCCTTTATCTCAGGATCCTTTATCCTAAAGCTCTGCGACATATACTGCATTGCCGCCTTGAGTTCTCCGTTGCCTCCGCCGAGCTGTTCCTGAAGCAAAACCGCATATTGCGGATTAGGTCTTTCGACCTCTACCGGATGAAATAACTGTTTTTCGTGTTTAAACATAAAGAATACTGACCTCCGTTTGTGATATGATACTATTATTTACCATTTGAGTGTATAATATGCTTGATAATCATTATATTCTTTTGTCATCCGTCGCAGGATTGTCAATGAGTTCTCCTTTTTTAGAAAAGCGTGAGCCGTGGCAGGGGCAGTCCCACGTATGCTCCCTTTTGTTGTAGCGAAGCGCGCAACCGAGGTGAGTGCAACGGGGTGCGGTCGGTCGCAAAAGGTTTGCCGCAGATTTTAGGGCGTTTTTGGCAAGCTGAGCATTAAGCATAAAACGGGAAGGCGAAAATAAGCTTTCATACGGATTTGTTTTGCCAAGAATAAGGTCGGTTATAAGCTTTGAAGCAACCATAGAGGTGGTCATACCCCACTTATTAAATCCCGTCGAAACGTATAAATTGTCGGTGCTTTTTGAATATCTGCCGATATAAGGCATTCCGTCAAGAGTAATGCAGTCCTGCGTTGCGAATTTTGCTACCTCAGATGCGCCCTTGTAGTATTTAGCTCTGACTCGTTCAAGCTCTCCCCAGCCGCCTCCTTGCTCGCC
>JAZNBI010000135.1:0-3019 GCA_045586995.1 Eubacteriales bacterium | reverse complement strand
GATATTCGCCCAAAGCGTTCCCGTATTTGCGGCTATTGCATATATTAAATAGAGTATGTATATAACCTGTGTTGAAACCGATATGAAATTTGATATCAGCTTAATATCCCTTATCGTCTTATCTATCGCAGCTCTTGTGTACGAAAACATAGGTAAACCTCTCAGTATTCTTTTTTACAATAATATAGCACAAAACCGTCGGCGTTTCAAGGAGCTTTGCGAAAATATAAGAGCAACTAAAGGTTTCCATAGAACAAATAAAAATAAATTTCAAAAAGGCTTGACAAAGCCGAAAGTGTTTGATATAATAGTAAGGCAAAAAATGAGTACGGTGCCATAGCCAAGCGGTAAGGCAAAGGTCTGCAACACCTCTACTCCCCGGTTCAAACCCGGGTGTCGCCTCCAAACGAAAAACGCACCCAATCGGGTGCGTTTTTGTTTGGAGGCGATATCTATATGCGAACCGCCAATTTTTGCTATTTTCTTCGCGTCGAGCCTTTACGCTCGGCGATAATGAACGGCAGGTGAAAGAGCGAGACCAAGCCCAAACCGAGCGCTGTTAAGCGCAAAAAGTAGACGTACCACCCTTTATCGATGTTCAAAAAGGGAAGATCTTTCATCGGCGGTCTGACAAGATACATAAAATTCGTGTTGTACTGCGACAGAACACTGTTGGCATAGAGCATGACCAGAACGAGGGAAAGCATAATAAGGATATTCTTCCAAAATGCTTTAATTCCAAGGTTTGCCTTGTGGCAGACGATCAAATAGAGAGAAAACCACAAAAGTCCTGCGTGATACACGAAGCACTGGTAGGCAAGTATGTCTGCAAAATCAGTGCCGTTGGTGGGGATAAGTATGGCGCAAACGCTACCGAGGACTCCCGCAACAGCCGTGAAATTGATTATGGTCTGCTTGATAGCGCCGTCCTTGCCAAAGGTTATGAAAAGAACCGCGAAAATCAGCAGACTGCAAAGATGAAAGGGAAGAGCGCGCGGGTCAAGAACACTGCCGCCTTTTGGGCTTTCTATCATATTGCTCATAATTTTACTTGTCTCGCTTACAGCGCAGATAACGCTCATAATATATCCCGCAAGCTTGAGCGAGAAATTTTTTATTTTGCTGATATAGGTGAACAAAACGACGAAAACGACGCAAAGCCCTATTCAAATGAAATGCTCTGTGGTAAACATTGTGCATATCCTCCTGCTTGGTGTTTTTTCTGAGTAGTCATTGAGATTATACCACGATTCTACACGTTCGTCAAGAAGTCTCTGATTCAAATAATGAAGAATTTTTTAAACACTTGATTTTTATCAAGAAAAGTGATATAATTAACTTGCCGGAAGAAAAATTGATCGAATTTTATTGGATGAGGTTGTTTAAGTATGATTTTAGCAATAGATATCGGTAATACAAATATAATGGTCGGTGGCTTTGAACAGGACGAGCTGTCGTTTGTCGCTCAAATTTCGACCGAAACCTCAAAAACCGAGGACGAGTATTCTATAAGTGTTCTTAACGTACTTGCGCTTCATAATATCGATAAATCGAAAATCCAAGGGGCTATTATTTCTTCGGTCGTTCCCCGGTTGAATTCAATCATAAAAAGAGCCCTTGAATTTGTTTTTGGAATATCGCCTATTATCGTTGGACCCGGAGTAAAGACGGGGCTCAATATTCATTGTGATAATCCTGCTTCAGTAGGTTCGGATCTGATATGCGCTTGCGTCGCAACACACCATATCTACGGCAGTCCTGCGCTTATAATTGATATGGGAACGGCAACAAAAATGATGGTGGTAAACAGTAAGGGAGGATTTATCGGCGTGTCTATTATTCCGGGTGTGCTTATGGGCTTGAACTCGCTTGCTGAGAGAACCGCCCAACTGCCGCAGGTAAGCCTTGAAGCGCCGACGGCGGTAGTGGCTAAAAACACCGTCGACTGTATGAAATCGGGCGTCGTTTTTGGTAACGCAAGTCTGGTTGACGGAATGATAGACCGAATAAACGAGGAGGCAGGAGAAGTGTTGCCTGTTTTTGCAACGGGTGGATTTGCCCACGTAATAATCCCTCACTGTAAGCACGAAATAAAGCTTGACGAGTACTTGGTGCTTAAAGGGCTTAATATCCTGTTTAAAAAGAACAGCTAAATATTTTGTTGTATATTGCCCCTAAGGGGATGATATAAAATTTTATATGCGTTGTACCGCAAACGCGGACGACAGCAAGGAGGATTTATGGAAACAACAAACAAAAAAGGAATGTCAACACAAAAAATGGCGCTCTTAGCTTTGCTTACAGCATTGGTAGCGATACTTGCATACCTTGGCGGCTTTGTTAAAATAGGCGGATTGGCATCTATATCGCTTACGCTTATTCCCGTAGTGCTTGGCGCTGCTTTGTGTGGCCCTGCGGCGGGTGCTTGGCTTGGAGGAGTTGCGGGCGCGGTCTTTTTCATGACTGCGGATGCGGCGTTTTGGTTTGGAATGAGTATTCCCGGAACAATAATAACCGTTATGGTAAAAGGAATCCTATCAGGACTCTTTGCGGGACTCGTTTATAAATGTATCGAAAAACGCAATCGCTATGTGGCAGTAATGACGGCGGCTATCGTATGTCCCGTTGTTAATACGGGAATATTTCTTCTTGGGTGTCTCGTGTTCTTTATGGACGCGGTAAACGCGGGAGCAGCGAGCGAGGGAATCTCAACCTTTGCTTTCTTGATAATATTCTACGTAGGTCTTAATTTTGTTTTCGAGCTTCTGTCAAACATAATTTTAAGCCCTGTTATCGTAAGACTGTTGAACATAAGAAATAAAAATAAGGCTCAATATTGAGCTGTCGAGAATAAAAAGCAGGCAAAGCCTGCTTTTTGTTGTATAACGAAAACCACGCGATAGTCGCGTGGTTCAAAAGAGGTTAACCGATGAGGGAAAATCCTCCAAATATGTTATAATAAGAATTGACCTGCCAGTCAAAACTAAAAACATATTTGGAGGATTTATCTATGAAAAAT
>JAZNBI010000134.1:0-8992 GCA_045586995.1 Eubacteriales bacterium | reverse complement strand
TTTCTCAGTATTTTTAGTATATTATATCACAATTTTATGAACTACTCAAGAATATAGATAAAATCCCTCGCTCCATTTCGGAACGAGGGCATAACTTTTAGAACAGACCTCTGTTATATTTGAATTGTGCGTATAAGGCTTATTTTTACTATCCCGACAAATTGGAATTTACTTAATCCACCATTCAGGAGTTATCTCACCGAGTTTTATGGTACGACCCGTGGCATAATCAAGCATTATTTCAACATCATGATATTTTCCTGCCATAAGTTGAACCATAAGTTCTCGACAAGCGCCACAAGGTGCGCCGCTTGAACCATCGGGAAGGATACATAATACCTTGTCGATCTCTTGTTCGCCATTAGTAATCATATTAAAAATAGCATTTCTCTCAGCGCAAATACCCAGTGTTGAGCAGGTGTCGATACAAACACCCGTATATATTTTCCCCGACTTTGAAAGGACTGCGGCAGAGACTTCTCCGCAGGTAACATATTCTGAAATTCTACGCTCGTTCAAAACTGCTTTTGCGGCTTCATACATTTTAGTCCAAATCTTCTCCATAAGCTTCTCCTTCGTCAAATTCTTATTTATCGATGAGTTAATTATATCATATTGTTGTGAATTTTTCAACCGTTCAAGCTATAAGGGCTGACAGTTTTTCTTCTATCAGCCCTCGTTGGTTATTCAGTTAATGTTTCAATGGCAATCTGCATCCCGAGCTTGAAAGCGTATTCAAATATGGATGCTTCCGCCAAACTCATATATTCGCTCCAACAATCGTGGAACTTCTCAAACACCTCTTTCTGCTCGTCAGAGAAGCTTTTCTCCAAGTCCTCGTGATGCCTTGACATATAGCCAAGCAGTTCTTTCATTTCCTTGGAGTTGGTTCGGCTATCTTCTTTCGGTATAATATTTCCGTGCCACAGTTCATTGATAATTGACTTCATACCAACACCACCTCCTGCAAAACGATTTCTTCCGCGCTTGCTTTGATGTTGTTCATCTCGGCAACCCAACGGAGCATATCGCGAGCTTTCAAGTTCTCGTCAATACCTCTTTTGGTAGCGAAGCGGGAGATGATGGTTTCAAGCATTTTATTTGCTTCAAGGTCGATTTCGTGCAACCGAGCATTCAACTTGCCCTCGGTCAATAGCGTTGTGTACCTTCCGCGACGATGTTGTTTGATGTAATCAAGGTGCATCAGCCCGTACTTGCCGATTTGATAATAGGTCTGTTCGGGAAGTGCAACATCGGGTATAAAGTGTCCGTTTTCCTCGCGATAAGTTCCACCGAGATTTTCATAAAGAGAATTAAAGTTATTTTTCATTGTAGTATCCTCCAAAATTAGATTTTGATTTTACTACAATTCATTCTCGCATCCAAACCAATCAACAAAAAATGCCAAGGGACACCTACCTGCTTTATGGTAGGTGTCCCTTGCAGAGTGTCCTTTTGCTTTTTTGATTGAGAGTTGACTAAACAACGATACAATTTACACAAAATGGACTTTACACCTCTTTGCCGGTCTGGATTTTAAATATTCGGTAATCGTTTTCGGCGTAAATTCCATAATACTATTTGTGGGTTTCCACCCTTCTTTGATAATATCTGCAAAACAATCCTCAACTATCGATTTGTCAATACTTTCACAAATCTTTATATCGAGCTTTTCCACGCCGCCTGATATTCTGTTTGGCGAAGAAACCCATATATTGAGGTCTACCGCATAATGGTCACGAATACCGATGGGAAAGAACCATCTATTGGCTTTTTCTCGGTAAACCGGAGATTTATATGCAGATGAAGGCAAAAAGAAGTTGAAATCCTCTTTAATTATTCCTTCTCGAGGTGAAAGTGCAATAATTTCTTGCGTAAGTTGATACGCCATGTCATCAAGCAGTTGCTGTTCAATATGTTTATCCAGCATATAATCAATGTGTTCATAGTAACCTTTATTCACAAATTTACATGTTGTTTCCCATCTATAATCATATTGAAACGGAAATGACTGTTTTCTGTCAAAATAAAATACTCTTTCACTAATTCTGTTTTTGAATGATGACGGAACATTATTATTCGCACTCTCTACATCGCCGACTTTTTTATAGAAATCTATAAGTGATTCGGCATTTTTCTTCCATCGTATCCAGTGAATATCTGTGCCTTTCTTTTTAATTAAAGTGATAGGATAATATACATAATCATCATCTGTAAAATTTTCACTTATATAATCATCATACAGCTGAATCTGCATAACATCATTTAAAATGCAGTTTTCAAAATACCGGTAAATTTTTGTATGAAAATTTGAATCAAATAATAAATTTAAATAAGAATTATGATAGTACAGTTTCATTGTTTTAATTTATAATTTTTATTACTTTACCGCCTGTAAGCGTAATCATTTTAACAGCTTGAAGTGAAAAGCTGTTCATTTCAATCACAAGCGGCTTGTCGAGCGTTCCGCGTGCCAAAACCTTGACTCTACCTACATTCTTGGGAATTAATTTATGTTCTTTCAAAGTTTCGATTGTAATATGTGTATTGGCTTTAAAGGTCTTTGCGAGCGTATCAATATTTATATACCCAAATTTTCCGTGCGAAGCACCGCATTTTGAAGTGGTTTCTTCTATAATTGCAGAAGCATATTCATCGCTCATCATTTCATTGACCGCATCCGCTTTAACCTCACTTACAACCTGTATCGGTTCGGAAATATCAATAAGCTTTTTATATTCTGTCTTCGCTTCTATAACATCCTTTATATTTGCACCGACCAGCTCGGATGCTTCGTTACCATCTGCTCCGTACACCTTTATCAAACCACGACTTATTAAACCGCCAACACTATCAAATTCAAGCTCGGTCAAATAATCCTCGTTTTTTTCTTCGAAAAATTCGATTCTGAAAGAAGCCATAAGATATTCGATAAGCTCAATAGCACGACGAAGCCCCAATGGACTTTTCACCTTTACCGAGAACGGCACCTTTTCAAATTTTTTCAATCCGCTAACATCGGTTTGATGATATTTGGTTTCGGGAAGGTTTTCGTCATTTACATTAAGAGCCAACTGAAGCTTAAGTGTTTTTGAAGTCATTGAAAATTTTGCTAATTGTATTCTTCCGCTCGAAATCGTATCTACAGACGAACTCAAACGGGATTTTACGTTCTTATAGGAAAGAAATTTATTTTTTAATACACCGTAATAGTTTTTAACCTCATCATCAGAACGAATAAGTCGAGCCAAAAAGCTATATCTGAACCTAACCGTAATTTGATTACCGTCGGCGCCTGTCATAACAAACGAATCCCCTTGTTCATCATCCAGCGCCTCAGAATTTTGTGTAACAAGCTGTGGCTCTTTATGAGATTCTTCCGCCTTTACTTCAAATTTATCGGGATTTTGAGATACATCAGCATTATCATTAACTATGTCGTTTGAAATTTCACGAGAATCTGTATCTTGTTCCTGATTTTCATCGATAAGCTTCTCGATACTATCCTCGGTGTTTTCCAAACGGTTAACACTATTTTGTGATTTTTCTTCCCTGTTTTTCTTTGTGATATATACCAAGCCAATCAAAATCAAAGCCACTAAAAGCGCTGCCCACCAATAATTTTTTAAAAGAGATGGTTGCTTTGCTTCCGGTATATCTCCAAAAGAAATTTCGTTATTAGCCCCAACAGAAACGTTTTCCAAAAAAACTCCAACGGATTTATCACCGTTTAAAAAAATAGTTTTTGTGCTGTCACCGGAATTTACCGAAAGCGTTCTGCCATTTACACTCGCTTCCAATATATCTCCGTTTTTAGAGCTCCATAGCGAACCGTTCGAAATCAATTTCAAGCTTGTTGTAACATTATCAACGGTATCGTTATCGCTCAAAATTATTGGACAAACAGCAACACTTGCGGCATCGCTGTATCCCAAGCCCTTTATTGTCGGGTATAATTTATCCGAAAAAATCCACTCCTCCGATGTGAATACCTCATCGAGTGCTGCACCAAGCATGTCCTTTGTCAAAAAACCATTTTCGCCATCGACAGTGCACATCTGTTTGTCAAAGCAGCAGTTATCTATCACGGCACCACCGGATAAATTTTTATTCTCTCCTGCGATAGCACCGGCGCGATACTCGCCCGATACTTGGCCTATATTATACGAATTTGTAATTCTCACGTCGCCGCCTATAGAATAATTTGATCCAACTATACCGCCGACATGGCTAAATCCAGAAAGTGCACCGGCATTAAAGCAGTTTTGCACAAGCGCATTACTGTCGTCGTCCGAAATCGAAAAACCGACTATACCACCTAAAAAGAAAGTGTTGTTTGAGATGTCGCCTATATTAAAACAATTTGACACAGCAGCACTGTTTCCTGAAGCGGAGGTCATATATCCAACAATACCGCCAACATTTTGAGAAGTACCGTTAACGGTTGCGGCATTATAGCAATACAAAACAGATGCATCATTTTCGTCTGCATTTAAATATCCGACTATTCCTCCGACATAATCCTTTCCGCTTATGTAGCTTTGAACAAGTCCGACATTTCTAACTATTCCACCGCTTACAATTCCAAAAAGTCCATAGAAATCGCAATCTTCTTTTTCTGTCACACAAATTCCGGAGATCTTATATCCATTACCGTTAAAAACACCCCTAAATGGTGTTTGATATTTTTTCCCGATAGGAACCCAATTTGATTCTATATCATTCTCATAATTAATAACATTTTTGAAAATTATATCCTTTTCAAGATAAAATGTAACTCCAAGCATATCATTACCGTCGTTTACCTTTTGCGACAGCGCTTTTAAACTTTCGGGAGAATCTATTTTATAAACTGCACCCTCCGAAAAATTTGTGGAATCAACACTAAAAGCTTCAAAAGATTGAACATTAGCACTTGCAAAAGCAGGAACAGATAACACCAGTATAATGACAATCAAAATTGATATCGAGAACGCGCATAAACTCGGTTGCTTATTTTTCATCATTTAATTCTCCATTCTTGATATTTTTAATACCATTATAACAATAAATTCACAAAAAGTCAATTAAAAATGTAACATATACACAAAATATACACAACAAGCGCAAAGCCGTAGCTTTGCGCTTGTTGTGTATATTAAACATCCTCGTTAATAACCTTCTCCATAAATTCCTGTCTGGTTATAAGAACCTTTCTCGGTTTGTTGCCATCCGGTTGTGACACATATCCCAATTCTTGCATGCGGTCAATAATTTTTGCCGCACGTCCATAACCTACGCCTAACATTCTCTGCATAAGCGATGTGGATATTTTACCTGCATCTATTGCAAGCTCAACAGCTTCGCGGAACTTGGGATCCTCATTATCTCCGCTAAAATCCCCATCATCGGCACCGGCAGAACCGCGCTTGCCATTTCCGCATTTTGCCGCTTCTTCTTCGGTTCGGTTTATAAAGTCCATATTATACTGTGCTTTATAATTATTTTTCTTAATATATTCAACGATTTTTTCAACCTCAGATTCGCTTACAAACGCGCCTTGCACACGCATCGGCTTTGAGGATCCGACAGGAGCAAATAGCATATCGCCTCGTCCAATCAATTTTTCCGCGCCGGCAATATCAATAATGGTTCTTGAGTCGACCTGCGATGCAACCGTAAAGGCAATTCTGGAAGGAATATTCGCCTTGATAAGACCGGTAATAACGTCAACAGAAGGTCTTTGAGTACCTATGATCAAATGTATTCCGGCTGCACGCGCTTTCTGAGCAAGACGACAAATAGACGATTCAACCTCATCAGGTGCTGTCATCATAAGATCTGCCAACTCATCAATGATTATGACCATTTGAGGCATAAATTCTTTTTCGGGATCGCCTGCTGTAATCATATTGTAATTATAAATATCACGCACACCTACTTCCTCTATCAATTCAAAACGGCGTTCCATTTCCGCAACAGCAGACGCAAGAGCACCGGCGGCTTTCTTGGGCTCGCTTACGATAGGTGCATACAAATGCGGAATATCCTTGTAAATATTAAATTCAACTTTTTTGGGGTCAATTAGTATAAGCTTGACTTCCTGGGGGGTAGCTTTATACAAAAGACTTACAATTATACTATTTATACACACCGATTTTCCCATACCGGTTGCACCCGCAATAAGCATATGCGGCATTTTAGCAATATTGAAATATATTGGTTTTCCCGCTACGTCCATTCCGAGGCAAGCAGTTAACCGACTCGATTCTTCCGAAAACTTGTCCGATTCAATTAAATCTCTGAGAAATACAGTAGCTCTGTTTCTGTTTGGAACCTCGACACCAACCGCCGGTTTATTGGGTATAGGCGCTTCAATTCTTACTCCTGTCGTTGCAAGACTCATTGCAATATCGTCAACAAGATTTGCAATGGCGCGAACTCTTACACCGGCTTCGGGCTTGATTTCATAACGAGTAATCGTAGGTCCTCTCGAATAGTCGATTCCCTTTATCTGGATCTTAAAGCTTTTAAGTGTTTCCACAAGCTTTGCCGCGTTTTCAACAAGCTCAGCTTTAGTGTCCTCTTCCTTGGGTTGATTGTTTTCATCAAGCAGGTCGTATGGTGGGAAAATATATGTTGCCAGCTGTTCGGTCGCAACCGCCTTCTCGGGTTCTTCTTCGTCTTCAAGCTCCTCTTCGGATTCGATATCTGTTATGGGAGTAAGATTTACCTCCAAATTCAAATCCACAGATGCTTCTGTCGGAATATCTTCGCTAGCTGATTTTTCGGAATTTTCAATAGCAAGCGGAATATTTTCTTTTTTAGAATTTTCCTCCTTAAAAATATCCTGAATCTTAAATTCAGCGTCCTTTGATGTCGACTGAATTTCAACTTCTTTGTACGGTTCGATCTCCTCGACGGGAATATCATCTTCAAATGGCTTTTCGTTTATCAGGTGATCGTCAGCATATACGTCGGAAACTTTTTCATCCGATAAAATCGCGCTTTCGTCTTTCTGAGGAATTTCAACATCTCGATGCGCGTTGTTTTGCACGGCAGATTCTGAAAGTCGCTGCGTTCTGTAGCTGATCTCTGAATTTTGCTCTTTTTCCACTTGAAGAGCAATTTTTTTCTCAGCTCGCAATTTCATTTTGTATTTAACAAAAGTGTATATATAGGATGGCGTCAAACCAAAGAAGAAAACTATAAATATCAGGATCAGCGAAAGAATAATTATAAGAGAGCCCGCAAATGCAAATGCCGTATAAAAAAGCTCTCCGAAATATCCGCCGACAACACCGCCGCCATTCAAATCGCATCCTGCATTCCAAAGGATAGGAAAGGAATAGCCCAGTGATTTTCCTGCGCGAATTTTACAAACGTGAATGAATGTAGACAACAATGTCAAAATAGAAATCGAAAGCAAAAATTTTGAAAGCAATTGTCTTTGTTCAATCGCCTTTTTCCAAAAAGCTCCAAAGAATGCTATAAACGCTGGAGCAAAAAACGCGCTTGGACCAAACAATCCACAGAAAAAATCTCTAAGCCAAATTCCAAAATAGCCCATAGATGTTGTTTTTCGAAAAATATCTATTAAAACGAAACACGAAAAAAGAAATATCGCTATTACAAATAAAAAATACGGCATCAACTGATGAATCATTTTAGAAGAATCTGGGGTCTTTTCTATCTTTGTGTCCCCGCCGTTTTTATCGCTATCACGATAAGAGAAGTTCTCACGATTCTTGCTTTTTGCATTGGATTTTCTATTGCTTTTATCCTGCGAAAAACTGTTTTTGTTCAATTTATCATTTCCTTTACCGTTTTCGGTATTTTTAACTCCCGATGCTTTTTTTGATGAATTATTATTCTTCATACTGTTCTGCCTTTCGAAGATATAAATTTTAGCGATCATAGTATTATAATCTACATAGAAGTAAATACTAATATATAGATATTATACCACTTTGCTTATATTTTTTCAATAGAAAACTTATTGTTTTTATCAATTGTGAGGAATTATTCTTGAAAACAGGATTAAAGGATTTTTTAATATTGTCATTTTTTGGAGTGATTGCGGGGATTATAAACGCTTTGTTTGGAACAGGCGGAGGGATAATTATAATTTTCGCTCTTATGCTCCTGCTGAAAGATAAAATAAAAGATAAAAAAATTATCTTTGCAAACAGTCTTGCCGTTATATTTGTAATATCGGCAATTTCCGCGGTGTTATATTCATCAAAAAGCCAAAGCGCCCCTATAGATTTCATCAAATATATTATTCCTGCGATTTTAGGCGGTGCCGCAGGCGCATATCTGCTCGGAAAAATCAACTTCAACATTCTTCAAATTTCTTTTTCAATACTGGTTATTTATTCGGGCGCATCAATGATTTTTGGGTAGGTGAATTTTATGGAATATATAGTTGTTTTTCTCGTAGCATTACTTTCCGGACTTGGAATAGGCAGCGGCGGAATTTTTGTAATATATCTGACTTTAATAAATAATTCTGAGCAAATATACGCACAATATCAAAATTTGTTGCTTTTTATATTTGCTTCGCTGGCAGCATTTTTATATAACGCAAGAAAAAAATTATTGTTACCAAATGTGTTTTTGATTTTGAGCTTTTTTTGCATTTTAGGTGCTTTTATCGGTTTTTTTATACTGAACTTTATATCGGAAGAACTTTTGAAAAAAGCTTTTGGTGGTTTATTAGTAATTATGGGGCTGATAACACTCATAAAAACCTTTCCAAAGTTAATAAAAAATGCAAAAAAAGCATAAATTTTACGTAAATCTATTTACAAACGGAATATAATATGTTATAATACAAACGTGCTACGTTGACTCGGCTAACGGATTAATGGCAGTTTAACTGTATTTCACCCACCGTTTTCTGTGTTTGACGTAAATTTTATGAAAGGTGAAAAAAGTATGCTTAAAGAAGAAAAACAAGCCATCATTGACCAGTACAAAACTCATGAAGGCGACACAGGTTCTCCCGAAG
>JAZNBI010000133.1:0-28190 GCA_045586995.1 Eubacteriales bacterium | reverse complement strand
TATATCTTAAAATTTATATATTTTTTTGACCGAGGCATTGTACAAGGATCGCTTTTTGAGCATGGAGGCGATTTTCGGCCTCATCAAAAATTTCTCCTGCGTGTGCCTCAAATACCTCGGCAGTGATTTCCTCTTCTCGGTGAGCAGGCAGACAATGGAGCACCATAGCATCCTTTTTGGCAACCGACATAACCTTTGAATTTATTTGATATCCTTCAAATTCTATTTTTCGCGCCGAGGCCTCCGCTTCCTGTCCCATTGATGCCCAAACATCTGTATAAAGCACGTCTGATTGTTCTGCCGCAAGCATAACGTCGTCGGTACAGATGAATTTACCGTTCTCGGAAGCCCATTTCATAATTTCCGCATCCGGCTGATGATTTTTAGGGCAGGCAATTGAAACCTCCATTCCTGTTTTTATTCCACCTACGATAAGAGAGTTTGCCATGTTATTTCCATCGCCTATAAAGCAGAGCTTTTTACCCAAAAGCGTGCCCTTATACTCTCTTATAGTCATAAGGTCGGCAAGCACCTGGCAAGGATGGCAGTAGTCGGTCAACCCGTTGATTATCGGAATGCTTCCGTGTTTTGCCAACGCTTCAACCTCGCTTTCCTCGAAGGTTCTTATCATAATACCGTCAAGGAACCGAGAAAGCACGCGCGCGGTGTCTTCAACCGGCTCTCCGCGGCCTATTTGCAGGTCATTTGAGGAGAGGAACAGCGCTTGTCCGCCGAGATCGTACATACCGACCTCAAACGAAACTCTTGTACGGGTAGACGCTTTGGAAAATATCATACCGAGCGTTTTACCCTTTAAAATATGATGCTCAATGCCGTTTTTCTTCTCGTATTTGAGTTGATCGGCAAGATTTAGTGTGTGCTGTATTTCTTTTGGTGACATATCCATAAGTTTAAGTAAATGTTTCATTTTGCACAAATCTCCTTTAATATTTCTATGCCCTTTTGCAATAAGTCAAACGGTATATTGAGCGCGGGCAACAGACGAATTTTATTTTTTGCTTTTATGGGAAGCACACCGGCTTCGATACATTCATTTATTATATCCGAGGCGGGGCGAACGGTTTCAATGCCTATCATAAGTCCCATACCCGATACGCTTATGATGCCTTTGGCATTTTTAAGCGTGTTAAATATATATTCGCTTTTTTGTCTTACTTCAAGCAATAGCTTGTCATCAATACGTGAAAGCACGGAAAGTGCGGCGGTACAGCATATGGGGTTCCCACCGAAGGTTGAACCGTGTGTTCCGGGCGTTAAGGTTTTTTCAACCCTTTCTCCGAGAAGCGTTGCTCCTATCGGCAGACCGCCGCCGAGCCCTTTTGCAGTGGACACGATATCCGGCTTTATTTCGTAATTCATATATCCGTAAAGCTTTCCCGTGCGTCCGTTTCCTGTCTGAACCTCGTCGCAGATAAGTAAAATATCTTCTTCCTTTGCGATTTTGGCAAGCTCATTTACAAAATCCTGTTCGAGCGGAAGAACGCCGCCCTCTCCCTGTACCACTTCAAACATTATTGCGGCAACCTTGTTTTCGGAAATGCATTTTCTAAGGTCGTCAATATCGTTGGCTTTCGCATAAGCAAAGCCCTGTGTCAGCGGCAGAAAATCCTGATGAAAGGCGTCTTGTCCCGTTGCGGCGAGGGTAGTGATAGTTCTGCCGTGAAAGCTGTTTATAAGCGTTATAATTGTCGAATATTCGCTTCCTTTGGCTTCGAAAGCGTATTTTCTTGCAACCTTGATGGCGCACTCGTTTGCCTCCGCTCCGCTATTTGAAAAGAATACCTTTTTCATTTGCGTTCTGTCACACAATTCCTTTGCTAACAACGTGCATGGCTCGGTGTAATACAAATTTGAAGTGTGTTGAAGCTTTAAAAGCTGCTTTGAAATATCTTCTGCCCATTTACCGTCGGAAATCCCAAGGGCATTAACTGCAATTCCGCTGTTAAAATCGATATATTCCTTGTTGTTATTATCGTATAAAAGCGAGCCCTTACCGCCAACCAAAGTAATCGGAAAACGCGCGTAAGTATCGGCGATATATTCCTTATCCAGTTGTATAATATCTTTCATTTGATAGATTCCTTTCTGTTCGAAATTAATATACAAGTCCGATTTTTTCATCTGCACCGCGCATTATGTTAAGGCATTGAATGGCTGCGCCGGATGCACCTTTACCGAGATTGTCAAAGCGCGCTACAAGTATAATTCTGCCATCCTCCCCAAATGCCGATATCTCCATATCGTCGCGTCCCGAAAGCGCACACGCGGACGAAAAACCGTCGGCGTCGGGGGCTTCTTTGAATTTTACAAGTCCTGATACGTATTTTTCGGCGTATATTTTTTTGATATCATTTATATTTCCGTTTAAGGAAGCTTCAAACAGCTGTACGGTTACCTCCATACCGCTGTAATAGTCGGCTACTATCGGAGAGAAAACCGGTGCATAGGAAAGTCCTGTAATTGCCGTCATTTCGGGAAGGTGCTTGTGCTTTTGTGAAAGTGCGTATTGACGCGGAGCGTCATACAGCTCAGAACGGTCCTCAGAACCGTATGCGGCAATCATATTTTTTCCGCCGCCGCTATATCCCGTAATAGAAAATGAACACAGCTTAGAGTCCTTCGGAATAATGCCCGAAGCGACCAAAGGATAGACCAAAGCGACAAAACCGCTCGCGTGACATCCCGGCACGGCAACTCGTTTTGAGTGGGATATCGCTTTTCGGTGAGCCGCGGAAAGCTCGGGGAATCCATAGTCCCAACCGCTTGCGGTGCGGTGAGCGGTTGACGTGTCTATAATTGCGGTGTTTTCGTTTTCAAGCATTGATACAGCTTCTATCGCCGCTGCATCCGGAAGGCACAAAAATGCAAAATCGGCAGAATTGAGTGCTTCTTTTCTGTATTGTGGATCCTTGCGTTTTTCCTCGGAAAGGGTAATCAGCTCTATATCCTTAAAGGCGGCAAGCCGTTCGTGAATGCGAAGTCCTGTTGTTCCCGCACTTCCGTCAATAAATATTTTCTTCATCTTAAGAAATTTCCTTTTTAAAATTTAATTTTACTTTTAATAAATTCTATCTGCAAGTCGATCGATTCTTTTCCGCAACCGCCGATGCTTGTCCTGCGCGCGACGCAATTTTCAAGCTTTATTGCAGTGTATATGTCAACGTCAAACAACTCGCTCTTTTCTTTGTAAATCTCTATAGGAAGCTCGTCTAAAACAGTGTTATGCTCGATACAGTAAGCCACAAGCTCACCCGTTAGCTTATATGCGGTTCTGAAGGGCATATCTTTGCCGACGAGATAGTCAGCGCAATCGGTAGCGTTTATAAAGCCCTTTTGAGCCGCACGGTACATATTTTCGCTTTTAACCTTAATTGTAGCAAGCATCGGTATAAATATCGAAAGACATTTTTTCGTTGTATCGACGGCATCGAAAATTGCTTCTTTATCCTCCTGCATATCCTTGTTGTATGCAAGCGGAAGTCCCTTTAGCATAGTTAATAATGAAGTGAGATTTCCGAAAACCCGTCCGCTTTTGCCGCGGACAAGCTCTGCCATATCCGAGTTCTTTTTCTGCGGCATAATGCTCGAGCCGGTAGTATATGCGTCATCAAGCTCAACAAACGCAAATTCCCAGGATGACCATAATATCAACTCCTCGGAAAATCTTGAAAGGTGCATCATACAGATTGAAAGCGCCGAAGCCAGCTCGACGGCAAAATCACGGTCGGAAACTCCGTCCAAGCTGTTTAAGCAGATAGTGTCAAATTCAAGCTCCTTTGCAGTGAATTCTCTGTCTATGGGATAGGTAGTTCCTGCCAAAGCGCAACAGCCGAGAGGGGAAGAATTCATACGCTTTTTTGTGTCGTTTATACGGTCTATATCACGGCAAAACATCATTGCGTATGCAAGTATATGATGCCCGAAGGTGATGGGCTGCGCACGCTGAAGGTGTGTGTATCCGGGCATAATAGTCGAGGTATATTTTTTTGCAAGTGTTGAAATAACCTTTATCAATGACGAAAGAAGGTCGGTTATTTTATCACATTCATCACGCAAATAAAGACGTAGGTCCAACGCAACCTGATCGTTGCGGCTGCGCGCGGTGTGCAAGCGTTTTCCGGAATCGCCGATACGGCTTGTAAGCTCGCTTTCAATAAACATATGGATGTCTTCGGCATCAGACGAAAAATCAAGCTTGCCGCTTTTTATATCCGATAAAATTTCCGAAAGCCCGTTACAAATTTTTTGGGCATCCGAAGCGCTTATAATACCTTGCTTAGCCAGCATTTTCGCGTGCGCCTGAGAACCCCTTATATCACATTCGTACATTCTTTTGTCGAAGTGAAGCGATGAGTTAAAATCATCTGCCTCGCGGTCGGTAGTTGCTTTTGAGCGCCCTGCCCAAAGTTTATCGTTTGACATAGTTGCCTCCGTATATTCAAAAAATGTTTGTTTATTCCAATTTATATGCATAATTATACATCATTTTTCGATAAATGTCAATATTTTATTCAAAATAAAACGCACTTTCAAAGGATTTGTGCATAGCAACCATTAACGCGATTTAAAACAATAGAATGTATGTAAAAAAGTATGAGATATAGGATATAAACATCGGCTTTTCGCGAATATTCCGTATATTCCGATGGTGAATATGTATATTTATAAATACATTTGTCGTCGGCAATATTGACAAAGCGCAAAATATATACTATAATAACAAAATAAAATAAAAATAACGGGTGTTTGAGAAAATGTCGGAAAATACCATAAAAAAAGATTTTTTTAACGGTTTTAAAATAGGAATACCTATCTGCCTCGGCTATATAGCGGTGGCATTTTCTCTTGGAATCACTGCTTCTCGGGCAGGGCTCAGCGCAATGCAGTCTGCGCTGGCAAGCATATTGCTAAACGCCTCCGCGGGTGAATATACGGTGTTTGAGGTTATCGCGTCTGGCGGCGGATATCTCGAAATCGCGCTTGCCGAGTTCGTGGCGAATTCCCGCTATCTTCTTATGTCCTGTGCACTGAGCCAAAAGCTTTCATCAAAGGCGCGCTTGCCGCACCGCATGCTTATGGGATTTGCCGTTACCGACGAGCTTTTCGGGGCTTCAATAGGTCAGGACGGAAAAATTGATCCTGCCTTTTATTTTGGTATGATGGCAATTGCCGTGCCGGGATGGTGTCTTGGCACCTGGTGCGGCGCGGCTTTGGGAAATGTTTTGCCGTTAAGCGCAGTAAACGCTTTGAGTGTCGGGCTTTACGGAATGTTTATCGCTATTATGATTCCTGCCGCGAAGAAAAACCGAGCGGTCTTGATAGTTGTCGCTTCTTCGATGTTGCTCAGCATAATTTGCTCGGCTTTACCCGTTTTCTCGTCTGTTTCTTACGGAACGAAAATAATTATTCTTACCGTGGTTATATCATCTGCCGCCGCTCTTATATTTCCTTTGAAGGAGGATGGCGATGAAAAATAACATATATATCTATATTTTAGTTGCGGCGGCGGTTACGTACGCAATACGAACGATTCCGCTCACGCTTTTGCGAAAGCCGATATCAAATAAATTTATTCGCTCGTTCCTTTATTACGTACCCTACGTTACGCTTGCCGTGATGACGGTTCCTGCGATTTTTGAAACCAC
This sequence comes from Eubacteriales bacterium, assembly GCA_045586995.1. Classification (GTDB taxonomy): domain Bacteria; phylum Bacillota; class Clostridia; order Oscillospirales; family CAG-272; genus JAZNBI01. Next base: position 22,524 of record JAZNBI010000133.1, on the reverse strand, counting down.
CGACTCTTTTTTTGCGGGCTTTCTTGCGTTCGCAGTTGGAATTATAATTGCGTGGCTTACCGAAAATTTATTTTTGGTCGCTTTTTCTGCGTGTGCAGTAGTATATTTATTTGAGATGTTTTTATGAATGAAATTATAGGCAAGGGAAAGACTATGAAAATATTTGAACCTAAAATTACTAAAACAATTAAGAATTACAACAAAAAGCAACTTGTTAATGACATTGTCGCAGGAATAATCGTTGCTATCATTGCTTTGCCGTTATCCATAGCGTTGGCGATCGCTTCGGGTGTTTCTCCCGAACAGGGACTGTATACCGCAATCGTTGCGGGTTTTGTGATTTCATTGCTTGGCGGAAGCCGTGTTAATATATCCGGCCCTACGGCGGCATTTGCAACAATTGTTGCAGGTATCGTTGCGCAGTTTGGGGTCAGCGGATTGGTCATAGCCACAATTATGGCGGGAATTATTTTGATAGTTATGGGATTTTGCAAAATCGGCTCGCTTATAAAATTCATTCCTTATACAATCACGACGGGATTTACGGCGGGAATTGCCGTTACTATTATAATCGGACAGTTAAAGGATTTTTTTGGGCTTACATTTCCTGCGGGAACAAATGCTATTGAAACGTTGGAAAAAATCAAAGCGGTTATTTCTTCGATATCGACGATAAATCCACAAGGAGTTATTGTTGGGGTTGTTTCTCTTGCCGTTCTTATTATCTGGCCGAAAATAAGCAAAAAAATTCCCGGCTCTATAATCGTTGTCGTTTTGGGAATTATTTTGGTTAAAGTTATAGGTATGGAGGTCACTACGATAGGCGACCTTTATCAAATCAAAAGCAGTCTGCCGAAGTTTTCGCTTCCGAATTTTGATGTATCGCTTGTGCGTTCGCTTTTGCCGAGTGCCTTTACTATAGCGATCTTGGCGGGAATAGAGTCATTGCTTTCATGCGTTGTGTCGGACGGTATGATTGACGACAAGCACAATTCCAACACCGAATTGATAGCGCAGGGAGCAGGAAATATTTTTTCCGCACTGTTTGGAGGTATCCCTGCAACGGGTGCTATTGCAAGAACTGCGGCAAACGTTAAAAACGGAGGAAGAACTCCGATTTCGGGAATAGTGCATGCAATCGTTCTGTTACTCATTCTCGTGGTTTTGATGCCGTACGCCGCATGGATTCCGATGCCTGTTATTGCAGCTATTTTGTTTATGGTTGCATATAATATGAGCGAGTGGCGTCATTTTGTAGAAATTTGCAAAACGGCTCCGATAACCGACATTTTGGTTTTGGTAATTACGTTTATTCTTACTGTAGTGTTTGACCTTGTTGTAGCGATTGAGTTCGGCATGCTTATTACAGTGATATTTTTTGTGAAGCGCATGAGTGATGTTACACACGTGCGTTCATGGAAAAAGGCGTCGTCAGAGGATTCACGAATGAAGATAATTCCCGAAGACACCTGCATATTTGAGTTTGATGGCCCGATGTTTTTTGCAACTTCTGACAGAATTTCCGATATTGTTGTGAGTGAAAATACAAAGGTCGTTATATTAAGAATGAGAACTATACCCATAATAGATATTTCGGCGTTAAACGCGTTGAAAAAATTATATAATACTCTTAAAAATAAAAATATTAAAATTTTGTTTTCTCATCTCAATGAGCAACCGCTTTTGGCAGTCAAAAAATCGGGGCTTTTCGAAGAAATAGGCAAGGAGAATTTCCTTGGAAATATTGACGAAGCGCTTGAAAGAGCAACCGATATAATCAATAATATATAAATTCAGGGGCTGCGTCAATTGGCGCAGTCCCTGCGAAAAAAAGCCGACGGTCGGCTTTTTTGATGCTCGGAATTTGCGCTTTTGCCTGTTTTTGAGGGGCAAAATAATGGCGTTTAGTCATCAAGCAAAAACGATGGGGGTGAGTATCAAATGCATTTTTGCATTTGACTCATCCCCTGTAAATTTATTTAATCAATCCGTAGTATCCGTCAGTCGGGTCTTGGAACAGCGGAATTTTCGGCGGTATAAAAGTGAATACAAAAAAGGCAACGCTTATCAAGCAGAAAATTGCAAATGCCAATTTTGGCGAGATACAAGATACAGACGATTTGTTAAACTGTCTTGTTTCATATATATAAGCAATCGCCGCCGCTATAAAGAAAATGCTGATATTAATCCAATCGGGCGACTTGCCAAACGCGCCGTTGTAAGTATAAAATATTATCGGAATCAAAACAAGGCCGAGAAGTGTTCCTTTAAGCTTAACAGACCAAAAGCTTTTATATTCCTTACCTATAAAAAAACTTTGTACGGCGGCAACGAGAAACATCGGAAAGAAAAGGAGCTTCATATGCTCCCAAGTAGACTCGTTTACGCCGGAAAAAAGTGCTGCGAAGGTGCTATTTGTCCAATCGTACAGAAAGTGTAAAATAGTTCCCAGAAACGATACTGCCGCAAAGCTTGCAAATTGCCATAAACCAATTGATTTTTTCATAATCACACCATCATAAAATTTATTTTTATATTATTATATGAATTTGGTGGTATATTATGTTCAAATATGATATAATTAACATGTAGAGTGTAAATTTAGTGATATTGATAGGGTAGTAATTTTAGATGAGTTGACGGTGTATTTGATGAAATGTCCGAAGCTCTCTTTATATGGGCAAAAAAGAAGATCAGCGGAAGTGTGATATAAAGAAAGATAAGGGGCTATATTATTTGCTGTAAGAACTCATATGCTTTTTGATCGCCTCGAAGGACTTATCGCTGATATCATGTTCAATCTTGCAAGCATCCTCGGTGGCGGTTTTTTCATCTACGCCGAGGTTCATCAGCATTTGTGTAAGGATGTTATGGCGTTCGAATATTTTTTCTGCAATGGTTTTGCCCTTGTCGGAAAGTGCGATATAGCCGTAGCTGTTGATTTCAATAAAACCCTCATTGACTAATTTTTTGAGTGCCCTTGACACACTTGGCTTTGAAAAACCCATTTTCTCAGAAACATCAAGAGCGCGGACATTGCTCGATTTTTCAGATAAAATATAGATCGTTTCAAGATACATTTCGCCGGAACTGTATAAGCTCATAACCGAGAACCCCCTCAGATCATTATAATATACAATTATACACTATTGGGCAATAAAAATCAACCTTGTTTATATAAATAAAAGTATCTGTTGTCGAAATATACAACAAATCGGTTAGCAATAGGCAACCGAAGTTATAATAATTCACAAAATTTGTTTTTTTGGAGAAAATATTAAAAAAACAGATTGACAAAACGAATAAAATGGAATATAATATTCTCGGTTAGCCAAGGGTAACTGATTTTCAAACGGAGGATAAGCAATGAATCTTACAAGAGCAGAAGAGGGAAAAGAATATATTATTTCTGATATAGAAACAAATGACGAAGAGCTGAAATCCTTTTTGTTTTCTCTTGGTTGTTATGTAGGAGAGCCGATTACTGTAATCAAGCATCGCAGAAGCGGCTGTGTCGTTTCCATTAAGGACGGCAGATATAATATTGACAGACAGCTTGCAGAAGCAATTCAGATATAAAAGATCTCAGCATATTTTGCTGTTTTCTTTTTTGACAATCGGTTAGCGATAGGTAACTGAGAATTTGACCGTTAGTTACACATAGTCAACTGAAATTTATTTTTTATGGGCATTGACCTTAAACTATAATGAATCTTTTTAGGAGGAATTAAACATGAGAATTGCTTTAGCGGGCAATCCCAACAGCGGTAAAACAACGATGTATAATTACTTGACCGGAAAAAACGAAAAGGTGGGAAACTGGGCAGGCGTTACCGTTGAAAAAAGAGAACATATCATAAAAAAAGGATTTCACGGCGAAAAAGAGCTTATCGCGGTTGACCTTCCCGGAGCATATTCTATGTCCCCCTTTACAGCTGAAGAAAGTATAACAAGTGCTTACATAAAAAATGAGCATCCCGATGCTATTATCAACATTGTGGATGCAACCAATCTTTCCCGCAGCCTGTTTTTCACAACACAGCTTTTGGAGCTTGGTATTCCTGTGGTCGTTGCTCTGAATAAGTCCGATGCTAACAAAAAGAAGAATAATAAGATTGATGCTGCGGCTCTTTCGGAAAAACTTGGTTGTCCTGTTGTTGAAACTGTATCCTTGAACGGAAATGGGCTTGACAATGTCGTAAAATCGGTTATCAAGGTTTTGGGTAAAACACAATCAGCGCCCTATCTTCAGGGCAATATTGACTTAACCGATAAGGCGGTCGTGCAAGCGGCAGATAAAAAGCGTTTTGAATTTGTAAACGGCATTGTAAAGGCAGTTGAAACGAGAAAGACACTAACAAAAAATAAAAATTTTGGAGATAAAATCGACGATATTCTTACAAACAAGTGGCTTGGACTTCCCATTTTTGCCGTGATTATGTTCCTCGTGTTCTACATTTCTCAGTCCACACTCGGTGCTTGGATTGCAGAAGGTTACATATTCAACGAGGGGGAAACTAATGAATGGGTAATCCCCGGTCTTGTCACATTTATTGAAGTGTGTGGAGAATGGGTCGGCACTTTGATGGCAGATGCAAATCCGCTTATTACATCTCTTATAGTTGACGGCATCATCGGTGGTGTTGGTGCAGTTGTTGGCTTCTTACCTCTTGTTATGGTGATGTATTTCCTCATCGATCTTCTTGAAGATTGCGGATATATGGCTCGTGCAACCGTTGTTCTTGACCCCATCTTCAAAAAGGTTGGTCTTTCAGGCAAATCCGTTATTCCTTTCGTAATCGGTACAGGGTGTGCAATTCCCGGTGTTATGGCTTGCCGTACCATCAGAAACGAGCGTGAGCGCAGAGCGACTGCTATGCTGACTCCTTTTATGCCTTGCGGTGCAAAGCTTCCCGTGATTGCGCTCTTTGCAGGTGCTTTCTTTAACGAATCCGAATGGGTTGGTACAGCGATGTACTTTGTAGGTATAGCTATCATTCTCCTTTGCGCGCTTCTTATCAACAAGCTGACAGGTTATAAAAACAGAAAGAACTTCTTCATTATCGAGCTTCCTGAATATAAAGTGCCGAGTTTTGGCAAGGCAACCGTTTCTATGCTTCAACGCGGTTGGGCTTATATCGTAAAGGCAAGTACAATCATTCTCGTTTGTAATTTTGCCGTTCAGTTGATGCAGTCATTTAGTTGGAGATTAGTTCCCGTAGAAAATACAAGTGAATCTGTACTTGCAAGCATTTCTACTCCCTTTGCATATATCTTTGCTCCCATTGTCGGTGTGGTTGCTTGGCAGCTTGCGGCTGCGGCAATTACCGGATTTATCGCAAAGGAAAATGTAGTTGGTACTCTTGCCGTTTGCTTCGTTGGTCTTGAAAATTTAATTGATACAGATGCACTTGAAATGATGGAAGGCGCCGGGGCTGAGGTCGCAGGTATTATGGCAATTACCAAGGTTGCGGCTCTTGCATACTTGATGTTCAACCTCTTTACACCTCCTTGCTTTGCTGCAATCGGTGCGATGAACGCTGAAATCAAGAGCAAAAAATGGCTCTTTGCGGGTATTGGACTTCAGTTGGCAGTTGGTTACTCTATCGGTTTCCTTACCTTCTTCTTTGGTACGATATTTACAGGCGGAAGCTTCAGCGCACCTTGGATACCTATCGTTGGTTTGGAAGTTATCGCTGTCATTGCAGTGATTATCACTGTTCTGATTATTAAGAAAAACAAGGAGCTTAAAGCAGAATATGCTCTCGGCGCAACTGCTTGATGAAAAGAAATATGAATACTACGGAAATTATTGCTGTTATCGCAATTATATTGATTGTCGGCGGTGCTGTAGCGTATATAATTAAAGCCAAAAAGAGCGGGAAAAAGTGTATCGGGTGTCCCGAGAGCTTATTGTGTTCAAAATCGTGCGGCAGATGCAGCGGATGTTGTTGCAGCTCAAAAGAAAACTCCACAATCAATAAATAGTAAATTATCCGTTGCAGAGCTCTGTTTATCTGCAACGGATAATTTTTGATAACCGTTTATTTAAAAGCGAAAATCCTATTGACAAATACCCCTGTGGGGTATATAATGCATGGTGTGGAGGTGGTTAAAATAAAAGAATGTTGCTATCATAAAACGAAAAAAAGGTCTGAAGAAGAATATAAAAAGCTGGTCAATAGGTTAAACCGCATTGAAGGTCAGGTTCGCGGCGTGAAATCCATGATCGACAATGATGCTTATTGTACCGATATTTTAGTTCAGATTTCCGCTATTCAAGCAGCGCTTAACAGCTTTAATAAAGAACTGCTTTCAGAGCATATAAAAACCTGTGTGGTAAATGATATTAAGGCAGATAAAGAAGAAACGGTTGATGAGCTTTTAGTTACCATTCAAAAGCTGATGAAGTAAAGGAAATGCAAAATATGGAACAATATAAAGTGACCGGAATGAGCTGTGCCGCTTGCAGCGCAAGAGTTGAAAAAGCGGTGTCAAAGATTCCCGGTGTTAAAAATTGCTCGGTGAGCTTACTCACCAATTCTATGATTGTACAGGGAGAGGTGTCTTCCGAAGCTATTATTAAAGCGGTAAATTCCGCAGGATACGGCGCTTCTCTTGCAGGTGAAAAAAACCAAAATCAAAGCCCCGTCAATGATGACGGCATAAAGGATACCGAAACTCCCGTGATGAAAAAGCGTCTGATATCTTCTCTCGTTTTTTTGACAGTTCTTATGTATATTTCCATGGGATACGTGATGTGGAAATTTCCTTTGCCGAGCGTTTTTTCGGAAAATCCATTGGCAATAGGACTTTTACAGCTTTTGCTCTCCGCAGTTGTTGTGGTTATAAACCAAAAATTTTTCATAAGCGGATTTAAGGCGATAATGCATCGCTCGCCAAATATGGATACACTCGTCGCTCTCGGAGCGGGCGCGGCTTTTGTGTACAGCACCTATACGCTCTTTCGTATGACGGCGGTCAGCGGTGATATAGTCGAGATGAAGCATTATTTGCACGACCTATATTTTGAGTCGGCGGCGATGATTTTAACTCTGATTACGCTTGGAAAAATGCTTGAATCGCGCTCTAAGGGCAAAACCACAGACGCGCTAAAAAAGCTGATGAGCTTAGCTCCTCAAATCGCAACGGTCATGCGCGGCGGAGAAGAAGTTGTCATTCCGGTTGAGCAGGTAAAGCGTGGCGATATATTCGTTGTTCGCCCCGGCGAGAATATTCCCGTGGACGGCATAATCCTGGAAGGTAGCAGTGCCGTCAACGAGTCGGCATTGACAGGTGAGAGCGTTCCCACGGATAAGGAAGCAGGCGACAATGTTTCTGCTGCGACACTTAATCAATCGGGATTTTTAAGGTGCGAGGCAACCCGTGTCGGCGAGAATACAACACTATCTCAAATAATTAAAATGGTCAGCGATGCTGCGGCAACAAAAGCCCCCATTGCCAAGGCAGCCGACAAGGTTTCGGGTGTTTTTGTTCCCATTGTGATCGGAATCGCGCTCGTAACCTTTATCGTATGGATGCTTGTCAGCAACGGTGCGTTTGGCTTTTCTTTGGCGCGTGCCATTTCAGTCCTCGTTATCAGTTGCCCTTGCGCATTAGGTCTTGCAACGCCTGTTGCCATTATGGTATCAGGCGGAGTTGGCGCAAAAAACGGAATTCTTTTCAAAACGGCGTCATCTCTTGAGATAACAGGGAAGATCACTACCGTGGTTCTTGATAAAACAGGTACAATTACAAAGGGCGAACCAATTGTAACCGATATTATAACCGAGAATAATATTACCGAAAACCAGCTTTTGCAGTATGCTTACGCCCTTGAAAAGAACAGTATACATCCTCTCGCAAAAGCAATTTTGCAAAAAGCAGAGGAATTAAAGCTTCAGACGTTAGACGTAACCGAGCTTCACACGGTAGCGGGAAGCGGACTTTCCGCAGTTTATAAAAACAAGCTCTTGGTAGGAGGTAATGCAGGATTTATAGAAAATTATTCCGATGTTTCGGCAAATATCAAACAAAGATGCGAAGAACTGTCGTCACAAGGCAAAACGCCGCTGTATTTCAGCTATGACGGTCGGCTTCTTGGCGTGATTGCCGTTGCCGACGTCATCAAAGAGGACAGCCCCGATGCCATTCGCGAGCTAAGGAATATGGGTATCCGAGTTGTGATGCTCACGGGTGATAACGAAAAAACCGCAAATGCGATAGGCAAACAGGTGGGTGTGGATAAGGTGATTGCAGGCGTGCTTCCCGACGGCAAGGAAAGCGTGATCAGAAAACTGCAGGAAAACGGAAAGGTGGCAATGGTAGGCGACGGCATCAACGATGCACCAGCGCTGACAAGAGCCGATATCGGCATTGCCATCGGTGCGGGAAGCGACGTTGCCATAGATGCCGCAGACGTCGTGCTGATGAAAAGCACCTTAGGGGATGTGCCGTCTGCAATTCGTTTAAGTTCGGCAACTTTGCAAATTATTCACCAGAATTTATTCTGGGCATTCTTTTACAATGTGATTGGAATTCCGATTGCCGCAGGCGTGTTCTCGTCTTTTGGTTTGCTTCTCAATCCTATGATAGGCGCGGCGGCAATGAGTCTTTCGAGCGTATTTGTGGTGAGCAACGCACTCAGACTGAATTTTACGGATATTCGTTCCTCAAAGCAGGATAGCGTCCGTAGGCGTAAATATAAATCAAATATGAATAAGGAAAAAGAAAGTGAGATTATTACTATGGAAAAAATTTTAAAGGTACAAGGTATGATGTGCTGTCATTGCGAAATGAGAGTTAAAAAAGCTCTTGAGGAGCTTGACGGTGTAGAAAGTGCAGTTGTCAGCCACGAATCCGGCACTGCAATAGTGACGCTTAACAAGGATATTGCAGACGAAGTGCTTGTAAAGATCGTGGAAGCACAGGGCTACACCGTGAACTGATTGTTAAGTATTGAAAAGTGAAAAAAGAAAACCGAACCCAATGCCGATAGGCAAAGGGTTCGGTTTTCTATTGTCTGGTGCGGATATTCATAACGAAACTTCGCCATCGGGCGCTGAATAAAAAGTCAGCAGTGTCAGTCCCCGAGTTTTGGGACCGGCACTGCCGGTGGTGCGGGTAACAGGGGTCGAACCTGCACGAATTAACATAAGATCCTAAATCTTACGCGTCTGCCAATTCCGCCATACCCGCATATTAAGAGCCGATTTTTTATTCGGCTCTTTATTTGATTTTTAAATGTCAGCTTCCTTTATATACTCATTTCCGTGATCGGTAATAAACTGCTTTCGCGCAGGAAGATTATCACCAAGCAATGTATCAAATATCTCCTCTGTCGCCTTGGCGTCTGCCGGTTTAACCGCTACAAGCCGTCTGCTTGCGGGATTCATCGTGGTCCGCCACATCATATCCGGCTCGTTTTCGCCAAGTCCCTTTGAACGCTGAATAGTATATTTTTGATTGCCTATATTCTTCAATATCTCTGCTTTTTCAAACTCGTTGTAAGCAAAATATATATCATTTTTTACAGTTATTTCGAAAAGCGGAGATTCTGCGATAAATACCTTTTCTTCTTTTAAAAGCGTGGGAAGTAAACGGTAGAAAAGCGTTAGCAAAAGAGTTCTTATCTGGAATCCGTCTTCGTCGGCATCGGTACAGATTATGATTTTTGACCATCTCAACGAATTGATATCAAACGGAACCATATCTCCCTTGACCTTGCCGTTTATTTCGACACCGCAACCGATAACCTTGAGCAAATCGGTAATAATCTCGCTTTTGAAAATTTTGTCATAAGTGCTTTTCAGACAGTTAAGCGTTTTTCCGCGCACAGGTATAATTGCTTGAAATTCGGCATTTCTGCCGAGCTTGCAGGATGTAAGCGCAGAATCACCCTCCACGATATAAAGCTCTCGCAATTCAGGGTCTTTGGAGCGGCAATTTACAAATTTTTCAACTCGGTTGGCTATATCAAGAGTTCCGGAGATCTTTTTCTTTATGTTAAGCCGAGTGGTTTCGGCAGATTCACGGCTTCTCTTGTTTATCAAGACCTGATTTGTAAACATTTCCGCATCGACACGATTTTCCGTGAAATAGATTTCAAGATTCTTTTTGAGAAAATCGGTCATTGCTTCATATATGAAATTGTTGGTTATCGATTTTTTCGTTTGGTTTTCATAGGATGTTATGGTTGAAAAACTGTTTATTACCAACACAAGACAATCCGCAATATCGGCAAAAGTTATTTTAGCTTCGGTTTTATTGTATTTGCCGCTTGATTTGAGGTATTTGTCTACCGCGTAAACAAATGCGGTTTTTACCGCTTTGTCGGGTGCACCGCCGTATTCCAAAAAGCTTGAATTGTGATAATACTCAAGCACGTTTACGGTGTTTGAAATACAGAAAGAAAAGTCGGCTTTGAGTTTGTATTCTTCCTTGTCCTCGCGGTCGCGTCCTTGTGTTTCCAAATGCCATAATATAGGCGACGTCATGCTTGTTTCTCCGGCAAGCTCGGAAATATAGTCGGAAATTCCGTTTTGATACAGAAATTCCTGCGCTATAAAGGAGCCGTCCGGCTGTTGAAGCATCAGAGTAAAGCAAATTCCCGCATTAACGACCGATTGACGTCTTAGCGTATCAATAAAGAAGCTGTGGGGAATTTTGATGTCTGTAAACACCTGAATATCGGGACGCCACTTGATAACGGTTCCTGTGCGTCGCTCGCTTTTTCCGAGCTCGCGCGTTGAAAGCGAAGTAGTCGGCTCGCCGTGTTCAAAGCTTATACTGTAAACATTTGTGCCGTCATAGGAATATACATCCATATACTCCGAGCTGTACTGTGTTGCGCACGCGCCGAGTCCGTTTAGTCCCAAGGAATATTCATACGCCGAATTATCCGAGTTGTTATCATACTTACCGCCGGCATACAGCTCACAGTAAATAAGATCCCAGTTCCATCTGCCTTCCGCTTCGTTATATCCGAGCGGAACGCCTCGTCCTCGGTCGTCAACCTCTATGGAGTGGTCGTTAAAAACCGTTACTTTTATCTCTGAGCCGTGTCCTTCTCTTGCTTCGTCGACCGAGTTTGAAAGGATTTCAAAAAAAGAATGTTGACAACCCTCGAGTCCATCCGAGCCGAAAATAACCGCCGGACGTTTGCGAACACGATCAGCGCCCTTTAATGACTTTATACTTTGATTATCATATTGCGTTTTTACCGGTTTATTCTTTGTAGCTGCCATTTTGATATCCTTTCATTTGTAATACCAGTATATTATACCAAAAAAAAATCATTTTGAAAAGAGGAATTTACAAAATTTTTTTATTATAGGTCTTTTTTTTAATCTATTGCATAACAATCGTTTTTGCTATATAATATAGGGTAAAGAGCTTGAGGAGGGGATTAGATTATGAAAAACAGAACATTATCGGATTTTGTCAACAAAAGGAGCTGTACCGTGATAGGAATAGGTATTTCCAATACCCCTCTTTTAAACCTTTTGGCTGAATTGGGAGTACGGGTAACGGCTCGTGACAAAAAAAGCGAAGAACAGCTCGGTAAGGTTGCAACCGAATTAAAAGAAAAGGGTGTTAAGCTTATTCTCGGAGAGGGTTATTTGGAGGGTATTGATGAGGATATTATTTTCCGTTCGCCCGGAATACGAAATGACCTTCCGCAAATCAAAGCCGCGTGTGAACGCGGAGCGGTGCTGACATCCGAAATGGAAGTGTTTTTTGAGCTGACACCCGCAACCGTTATAGGAGTTACGGGCAGTGACGGAAAGACAACTACAACCACTCTCATTTTTAAGATGCTTGAGCTTGAAAAAAACGAGCAGAGTAGGGTGTTTGTCGGCGGAAATATCGGAAAACCGTTGCTTCCGAGAGTGAATGAAATGTGTGAAAAGGATTTTGCGGTTGTTGAGCTTTCGAGCTTTCAGCTTCAAACAATGAGAAAATCCCCAAAGCTGGCTGTTATAACGAACGTTTCTCCAAATCACTTGAATTGGCATATTGATATGAATGAATATGTCGATGCAAAAAAGAATATTTGCGCTTCTTGCCAACGGCTGATTACAAACTCGGAAAACAATATAACGGCAGAGATTGCAGATAAAAGCGATATTCCGACAACATATTTTTCATCGTTACGTTCAAGCTATGAAAGTATCGTTCCCAAAAACAAGAAAAATTGCTGCGCGGTCTTTGAGCGCGACGGAGTTATTATATATTCCGACGGAAAAACCGAAACGCCGTTTTTAAGAACAGAAGAAATTAAATTACCCGGCAGATATAACGTTGAAAATTATATGGCGGCAATCGGAGCGCTTTTCGGAATGGTTTCTCCCGACACGGTAAAGAAACTCGCGCAAAGCTTTGGCGGCGTCGAGCACAGAATGGAGTTTGTTCGCGAGCTTGACGGAGTTAAATATTACAACAGCTCAATAGACTCCACCCCGACAAGAACCGCTTCGGCGTTGCGCGCTATGACTGTCAAGCCGATAGTGATTTGCGGCGGATATGATAAAAAAATCCCATTTGACCTACTTGCCGAGGTGCTTTGTCAAAAAGCAAAGGCGGTCGTTATTACAGGCGCAACCGCAGGGAAAATCAAGGATGCGATTTTTGAGAATGCAGAGTACGGCTCGTGCGGTCTTATTGTTAAAGAAAAGGCAAATTTTTATGACGCGGTGGTATGCGCAAGGGAACTTGCAAATGAAAATGACACGGTGGTGCTTTCGCCTGCTTGCGCAAGCTTTGATGCCTTTTATAATTTTGAGGAGCGCGGAAATATCTTTAAAAAGATAGTAAACGATTTCAAATAATTTGCCAAAGTCAAATATGGAGGATATATGAAAAACAATCTAAAGCACGGGACGGTTATTTGGGGAATAATTATAATCGGTGTGACAGTAGGTTTTATACTGTTTTTGTTATTGGGAGATACTTTTAAGTCAAAGCGGGATTTTAATGAAATGATTGAATATATAAAAAATCCTCAGGATATTGCAAGCGTTGTAATAACCGACCCCGTTGTGAAAACAGAATTATTGCCCGAGTCGCGAGAGGTCCGCATTACGGATAATTATGATTCGCTTTTGCAAAAAATATCAAACGCATTTGAACAATATACATATAAGGGTAGTGAAGAATCGAGCGAGGGCAATTGGGATATTCGTGTTAGAATCGAGGGAAAAGACGGCTTGTATACGTTTTATTTGGGCGAGGATAAAGCATATATTTTTTCAAATATGACAAAATATTATTTTGCTCCAAAGGATAAGGATAAATATTTCGAGCTTTACTCGTTTGTAGCCGCCTGCTTTGAAGAAAAATGAAAAAATCGGTCGGCGATCAGAGCAACACTCTAAAGGACAGTTTAACAAGAATACGGTATATCTCGACAGAGGTATGCCGTGATTTCGTTTTGCAACAAAGGGGACAGAGGATGTAAAGCATCCTCTGTCCCCTTTGTTGTAGATAACGTATTGCGCTCAATTCTTTAGAGTACGCACCGTTACGGTTGATTTTTATTTAATTACTTTGATTTTTTCTGTGCCGTAATATTTAAAGGCAAGAATTGCTTCTTCGCTTATCACCTCGCCGGACACGAGAATCGGAACTGCAGGGGGGCAAGAAGCTGTCACGGCGGCGAGCACTCTGCCGAGCGCCTTCTCGACCTCTATTTCCTCGCTCGGTGAGAAAACCGCATCTCTCGGTGAGAGGGCACGGGCGGTAGGAGTAAGAGTCGGAGGTATGGAATGTATCGCCTCTCTTTTCGGAATAGCGCTCAGTGCAGAAAGGAGTGCGTCAAGCTCGGCGTCACGAGTATCGGAAGATGGCATAAGGACGAGAAAGTCCACGTCGGAGAACTCCGAAACGATATTTTTCTGATAAAGAAGCATTGAAAGCTCCTCTCCCGTGTATCCGTATGGCTTTGCCAGAATAGTGATTTTAAGGGGTTCACCGTCAAGCACCGAGTAACCTATATCCGAAAGCTTTTGCTTTAATAGAGTGATTTTGTGAAGCTTAGCTGACAATTCTTCGCGATATCCTCCTTGAAGAATGGCGTTCAGCTTGTCAAGAGAGGAAAGGATAAGGTATGACGGACTCGTCGATGCGAAGAGCGACATAGCCGATTTTGCTCCCTCGCGAAATGTTCGGGGGGCATTTTTTGAGATGTGAAGATAGCCCGCGCCGGTCAGAGCATGGAGCGTTTTGTGCGCTGAATCGGCACACATATCTGCTCCGAGATCGATGGGGTGGCGCGAGGGGTTAAGGAACTTTAGATACGCTCCGTGCGCGTTGTCAACGAGAAGGAGCATTCCGTGCTTTTTACATATGGCGGAAAGTCCGGAAATATCCGAAACGTTGCCGAGATAGTCGGGAGAGGTGATATAGACCGCCGTCGGCTTTTTTTTCATCGACGATATTTTCTCGTCAAGCTCCGAGGGTGTGATGTTACAGGAAAGGTAGCTTTCTTCTCCGGAATAAAGCCACTCAATCGAGAATCCGATAAGCGCCGCCGCAGAAACGAAGCTCTTGTGCGCGTTTCTTCCCGCAAGCACGAGGGGGGCTTTGCCGTTTTCCACGGCGTAAAGGCAGGCGAGGTGTAGCATAGCTCTTATGGAAAGTGACGAGCCCTCTGTGGAATAGAAGCTGTAAGCCCCGAAAATCTCACCCGCATGCCTCTCTGACTCGCCTATTATTCCGTCTGCGTCAAAAAGACTGTCCGCGCCGAAAATTTCGGTGATATCCGTCCTTTCAAGCTCGCCCTTGCCCTTGTGCCCGGGCATATGCAATCTAATGCGCTCTGAATCGGCATAGCGCATTAAAAAATCAGCGATAGGTGTCTTCATTACTCCTCTTCTCCAAGCTGCTTTGCGATTTCAAGCATAATGGCGCATTCCATTCTCTTTTTAAACAGCTCACAGCCCGCCTTGTAAACACCCTTTACAGAACCGGTGGAGTGGAATGCGTTTGCCGCGCAGCCGCCCGAACAGTAAAGTCTTGCCCAGCAGTCGCGGCATTCGGGGCGCGCGTAGACGTTGCACTCGGCAAACTCGCACTGCGCCGCCTTGTTGGTAACGCCGTCGTAAATGTTTCCAAGCTTGTACTTATCCTCGCCGACGAACTGGTGGCAGGGATAAAGATCGCCCCACGGTGTAACCGCCATATATTCAGTGCCGGAGCCGCAGCCGGAAATTCTCTTGTAAATGCAAGGACCGCCCGTGAGGTCTATCATATAGTGGTAGAAGGTGAAGGGATTACCCTCTCTGTGACGCTGAAGCATAAGGTATGTAAGCTTCTCGTACTGGTCCTTAACTATCTCCATATCGTCCTCGGTCAGTTCCGCAGGATCGCCGGGGGCACAGACCACAGGTTCCATAGATAGCTCGTTAAAGCCGAGGTCAAGCATAACCTTTATGTCCTCAAGGAAATCGGGGTTAGCGTGCGTAAAAGTACCGCGCATATAGTAATTTTTGCCCTTTCGTGCCTCTACGAGCTTCTGAAACTTCGGAACGATTTTATCAAAGCTTCCTGCTCCCGAGTAGTCTACTCTGAAGCGGTCGTGTATCTCTTTTCTTCCGTCAAGACTGAGAACCACGTTCGCGCACTCGCGGTTTGCAAAGTCGATAACGTCGTCGTCGATAAGCATACCGTTGGTGGTAAGTGTGAATCGGAAGTTCTTGTTATGCTTCTTTTCTATGCTTCTCGCGTAGGCAACAAGCTCCTTTACGACCTCAAAATTAAGAAGGGGCTCACCGCCGAAGAAGTCGACCTCAAGGTTTCTTCTTGTGCCGGAGTTTTCGATAAGGAAATCAAGCGCCCTCTTTCCTATCTCAAGGGTCATTACCGCCCTCTCGCCGTGGTATTTACCCTGACTTGCGAAGCAGTAGGAGCAGTTAAGATTGCAGGTATGCGCGATATGTAAGCAGAGTGCCTTCACAACTCCGGAGGTCTTCTCCTTGAGTGTACCTGCCATAGGCGCAAAGGTGTCGGGAGAGAAGAGCTTTCCCGAATCCCGAAGGGAAAGAACCTGCTCGTAACACTCGTCGATATCACTCTCGGTAATACCGTCTTTTTCGAGGTACTTCTCCCTCATTTTTTCTATTATACTTTCTTTCGTTTCGGAGAGAAAGAGTTCTATAATATCGTACGCAACGTCGTCAACGACGTGGATAGCGCCCGAGCAAATGTCGAGCACGATGTTATATCCGCCGAGCTTATACTGGTGTATCATAAAAACGTTAACCTTTCTTTTCGGAGATTTTATAAAAAATGCCGCCAAAGCAGGCGGCTTTTTCTATATTGCAATTATTTGCTTTCCTTTTTGCTCTCGCACTGCTGATTTGCAATACCGCAGCTGGTTTTGCAAGCAGACTGGCAGGAAGTCTGGCACTCGCCGCATCCGCCGTTCTTAGCGCTCTGGCAAAGGTTCTTGGTTTCAATAGTTTTGATGTGCTTCATAATTTGCCTCCAATAAGTATTACCTTGTAATTATAACATAATGTAAAAATGTTGTCAAGTGGGAAGAAAAAATATGTGCTATTATTTTTGGTTTAACAAACTACGGCTTAGGGACGTATCTTAAAGGTACGTAAAAAAGCCGATATGGATTTTATTCCGCATCGGCTTTTTTATATTGTACCACCTCTTTAGGTGCGGTGATGAGTAAGTGCGCACTTGGAGGAGGACTACATAAGCATTCCTCCTTGAGGGGTTCTGCTTGTAATCGTTTATCTTTATGCTGTCTTGTATAAAAACCGTCTTTTAGGATACAACCCATTACGCCGACCGATTTTTATATTTCTATATCATTAAGATAAACTGAGAAAGGTACATAGTAATAGGCAATGTCAGAACGACGACAAGAGAGGTCACGCCCACTACCTGAGAGGCGTATCCGGGGGCAACGTCGTAAATCTCTCCGAAAGCAACGGTACTTGAGGCAGTAGGCATTGCCGACATTGCCGTGAAAAAGATAACGAATTCATCAGAAAATCCGCAAAGCTTTACAACAAGCCCTATAATTAAAGGGAAAACAATAAGCTTTAACAGACATACAAGATATGTATTTTTTGAGGTGATGATTTGCTTCGGCGTGCGTGTGGCGAGCAGAGCGCCTGTGATAAGCATAGAAAACGGGGTGCATATATTTCCAATATATGAAAAGCATTCGCCTATAAAGATCGGGATAGGTACTTGCAAAATATATATCAAAAGTCCGATAAGGCAAGGTATCGTGCCGTAATTAAACAACGCTTTTTTCCAAGTCGGCTTTGCGCTCGGTGAACTGCGGCTTAAAATAGTGATACCCAACGTCCAAATTAAGAGATTGAAGCCAACCACGTAAAAAGCTCCCAAAAAGAGGGCTCTCGGACCGAAAAGCGATTCTAACACGGGGAATCCGAAGAATGCGGAATTACCGAAAACAACCGCGAATTCAGTGATGCTTCGCTCGGATTGATTTTTCATTTTTGAACAAATTAAATGCGAAAGTGCCGAAAGAAATAAGAGCCCTGCAGTGCCGAGAAGGAATGTGGTAAGTCCCTCTTTGAGGTGAACGGGCGAGTATTCAACGCCCGTAAGTGCGCCTAAAATCATCATAGGTTGACCCAGGCACATCATGATCTTGGACATGATCTTCGAGACGTTGTCGTCGATCAACCCGATCTTGCGCGCGATGAATCCAACCGTCAATATAAAAAACAGCGTCAGTGTTGAGTTTATCAGTGCATCGTACTGCATTTTTAAGACCTCTTGCTTATTTCGTCAAGCTTTTCCTTGATTTTTTTCATATCTATAAGCATATCTTCTTTTTTTCTCGGGTCACGAAGAAGCAAAGAGGGGTGATAAACCGCAGTAATGAGAAAATTGCCCTTTTCAAACCAAATTCCGTGCTCCTTTGTGATTTTGAAATCCGGTTTTATAAGTCGCATTGCGGCAATTCTGCCGAGGCAAACTATAATGCGCGGCTTTACAAGGCGAATTTGATTTCTCAAATGCTCCATACATTTATCCTCTTCCTGAGGGAGAGGATCTCTGTTGTGAGGCGGACGGCATTTTAAAATATTGGCTATATACACCGAATCTCTGTCGATATCTACGGCGTATAAAAACTTATCGAAAAGCTTACCGGCGCGACCTACGAACGGGATTCCGCTTAAATCCTCCTGCTCGCCCGGAGCTTCTCCCACAAACATAAGCGAGGCGTTTTTGTTTCCGACTCCGAATACGCAGTTTGTGCGCGTGAGATGAAGCTCACACAATTCGCAGGCGGAGCATTTTTCATAAAGAGTTTCCCAATTTTCCATTTGTCAATCTCCGAAAAAATTGTGCATAAAAATAATGCACTTGGCTTATTATATCAGTTATTTTCGTCAATTGCAATAGAAAAACGAATAAAACTTTTTCTGTCTTATAATTTTCCGAGAGTTTCCACCGCGTTGAAATGGCAGAAGCAAAGACCGTGTTCGGATATGTATAGCCGTATTGAATTAGGGTTTTCGCTTGTGCCGTATTCCAAAATAAAATCAAGAGCTCCGCACTCGGAATAAATCCCGTCAGATTTTTCACGAATTATCAAATAGTAGATATTTTCCGAATCCTTATAGACCGAGCTGTTTCCGTTCCATCTGCGCTTGTATAGCTCGCGGCAAACGCACAGAAGCGCTTCAAAGCTATCAAAGCGATATGCGCCCGTACGTTCGCGTCCACCGTGTGAATATTTACTGCTTCGAACCTGTAAAGAACTCTTTTCGCCTGTGCGGGCGATCGGTGCTGTTTGATGCTCGTCGGATGCGGAGAATACTCCGAGCTTTGTGACAAACATTTCGCAGCCGCCAGATTTTGACGGATAGAGCTGAATAAAGATCTTGTCTTTTGCGGCATCAAAGCCGGTTGTTTGCTTGGCCTCATTTAATATTTCCCAAAACGCTTTGCGGGTTTCGGTGTTGTCATAATCTATACCGGACGTGCTTAATTCGTAGCGCTTCATATCCTCGTCGGATAACATGATTTTTAATTTGTTTTTGCTTATAAGTATAAGTTCCATCGCAATATCCTTTTCGCAATGATTTTTTTATAGATTGCATAGTAATCTACTATTTATTATAATCTTAATTCGGGAAAAATGTAACCCCAAAAATATTGGTAAATATCATGCTCCTTGCGGCTTGACTCGATTTTTGGTTTATGATATAATACTATATAGTATATATTGAAGAAAAGCTCGAAATGCAAATGCTTTTCAAGTGCAAATTTTGTCTGGATATTTCTTAAGATTCAAGGTTTTTTGGAGGTGAACGAATGAGGTATAATACAGAGCAGGATACAGTTGAGTTGTCCGTGCGAGAGCTTTGTTCGATCGCTTTCAAAAGCGGAGATATTGATTCGAGAGCATCCCACCGCAAGGAAAGGCAAAACAATGCCGAGATAGGCAAAGCGGTTCACAAAAAGCTTCAATCCGAAGCAAAAGGGGATTACAATGCCGAATATACACTTTCAAATATTATCGAATCGGGAGGTATAAGGTTTTCGGTTTCCGCACGCGCTGACGGAGTTTTCGGCTCGGGAACGGATTTTACCGTGGACGAAATAAAGTCTGTTAAAAATGCGGAGTTTTCGATGCCGCCTCGGGATGAGTATTTGGCTCAATTAAAATGCTATGCGTATTTTCTTTGTGAGAAGGAAGGGCTTTTTCAAATAAATACGCGCCTTATTTATTATAATATTGAAACCGACGACGTTAGATATTTTGAAAAGATATATCCTATCAATGAGCTGCGGCTTTTTTATCTTGGGATGATAATAAAGGCGCAAAGATGGGCAAATCTTTTGATAATTCGAAGCAGACGGGTGCTTCCTTCAATAAAAAATGCTCCTTTCCCTTACACATCGTTGCGCAATGGGCAGAGCGAGCTTATCAAAAATTGCTATTCAACTATGAAAAGGGGAGGACGGCTTTTTGTTCAAGCCCCAACGGGTATAGGAAAGACCGTGTCTACGCTTTATCCTACCGTAAAAGCGCTTGGCGAGGAGATTTTTGATAAAATATTTTATCTTACATCAAAGGCGAGTATAAGACGAGAGGCATATTCTGCAGCAGGAAAGATTTTTGACGCGGGCGCGCGAATAAAAACTATCGTGCTTGCAGCTAAAGACCAGATGTGTATTTGTCAAGCCGCAAAAGAAAAGCTCCGAACGAGCGATTGTTGTAACCCTATAGATTGTCAGTATGCGAGAGGGTATTACAGTCGGGTTGACGATGCGATTTTTGAGCTTTTGTCGCTTCAAAACGGATTTCGTCCCGAGATCATAACACAAATTGCCCGTAAATATAGAATTTGCCCGTACGAGCTTTCGCTTGACCTTTCAGAGCTTTGTGATGTTATTATATGCGATTACAATTATGTTTTTGACCCCATGGTATATCTTCGCCGATATTTTGCTCTTGATCTTTTGTCGGAATCGAATTTCGTATTTCTTATAGACGAGGCGCACAATTTGGCTGACCGTATGAGGAATATGTACTCTGCAACACTCAAGAACAGTATGTTTGAAAAGCTTTATTCAATTCTTCCGAATGACGAAACGATATTGAACAACGCGCTTGAAAAAATAATTCGCATTATGCGCGGATTGAAAAAGCTTTGCCGAGATAATCTTACGCGCGATGCGGACGGAAATGAAACAGGGTTTTATATAAGTCGCAACACCGTGGCTGATTTCAATATTGCAGTAGAGGATGCCGCCAAATGCTTTGAGAATTGGTTGCGTTTAAATTTTGACAGCGAATTTGCGACGGGCGTTCAAGGGATTTTACTTGACCTTAAAAAATATATTTCGATACTCGAATATTATGACGAGCGTTTTGTAACCTATATAGAGATCTTGCGCGGGGAAATATCGGCGAAAATATTTTGCCTTGATCCATCGTATATTGCCGATGTATGTATGCAAAGGGCAAAAAGCTCGGTACTCTTTTCCGCAACTCTGACACCGCTCGATTATTTTTGCGATCTGCTCGGAGGAGGGAAAAACGCTCGAACGATAGAGCTTCCCTCGCCGTTTGAAAATGATAATATTTGTATAATCGCAGTAGATTCGCTCAGTACGCGATATGAGGACAGAGATAGATCGCATAAAAAAATAAGCGGCTGTATTGCGGCGACCATATCCGCAAAGAAGGGGAATTATATGGTTTACTTTCCTTCGTACAGCTACATGGAATCGGTTTTTAAGGAGTTTTCGAAAAAATATCCGCAAATTAAAACGATAGTTCAAAAATCGTCTATGACCTCTCAGGAAAAGGACAGCTTTTTGGCTGAGTTCAAGGAAGGCGATGATTGGCTTGTCGGATTTTGCGTGCTTGGCGGAAGCTTTTCGGAGGGCATAGATCTGCCGGGTAAGCGGCTTATCGGAAGTATAATAGTCGGTGTGGGACTGCCGGGGATCTCAAGCGAAAATAATATTATCAGGGACTATTTTGAAAACAAACGCGAGCAGGGATATGATTATGCATATACTTTTCCGGGAATGAATAATGTGCTTCAAGCTGCGGGAAGGGTAATACGGCGCGAGACCGATAACGGAGTTGTTGTTTTAATTGACGACCGATATGGTACGGAAAAATACAAGCAGCTTTTTCCAAGTCATTGGGAGCATCTGAAATATGCAAGAAACGCATCTTCACTTGCAGAAATAGTCAAAAATTTTTGGAGCGAAAGATAAAATTTAATATTTTTTGCAAACTTTTTGAAAAAAACTTGCTTTTTTGTGAAAGATATGATACAATAAAAAGGTATGGTTTCATTGACAAAAAAGCATAAAAAATACGGAAGGATTTAATTATGAAACGTACTACTATAAGACAAATTTTTAACACACCGGACGCCTTTGACGGAAAGAAGATCACGGTTGCCGGCTGGGCAAGAACTATAAGAGCGAGCAATGTTTTCGGATTTATCGAGCTCAACGACGGAAGTTATTTCAAAAATCTTCAGGTAGTGTTTGAGGATGCGATAATCGATAATTATAAAGAAATAGCAAAGCAGAACGTAGGAGCTTCCTTTGTTGTAAAGGGAACGTTGGTTTTGACCCCCGAGGCAAAGCAGCCCTTTGAGCTTAAGGCAGACGAAGTAAATGTTGAAGGTGCTTCTGCGCCCGATTTTCCGCTTCAAAAGAAAAAACATTCTTTTGAATATTTGAGAACGATAGCGCATTTGCGTCCCAGAGCGAATACCTTTAATGCGGTTTTCCGCGTTCGTTCGGTTGCGGCCTATGCATTGCATACCTTCTTCCAAGAAAGAGGATTCGTGTATGTTCACACTCCGCTGATTACGGGCTCTGACTGTGAGGGCGCGGGCGAGATGTTCCAGGTTACGACTCTCGACCCCAACGATCCGCCGAGAACGGCTGACGGAGCAATAGATTATACTCAGGATTTCTTTGGCAAAAAGACTAGCTTGACCGTTTCGGGACAGCTCAATGTGGAAACAAGTCGGAGGCCAAGCG
>JAZNBI010000132.1:0-7037 GCA_045586995.1 Eubacteriales bacterium | reverse complement strand
GAGCAGAGTATTATCGATTCCATACTTGAAAAGCTGGATACACAGAACTGTGAGGTAAAATGCATCTCGCTTGTAGCGGATGAAAAGACTCTGTGTGAAAGATTATCAATGGATGTAAAAAGAGGTATTCGCTCTGAAGATGTAATTGAGAGAAGCATAGCAAGAATACCGATGTATCAAGCACTCAATACCATTAAAATTGATACCAACGCCAAAAACGTGGCTATGATTGCCAATGAGATAAAGCAGTTGTAATACTGACAAATTCCAATTTGACGAGGTGATTAAGATGATCGATATTACTGCTTGGATGGAAGACTTTTTACAATCATTAAATGAAACCTTTGCAAACCGTGTATGGTTTGTTGGCCTGCAAGGTAGTTATGGTCGTGGCGAAGCAACGGAAACAAGCGACATTGATATTGTTGTAATTTTGGATGAATTATCTGCTATGGACATTCAAACTTATAATAACATGCTGGACACAATGGCTCATAGGGAACTGACTTGCGGTTTCCTTTCAGGGAAAAATGAAATTATGAATTGGGAGCCATCTGACTTGTTCCAATTTTGCTATGACACCACACCCATCAAGGGAAGTCTTGGCGAGGTGTTGGCTGTTGTTGACGACAATGCTGTTAACAGAGCAATCAAAATCGGTGCCTGTAACATATACCACGGGTGTGTTCACAATATGCTCCATGAAAAAAGCGAAGATGTTTTGCGTGGACTGTATAAATCTGCCTCTTTCGTTGTACAGGCAATTGCTTTCAAGCAAACCGGAAACTATATCAGCCATCAAAAAGAATTGCTCCAAGTTGTATCTTCCGATGAACGGGTCATTGTCGAAACATTTATGAATTTGAAAAATGGCGGAACGGTAGACTTCAACTTGATGTCAGAAACTTTGTTTGATTGGTCAAAGAAATGGATTGCTGATAATAATTGAGCAAATTCCAATTTGTAGGTGAGATAATGATTATTTTAATTACTGGAGCATCGCATACAGGAAAAACTGCACTCGCCCAAAAACTGCTTGAAAAATATAAATATCCGTATCTGTCGATAGACCATCTGAAAATGGGTTTAATTCGTAGCGGTAACACAGAACTTACCCCTATGGATGATAAAGAATTAACCGAATATTTGTGGTCGATTGTTTGCGAAATGGTAAAAACGGCCATTGAGAACAAGCAAAACTTAATTGTCGAGGGTTGCTATATACCATTCGATTGGCAAAAAGACTTTGACGCCAACTATCTTGAAAGCATCAAATATTACTGTCTGATAATGAGTGAAGAGTATATCAGAAACCACTTTGCCGACATAAAGAAATATGCAAATGTCATTGAAAATCGTGGAGATGATACAGAATATACTTTGGAAAGCGTGTTAGCAGACAATTTAGAAATGTTAGTCCTTGCACGAGAGTATAATGTAAACTATATACTCATTGACGGTAAGTACGAAATCAATATTGATTTATAACGACAAATTCCAATTTATCGAGCAGAACGGCGTTGAATGCCCGTGTAATTTTGGTGCAAATTTGGTGCAACACTTTATGCGACGATACTCACGATATTCACGATATCGCACGAAAACACACGATAAATCTACGATATCACACGATATTTCACGTTATTCACGATATCAAACAGTGTTCTTAAAACTCGAAGAGATAAGTCACCCGTTTGGGCTCATTTCAAATACAAAAAAGCTCTGCTATGCAGGGCTTTTTTTGTTACCGTAGGGCGCGGTGGCTTGCTGCCGCCGTATCTTGCAGGATAGAATGAATAATGCGGCGGGAGACAAGCCCCCGCCCTACTATGGGGTGCGGTTCAATTTGTAAATTTGTAAAAACTCTGACCTTCTGTTTACTTTTCGTAAAAAATATGGTATAATATAGCCGATAGATAAACTTGAATTTGACAAAGGAGGTAATCAACATGAAATGTCCTTACTGCGACAAAGATATGATCGAAGGATATTTATATAGTGAAAGCCAACCAAACCAATGGATACCTGCTAAGAAAAAGCCGTCTATATGGCGATGGACAGTTGCGGTCGAGGGAGTTGAGTTGAACAACAAGCAGGACATAACAGGATTTAAAGCCACCGCTCATTATTGTAATAACTGTAACATTGTAATTGCCCCAACTGAATAATAAATTCCAATTTGTCTATCTGAATAGGCGTTGAATGTTGGTGTGATTTTGGTGCAAATTTGCTGCAACACTTTATGCAACGATACTCACTATATTCACGATATCAAACGGCGTTGTTAAAACTCCAAGAGATAAGTTACCCGTTCGGGCTATTTACTTTGATACAGTTTATGGTATAATATAGTTATTATATGAATTTGAATTTTTGAGGTGTGATATGAAAAATCTAAAGCTGTTTTTCTCAGCATTAACAGTAGCATTTGGAATATTGGGCTTAACAAATGCTCTTTCAACAGATATTACAATGCCTATAATGTTTGTTAGTTTAGCGATTACAATGTTTATAACATCTAAAGAATATAAATATAAACAAGAAAAAAGAACCGCAATTTATTTTTTTGTTTTGGGAATATTCTTGGTTATAGTTACTGTTTATAATGTTGCTTCATTAATTTGGAAAATATAATCTGTAAAGAATTTGGCAGGACTATTTACTTTTCGTCAAATTTGTGATAAAATCTGATCGTTAGATAGATTTAACTCAAGGAGGCAATGAAATGAAAAAGAAGCACATAGCTTTTTTGCTATTGGCAATTGGCGCCGCTCTTATCTTGCTTTCTATTATTCTTTTAATTATCGAAACGGGTAACAAGGATATCATCGGAGGAGCTGATTTGCCCACTTCTATTTTTGTTATTTCGCACGATAAAAGCGGCATGTATTCTAAACTTTCATTTTTAGGTGTTGTAATAATTATCATTGCCATTGTTATAGGAATAGTCAAAAAAAGAAAATAGTTTTGGATGATTTGATATATATATGAAGTACGGGCGGATTTTACTCCGCCCGTATTTAAGTAGTGCATAGAACGCGCGCCTTACGGTATGGTTCAATTTGTACGGCGTCCTATTTACTTTTGAGGCGCTTTATGATATAATTTAATTGATAGGTATTAAATTTGCAGGTGTATATGATATGAAGAAAATTATAGTCATAGGTTGTCCGGGAAGCGGGAAAAGCACTTTTTCGAGAGAATTGCGCAGTAAAACCGATATTCCGCTTTATCACCTTGATATGATGTTTTGGAACACAGATAAAACAACGGTGGAAAAGTGTGTATTTCTTGAACGATTGTCAGACGTACTTGGAAAAGACAAGTGGATTATTGACGGTGACTACAGCTCCACAATGGAGTTAAGAATGAAAAAATGCGACACCGTTATATTTTTGGATTATCCGCTTGACGTTTGTCTTGAGGGTGTCAAAGAGAGAATAGGGAAGCCGCGTAGCGATATGCCTTGGGTAGAGCCGGAGCAATACGATAAGGAATTTATCGAGCTCGTTAAAAATTACAATTCACAAAGCAGACCTCGGGTTATGGAGCTGCTCGACAAATATTGTTACAAGAATATTATCATATTTAAGAATCGTGACGAAGCAACTGCATTTTTAAGTCAATTCAAATGATTTATAGTGATATTAAGCGTTAACATATTCGAGTGATTTTGACGAGAGTCGGTTATAATAACCTTAAAAGGATAGCTTTATTTGTATGAGCATTTCGTTTTCTTTTATAGGAATTTGTGATAAATTTAACGATAGACAATTCGGAATTTTTCAAAGGAGGCGTGATTGTATGATTGATTTTTATTTCTTCAAAATTGATACGACAACCGTTGTTGCTATTATCTCCGCAATAATTGCTATATTACTGCAGCTTTTACTCTGCTTTAAGGTGAAAAATTTATTCCTAAAACTAATACCGGTTCTTTTGCTGGCTATATCCACAATCGTTTTTGTTGTTTTGGGTGCCAATGTTAACGGGTGGGAAGCCCTTGGTTATCTTTTGCTTGCACTCTTATCCTTTGCTCTGCTTGTTGTGTGCGGTATCGTTTTGGGTGTTTGGGCAATAGTCAAAAAAACAAGAAAAAAATAACGGTTTAGGGTAAATTACTATGACATTAAAATTATTCGTGCAAGCAATAGCTAAGTTTTTATTAGGAGTTGCTTTGGTTGGACTGTTGATATTTTTACCTGCGGGAGATCTTTTGTTTTTCAACGGTTGGTTGTTGATGGGGATTTTATTCCTTCCGATGCTCTTTGCGGGAATCGTAATGATGCTTAAAAATCCCGACCTGTTAAAAAGCCGACTCAACGCCAAGGAAAAGCAAAAAGCTCAAGGGCTCGTCGTAAAATTAAGCGGTCTTATGTTTTTTGCGGGCTTTATAGTTGCAGGATTGGGATTTCGTTTCGGTTGGTATGCACTGCCAAAGAGCGTTTCCGTCGGTGCTGCGGTGGTGTTTATTGCTGCATATGCGCTTTATGCCGAGGTGTTGCGGGAAAATATGTATCTTAGCCGTACGATTGAAGTTAGAGAAAATCAAAAGGTTATTGACACAGGGCTATACGGTATTGTCAGACATCCAATGTATAGCGTGACATTGCTTTTGTTCTTGGCAATGCCTATCGTATTGGGCTCTGTATATTCATTTTTGACCTTTATGGCTTATCCTTTTATAATTGTCAAAAGGATAAAGGGCGAGGAAGAATTCCTTGAAAAAGAGCTTGACGGATACCGTGAATATAAGCAAAAGGTCAAATATCGCTTGATTCCGTTTGTTTGGTGACTGTTTCCCGAAAGACCCTCGTTTTATTGCTTGACAATAACAAAATAAAGACTAACCTATTACACTTTTACAAAGGAGAGGGATTTGATGAAAAAGGCATTGATTGTTGTCATAATTGCTTTGCTGGGTATTTGTGTTATCGGCGGTTACGCTGTTCTTGACAATATATTTCCGATTGCAGCCCCTATCAACTGTCCGGAAGCAGAAAGTATTACGAAAATTTCGCTAACTCAAAATAATGGCAACTCTGTTACACTTGAAACAGCAAATTACTCAGAGCTTTTAAAAAGCATCAATAATGCACAGCCCACAAGAAAAATGAGTGTAAATGATTATCCGACAGTTAAAACTTATTATACTGTAAAAATAACTACACCGGAGAGAGAATATCGGTATTTTCTGTATACCGAGAACTCACAAATTTATATTGAAATACCTTATGAGGGTGTTTACAAGGCAAATCAACGAATTCTTGATTTGGTTGAGCAAGGATTCAACGATTTTTGTTGATGAATTTGGGCGTTGAATGTTGGTATAATACGGTATGTTATGATATTCACTATAGGTTACCTATATTGTTAAAGTTCAAAAGTATACGTTATTATTTGTTACATATAAAAAACATAAAAAAGCTCTTGAAAATTTAAAGAGCTTTTTTTCTTTATTCTATTGCTTTTTTTGGCGGATTATGATATAATAACAAATGCCAAACTAACTAAATAAATGTGAAAGACGGGTGTACTATCTTTATTTATAGGGATAGGAGTACTCTTTTTTGTGCATACTATTTTCATCGATGAATTTGATAAAATGCAAATTCCTCTTTCGATGTTAATAGTGTGTTACACTCTTTTTTCACGTAAAGTTAGTTTGGCGACTATCGGAGTTTGCGTTTTTGTGCGGTTGCTTCGGTAGCCGCACTTTTATTTTATTTATTTTTAGGAGGAAAAGAAAAATGAAAAACAAACTCAAAAACAAACTCAAAAACCTTTTAGCTCTTTTGCTTGTTGCGGTAATGGCTCTGTCATTTGTTGCCTGCGATATTGACTCAGGTACTTTCGATGAAACTGACGAAACAGGAAAATTAACAGAAGATGAAAACGATGTTACGTTTTCCATAGATGTCGCGGAACAAATGAATGACAAGTGGAAAATGACATATAAAGAATGTCAAATTAAAAATAAACTTGGTTCATTTACAACAGCTGAAGAAGGAACAGAATTTGTTGTAGTCTTTTTTGAAATTGAAAATATATCCGATGAATCTCAAAATTTCAGTATCATTTGGGAGAAATTTTATATTGATGGTGTTAAAACAGCTCAAACACTCTATGGTTTATCAATAAATAATGCTTTTCCTCTTACCACTGTTCCTGTTGAGCCAGGAAGAAAAGCAAATGGATACTTCCTTTTTCAAGCTTCACCTGATTGGAAAGAACTCGAAATTATCTATGATGAGAGCTTGACCAATGAAAACGAGGAAAACGTAATAAAATTTACACTGACTAAAAACGCTGAATAATATGAGAAAAACAATCACTTGTAAAACCTGTGGCGCAGAAATATCGCCTAGAGCAAAAAGGTGTCCGCATTGCGGAGAAATGACACCGAACGAAGTGTTTAGTCAAATAGTAATAGGATTGCTGGTCGCTCCTTTTATTGCAATACTTATTTTAATTGCTATTGGTTTTTATTTTGGCTGGCTTGGATGGTTATTTTAATTTCTAAAAAGTATTGATATTTTTTTATAATACAAAAAGCCCGAATTTTCGGGCTTTTTGTATTATGTTATTATATGATGCAAAAAAAACATATTTTGTGTAATTTTATATAAAGAAAAAATACTAAAATATATAGACAAATGAAGCTTTTCATAGTATAATATTATGTAAGTATTAAAATACCCCTAAGTGTTCTCTAAAAATCTTATTCAAGCTGTATTTGTTTGTGCGGAAAGGATGAATATGAAAATACATAAGATTGCGGAGCTTCTCAATGCTGAAGTTCTTTGCGGCAGTGAATATCTTGATAACGAAGTTTGCTCAGCGTGCGGATGCGATATGATGAGTGACGTGTTGGCATTTGTAAAGGAACAGGCAGTGCTGATAACCGGTCTGTGTAATCCACAGGTAGTAAGAACCGCGGAAATGATGGATATGAGATGTATTGTTTTTGTTCGAGGTAAAATTCCGCCCAAAGAAGTAATCAATCTTGCGAACGAATCGGGTATTGTTGTACTCGC
>JAZNBI010000131.1:0-14350 GCA_045586995.1 Eubacteriales bacterium | reverse complement strand
TCTGCTTTCGGGATTTTTCATGCTTTTTACTCCTTTTTGTATTCGTTTTTGTAATGTAAAAATTCAAGATCACTCGGTACGTGCGCGTTTTTTCGGCTTTTTCTTCTTTTTTACCGAGTATCCGAAATATCCGAGCTTTTTGCCGAGCTCAAAATATTCTCCGTGGGCAAACGCCGCAAGATGCGCGTTTTCGAGGTGAAGCTTTCCGCTTTTATCGACTAACTCCTCATTGACATTTACTCCCAAAATATCCGCGATAAACATATCGTGCGTGCCGAGCGGAATGATCTGACTGACACGGCATTCAATGGAAAGCGGACTTTCGGCAATCATCGGACATCCGACGTTTTGCGCCTTTTCCTTGGTAAGAGCGCACCTTTCGAATTTGTCGAGCTTTTTACCCGTGTAAATTCCGCAAAAATCCGCCTTTTTAATCAATTCGGAGGTCGTCAGATTGATGATAAACTCTCCGCTTTCGCTGATAAGCTTGTGAGAAAATCTCGACGGACGAACCGAAATATAGGTTTTCGGCGGCACCGTGTTGAGTATTCCCGTCCACGCAACCGTAATTATATTCGCAACGTCGCCGTTTTGACAGGTCACCATAACCGGCGGCACAGGCGCCAAAAGCGCTCCGCCCTTCCAATTTATCTTTCCCATTTCGATTCCCTTCCAAGTCAGATTTTCAGATATTTACGCTCTCTCGATGCTTTCAATAACAACGTCCTCGCGCGGACAGTCCTGATACATAAATCTCTTTGTGGTAGTTGCAACCGCAGCAATTTTGTCAAGCACGTCAAAGCCGTCGGTGAGCGCGCCGAACGCCGCATACTGCGCGTCAAGATACGGCGCGTCCTTATGCATTATAAAAAATTGAGAGGATGCCGAATTCGGAACGGAGGTTCTCGCCATCGACAATGTACCCCTTGTATGCTTTATGTCATTTTGCAAAAAACCGTTTGATGCAAATTCGCCGTATATCGACTCGGCTTCCTTATGGTTGAAGTCGGCGTCAAAGCCGCCGCCCTGAATCATAAAATTCTCTATAACGCGGTGGAAAATAAGTCCGTTGAAAAATTTCTTATCTATCAAGCTCAAAAAATTTTCTACTGTTTTGGGGGCCTTTTCAGGGTATAATTCCGCCTCCATTTTACCGTAATTTTTGACGTTAATTACTATTTTCGGATTGTTCATTTTGCTTTTTCCTTTCGTTTTTGGTTATTTATTTTAATTCCTCGTGAGAATCAAGATATGCTATTTTGAAAAGCTCCTCGGCTCTTTCAAATTTTTCGCAAAGCCAAAGATACGCAAAAAGCGTTTCAAAGCCCGTCGCCATTCTATATTGCATCGGCGTCACGCTTTTCGGAACGTTTGAATGTCCTGTGTTTCTGCCTCTGCGAAAGACCGCGCTCTCCTCGTCGGTAAGCACTCCGAGCAGCTTTTTCGCCGCCTCCGATTGCGCGGCGGCACTGACAAACTTAAGCGCCTCACTGTTCAATCTTGACGCGCTCGAAATACCGCTTTCGACCAGATATCTGCGGGTCAAAAGCTCGACTACGCTGTCGCCGAAATATGCAAGCGCCGGCGTACTCATTTCTCTTGGGCTCATTTTTTCGGGCATCTTTAACTCCTCTCAAAAAATTTTGCATTTTCGAAAATAAAAAATCATAGCATTTATAAAACGCTTTAATCAGCTAAATTATATCATCATTTGGCTTATATTGTCAATAAAGCCGAGTAAAAAAATAGGGATATATATTATTTATTTTTAAAATACAATACATTGATTGACTTTTAAAACGGCTTGTGATAAAATTATAAGGAGATGCTTGTTTAATGAATACATCGAAAATTTTGCTTTTTTTGTCGGTATTTACGCTCGTAATTTCTATCATATTTCTTCTGCCCGAAGCCAAAAAGCAGTCGGAAGATGCTTTTTCGGGAGATAAACCTCAAAACAAAGGCGAAGATTCTCACTTCAAAAAGCTTTTGTCCCGCGGCTTTCCGAGCGAGCATGCAAGCGCTCTGGCGCCTTTGCTCGAAAAGCATCCGCTTTGGCAGTTTGAGCCGCTTTTCGTCACACGGCAAAATAAGAATTATACCCTCGAATACGTTATCGATGCCGAAATCTCTGTTTCATCTCGGAATCTCGTTCCCGCCGCCGAAAAATATGCCCATTTGCGAAGCGAAAGCGACCTTGGGCTTTACGACTCCGGCTGGTACGCCGCATCTCGCGAAGCGGTGGAGTATTATATGAACCCGAAAAATTTTTTTACAGAGGTTCAGATCTTCCAGTTTTATGACCTTAAATATACCGAAAGCACCTCGTTTTCAAGGTCGGATATAGAAAAAATACTTTGCGGCACTTTTATGGAAAATTCCTTTTCCGAATATCAAGGTGATTTTGCCGAGATGTTCTTGGAAGCAGGCAAAGAAATCGGCATAAACCCGCTCTTTCTCGCGGTGCGCGCCCGTCAGGAGCAGGGCAAAAACGGCAATCCTCTCGCTCACGGCAACTGCGGCGAGCAGCTTTTTGAATACTATTCCGAGTCGAAACAAATTGACGGCGACAAGGCGGTTTTCGCCCCCTCAAACGGTTTTTCGGAGCAAAAACTGCGCACGTATGACGGGCTTTTCAATATTTTTAATATCGGAGCTTCGGGAAACGGATATTTTTCCGTGCTTCTCAACGGTTGTCTGCGCGCGCAAGTCGGTTCTCCGAGCTTTGAAAATTTGTGGGGCTCTCCCGAGTGGAATACCGTAGAAAAATCAATTTTCGGCGGCGCTGAAATACTCGCAAAAAATTATATAGACAACTATCAAAATACTCCATATCTGCAAAAATGGAACGTTGATTTTCGCTCAAAGGACCAAAACGGCGGCTGCGCGAATTTTTGGAAGCAGTATATGCAAAATATATTTGCTCCGCAAAGCGAAGCCGAAAAGCTTTTTGCGATTTTTAACGACTCGGGACTGCTCGATACCGAGCTGAAATTTGTTATACCTATATACGAATAATTGCCGCCCGATAGATTGCGGCAAGCTATTATCAGAAAGGAAAGGGGATTTTTATGGAAAATTTAGGTTATTATAACGGAAAATACGGTCTTATTGAAGAAATGACCGTTCCAATGAATGACCGCGCCTGCTTTTTCGGTGACGGAATATATGATGCCACCTATTCACGAAATCGTATTCCCTATTCTCTTGAGGAGCATATGGACCGCTTCTTTACAAATTCTGCTCTTATGCAAATGAGCGTACCTATGAAAAAAGATGAGCTGCTCGCAACGATAAGACGGCTCTGCACGCTTGTCGATTCTACCGACCAGTTTGTATATTGGCAGCTTACCAGAGGAACGGCAATGCGCTCGCACGTTTTTCCCGAAAAGAGCGTCAAGCCGAATTTGTGGATAACTATCACTCCGCGTCCTGTTAAGGATACATACAAAAAAATAAAGCTTGTCAGCATGGAGGACACTCGGTTTTTCCATTGCAACATAAAGACTCTCAATCTTATTCCAAGCGTGTTTGCGGCTCAAAAGGCGGCAAGCTGCGGCTGTGACGAAACGGTTTTGCACCGTAACGGCAGAGTTACCGAATGTGCACATGCAAATATAAACATAATCAAAAACGAAACGCTTATTACTCCACCCGACGATAATTTGATATTGCCCGGCGTCGGACGCGCACACCTTATGGAGGTCGCGAAAAAATTCGGATATAAGGTTGAAAAACGCGAATTTTTCCTCGATGACCTGTT
Source organism: Eubacteriales bacterium (assembly GCA_045586995.1). Taxonomy (GTDB): domain Bacteria; phylum Bacillota; class Clostridia; order Oscillospirales; family CAG-272; genus JAZNBI01. Next base: position 10,587 of record JAZNBI010000131.1, on the reverse strand, counting down.
CACCGCAGACGAGGTGATAGTTTGCAGCTCGGGCTCGTTTTGCCTTGCAGTCGAAGAAATCGACAAAAAAAAGGTCGGCGGAAAAGCCCCCGAAATGCTTAAAAGGTTTCAGGATGAATTGGTAAGAGATTATATGGAAAAAACCGAAATACAGTAAAAAATCGCGCACGTACCCGCCTAAAATTGATTTTTCGGCTCAAAAATAAAGTTTTTTAAAATACAGAGGACGTCTATGAATGAATTCAATACCTTTGAATATTCGGTAAAGCAAAAAAACGAAGGGAAATTTCTGCGAAGAAAAATTTTTCTCATAATTTTCTATACGTTCTATCCGCTTATTATGCTTTCTTTAGGATTTATTCCGAATTTACAAGTAATTATAGCTCCGCTGCTCGCCTTTATTCCGATCTCGCTTTGGGTCATAATATTTATGACCTGGAGGTACGTAAATATCGAGTATGAGTATTCGATCACCTCGGGAATTCTCACATTTTCAAAGATCTACGGAGGACGCTCGCGAAAGAGGTTTTTTGAAATACCGATAAAGGATTTTGCGCTTTGTGCGCCTATCGACAACCGCCAAAAATATGAACGCGCGATCCTTTATAAGCCGAAGATCGAATTTTCGGCTTTACCTTCGGCAAAGATAAATGAAAACTCATATTTTGCAATATTCGAGCTTGATAAAAAGCATTGTATCTTCATGTTTGAAATGACCGAAAATACTAAAAAAATAATAAAATTTTACAATGCTCCCGCATTTACCGACAAGCATTTTTGAATTTCAAGTGATTTGAAAAATATTCTTAAAATTAAATCTATGGGTTGCATCATTAGCGCAGCCCCTGCGAAAAAAAGCCGACGATCGGCTTTTTTTTACATCAAAATTTTACCTTTTCTATTGTAATTGCTATTATAATATGTTATAATATTAATATTATATATATAGTGAGAAAATTTTTAAATAAAGCAGCACCAAAATCACTCTGATTGAAATAAAGGAAAGGAATTAAAAATGTCTTATTTTGATGAGATAAGCAATATTTGGAATATTGTTAAAGAATCCTTTAAAAAAACGCTTCCCGAGGAAGCGGTCGACCTCTGGTTTGGAGGCCTTAATATAGAGTCTTATGAAAATAACGAGATAGTTTTCTCAATCACATCGGAATTTAAATACAATATACTGAACGAAAAATATATTTCGCAGATAGAAAAGAAGTTTGCGGAGCTTGGATTTGACGTAAAGGTAAAGCTTATATTTACCGGCACTCAGATAGATGCGAAAAAAATATCGGATCAGATGATATATTCGGAAATAGGAAATAACCGCAGCAATATTTCTTCAAAAAATGATGAGATTTTTGAGGAGGATTATCTTCCGTATAATAATTTTGAGTATACCTTCGATAATTTCGTTGTCGGAAATACAAATAAATTTGCACACGCCGCCTGCATCGCGGTTGCGAGAAATCAAGCGGCTATGGATTATAATCCACTGTTTATATACGGACCGAGCGGACTCGGAAAAACTCACCTTATGTATGCGGTCACCAATGAAATAAAAAAGAAAAAGCCCGACCTTAAGGTGCTTTACATAAAGGGCGAAAATTTTACCAATCAGCTTATTGAAAGTCTTTCAAAGCACGAAATGGATAATTTCCGAAACAAATATCGAAAATGCGATATTCTTCTTATTGATGATATACAGTTTATTGCGGGAAAAAATTCGACGCAGGAGGAATTTTTCCATACGTTTAACGCTCTTTACGATGACCACAAGCAGATAATACTCACATCCGACCGTCCGCCAAAGGATATAAAAACTCTCGAGGACCGTCTTAAAACCAGATTCGAATGGGGACTTATCGCAGACATACAGCCGCCGGATTATGAGCTCAGGAGAGCTATTTTCAAAACAAAGGCAGAACAAGGAAACGTCATAATTCCCGACGAGGTGCTTGATTTTCTTGCGGAAAATTTGAGATCGAATATAAGACAAATAGAAGGAGCTATCAAAAAGCTCGGCGCTCTCAGCTTTTTATCGGGTAAAAAGGTAACTATGGAGCTTGCGAGAGGATGTATTTCAGAGCTGCTCGGAGGAGCAGAGCCGCAAAGCGTTACGGTCGAAAAGATCTTTTCTATGGTCTGCAAAAAATATAACGTCACCAAAGAATCGCTCACAGGCCCGAAAAGAACCAAGGATATCGCAATGGCAAGACATATTTCGATATATCTTATCAGAAATATCACCGAAATGTCACTTCCGAATATAAGTAAAATATTCGAAAGAGATCACACGACAATTATGTCATCGATAAGTACCGTGGAAAGAAGAACTATATCCGAGCCGCTTTTCAACATAGAAATCAATGAAATGATAAAGGAAATAACAGGAAAATAAACAGCTTTTCCACAAGCGCTCGGTTTTGTTTAAAACCTTATGAAAATCTGTGGAAAATTTCGTATATTTTAAGCTCTTATTTAATTTTTAGGATGTTTAAAACTTTTTCAACATAAAAATTTTATTTTACATTTTAAAAGAAATTTTTCTGTGTTTTTGAAAAACTCAAAAAAATGAAAACTAAAAATTCTAAATTTGTTTTCGAAAAAAATCGACTTTTAAAAAAAATCTCAAAATTAACTTAAAAACCCGAAGATCTTTAAAAATTTTCAACATCTTTTATCCATGTTTTTTAAAGCTTTACCTTTTAAAAACCCTTATACTGCAAGCAAAACGCGACTTTTACACATATTAACGAGTACTACTATTACTACTATATATCTATGTATATATTATTCTATATATAGGACTCCGTAAAAAAAATTTAAAAGGAGAAAAAACAATGAAAATTATATTTAACCGTCAAGCAATTATGGCAGCGGTAAGCCCGCTTATGTCCACCGTTTCGGGAAAATCCGTTATGTCATCCATCGAGGGAATTTTGATAGAAGCAAGAGTTCCCGATATTTGTATTCTTACGACATTTGACCTCGAAAAGGGTACGAGAATCGAAACCGAAGCCAAGGTTATCGAGGAGGGCTCTTATATCATTAATGCTCAAAAATTCAATCAAACGCTTCGCGTTATGACGGGCGACGAAATCTGTCTTGAGGTCGATAAAAAGCTCTGCGCGGTTATAACGTGCGGAAAATCCTCTCACAAGATGAACGCGCTTGAAAGCACCGATTTTCCCGCAGTTCCGAATTTGAAGAGTAATTTCGGATTCGTTATCGAGCAGGCAATTTTAAAGGATATGATAGGAAGTATAACCTATGCTATGGGAGTAAACGACCAGCGTCCTATTTTAAACGGTTGTTACTTTAAGGTACAAAATAACAAGCTTATGCTCGTTTCGTGCGATAGCTTTAAGCTTGCAAAGTATATCAAAGAGGTTAAAATAGAAAATAAAAATACCGACGATAGCGATCTTTCCTTCTCGTTTATCGTGCCTGTTAAGACGGTAAACGAGCTATACCGTCTGCTTTCGGACGATGAAAGCACCGTCCGTATTTATATGACCAGAAAAAATATAATTTTTGAAATAAACGGACTCACGTTTTTCTCACGCCTTGTCGACGGCGAATATATAGATTATGAGAGAATAATCGTTAAAAATCAAAAGATTCAGATAGATGTTTCAAAATCCGAATTTTTGGAGGCACTCCAAAGAGCGGCGCTTATTACCGAGGAAAGAATTGCAGGAAACGTCAGAGCACACGTAAAGCTTGAGCTTTGCGAAAATTTGCTTAAAATTTTGGCAACTTCCGTGGCAGGAAGCACCTATGACGAAATTTCGGTGGATTATGACGGAGCGCCTATGTCTATCTCATTTAATAATAAGTATCTTATGGACAGTATTTCTGCTTGTAATTGCGATAAGATAAAGTTTTCAATGTCCTCTCCGCTTACAAGCGTTAATATCGAGCCGAGTGTTCCCGAAGAAGGCACCGATGAAATATATATGCTGCTTCCCGTAAGAACAAAGGATTAAAATTTATTTATGATCTGCAACAAAGTCAGCGCGGTAAACTTTCGAAATATTGAAAATGAAACCGTTGAATTTACAAACGGAGTAAATATTTTGACCGGGAAAAATGCCCAAGGAAAGACCAATCTGCTCGAAGCTCTTTACGTTATTTCGGTTGGAAGAAGCTTTCGTTCGATTCACGAAAGCGATATAATATCTTATGAAAAAAACGAGTGCTTCGTTTCCTTGGATTTTACCGATTCTCAAAGAAAGCAGAATATACCCGTTCGGCTTTTTAAGGATAAGCACAGACAGTTCGAGCAAAATAAGGTCAAAATTGCAAAAATATCCGACGTAATAGGAAAATTTCGTACCGTACTGTTCTGCCCTGAGCATTTGAGTATCATAAAGGACGGGCCGAATATGAGGCGAAATTATCTTGACGTGGCAATAAGTCAGCTGCGTCCCGTATATTTGAAATCGCTTCAAAAATATAACAGTGTGCTTAAACAGAGAAATAAGCTTATAAAGGACGCGATAAACGACCGTAAGACCTTTGACGAAACGATAGATTTTTGGTCCGAGCAGCTAGCCGAGCAGGCGGCTCGTATCGCAAAGTTTCGGCTTTGGTACATAAAGCTCGCCGAAGCCGAAATAAAAAAATGCTTTTCCGAAATGACGCTCGAAAGGGAGATTCCAGAAATAAGATATGTAATTTCTCCAAAAATGGATATCGGGCTTATTGATGACGAGATGAAAGCAAAGGAAAAGTATTATGAGCTTCTGTCATCCTCTCACGAGCGCGAAATTTATGCGGGCTCAACCTTATACGGTATACATAAGGATGATATCGATATAACCTTAAACGGAAAATCCGCGAGAAATTACGCATCTCAGGGACAGCAAAGGTCGCTCGCGCTTTCTATGAAGATAGCGGAAAGCGAGATTTGCAGGGCTGAAAGCGGAGAATATCCCGTCTTACTTCTTGATGACGTGCTTTCCGAGCTTGATGCGGAGCGCAGACATTATCTTATGGAGGAGATAAGGGGTAAGCAGGTTATTATGAGTACGTGCGAGGAAAATGTCGCGTCAAGCGCAAATATTATTTGCGTTTCAAACGGCAAATATACGAATTTGTGAAAAAGGAATAAAAAATGTATCTTCACGTCGGAAACAATAAAACGATAAGAGAAAAAAATATAATAGGTATATTCGATACCGACAACGCTACCGTTTCGGCAATTACCAAAAAATATCTTTCCGATGCGGAAAAGAAAAATTTGGTTGAGGCGGCAAACGAGGAGATCCCGAAATCGTTTGTGCTCTATAAAGAAAAAAATAAATATAAGATCTGTTTTTCACAGATATCATCTTCCGCGCTTGTGGGAAGAAAATTAGTTTAAAATTGGCTACTATGCCGCTAAAAATATCAGATTAAAGAACGAGAGGCAATAAAAGTGGAAAAAATCGAACAAAGAGTTTATGATGAAAGTCAAATACAGGTACTTGAAGGACTTGAAGCTGTAAGAAAACGTCCGGGAATGTATATAGGTTCAACTTCGCAAAGAGGATTGCATCACCTCGTATATGAAATAGTCGATAACTCCATCGACGAGGCAATGGCAGGAAAGTGTAATCGTATCGAGGTGGTCTTATATCCCGACGGAAGTGTTTCGGTCAAGGACGACGGACGCGGAATTCCGAGTGAAATACATCACCAGATGAAAATTCCGACGCTCGAGGTGGTCTATACCGTTTTGCACGCGGGCGGAAAGTTCGGCGGTGAGGGCTATAAATTTTCGGGTGGCTTGCACGGAGTCGGTGCCTCGGTAGTTAACGCGCTTTCCGAATGGCTTGAGGTCGATAACTGCTATGACGGCAGAAGATATACCGAAAGATTTGAAAGAGGTAAGGTAGTCCGCGCCTTTAAGGATGAGGGTCCTACCGAAAATCACGGACTTTTTGTGCGCTTTAAGCCGGATGCTGAAATTTTCGAGGATACCAATTTCGATTATGACGTGCTTTTGACCAGAATGAGAGAGCAGGCGTTTCTTAATGCGGGCGTAAATATTGTCATTCGTGACGAACGAACCGAGGAGCCGATTGAAAACGATTTGATATATGAAGGCGGTATACGCTCTTACGTTGAATACGTAAACGGACTGAAGCACGCGTCTATGATACACCCTGAGGTTATTTATATGTCGGGTGAAAGAGGAGATTTTATTGCCGAGGTTGCTTTGCAGTATAACGATACCTATACCGAAACCGTGCTTACATTTGCAAATAACATAAACACCATAGAGGGCGGAACACACGAAACCGGCTTTAAAAACGCACTGACGAGAGTTTTTAACGAATATGCTAAAAAATACGGTATTTTGAAGCAGGACGAGAAAAATCTCAGCGGCGAGGACGTGCGCGAGGGTATTTGCGCGGTCATATCGGTTAAGCTTACCGAGGCGCAGTTCGAGGGACAGACCAAGGCAAAGCTTGGTAACAGCGAAATTCGTCCGTTCGTGGATAACTTGGTTTACAACAAGCTTTCTGAATTTTTGGAGGAAAATCCTTCGGTCGGAAAGAATATTATAGAAAAAGCGCTTGCCGCAAACCGCGCGAGAGAGGCGGCGAGAAAGGCGCGTGAGCTTACAAGACGTAAGGGCTTGCTCGAGGGCTCATCGCTTCCGGGTAAATTGCGCGACTGCAACGAAAAGGATTCTTCGCTTACAGAGCTTTATCTCGTGGAAGGAGATTCCGCGGGCGGCTCGGCAACTCAGGGACGAAATTCGCGCTTTCAGGCAATACTTCCGCTTCGCGGAAAGGTGCTTAACGTCGAAAAGACCCGACTTGACAAGGTTTATTCAAATCAATCGCTGATTCCTATAATTCAAGCGATTGGCTGCGGAATAGGCGAGGAATTCGATATTTCAAAATTAAGATACGGAAAAATCATTATCATGGCGGATGCCGACGTCGACGGCTCTCATATCAGAATACTGTTGCTTACCTTCTTCTTCCGCCATATGAAAAAGCTTATAGACGAGGGACATATCTATCTCGCACAGCCGCCGCTTTATAAGGTGTATAAGAAAAACGGCAGGGGTCCCGAAAAATATGCTTTTTCGGATGCCGAAAGAGATAAATGCATTGAGGAGCTCGGAGGCGTTAACGTCGAGGCAGACCGTTATAAAGGTCTTGGAGAGATGAACGCGGAGCAGCTTTGGGAAACTACTATGGACCCGACCACGAGAACGCTTCTAAAGGTTACGACAGAGGACGCCATGGCGTGTGACGAAACCTTTTCGCTGCTGATGGGAGATAAGGTTGAGCCAAGACGTGAATTTATAGAGAAAAATGCAAAATTTGCGGAAAATTTGGATATTTAAAATATGAAAATTGCAACTCTGACACTTAATCCCTGTATCGACAGACATATTACGCTCGGCGCGCAAATGAAGCTCGGCACCATAAACAGAGTGCGTGAAAAGCTTATAAACGCGGGCGGCAAGGGCATAAATCAATCGGTGCTTTTGGCAAATTTAGGTGTTAAAACCGACTGCTACTTCTTTTCGGGAGGCGCTGAGGGACTCTTTATCAAGGATTTTTTGGAATCAAAGAACGTAAACTGCATCTGCGCCGAAACGAAAATCGGAGTACGACAAAATATTAAGATGATCGACCAAAACGGTGTTGATACCGAGATAAACGAATCGGGGGGCCCGTTTTCAAAGGACGAGCTTGACAAATTGATATCTCCGCTTATCGAAAACGACTACGACATAGTTTCGCTGTGTGGAAGTATTCCACAAGGTGTGGAAAAGTGTGTGTATAACTCGATTATAAAGACATTTAAGGGTAGGAAAACGCGAGTTTTTCTCGATTGCGACGGAGATGCTCTGCGATATGGATATGCCGCAAAGCCATATCTAATAAAACCAAATAAGCGGGAGCTTTGCGAGCTGCTCGAAATTTATGAAAAAAATACGACGACCGAGGAAATCATTCGGAGCTGTGGGAAAATACTTTCGCAAAATACGACATGCGACATTTCCGAGGATCGGGAAAACGTAAATATAATCTGTACGCTCGGAAACGAGGGCTCGTTATATTTCGGGGACGAGGGATATTATCGGGTCGGTACCGTAAAAGCTTCGCTTGAGGGCTTTGCGGGCGCGGGAGATTCCTATCTTGCCGCGTTTATATGGGCAAGATTTTGCGACGGCAGAACACTTTGCGAATCGCTCAGATTTGCGGCAGCGGCTTCGGCGGCAAAAATATCGCTAAAGGGTACTCAGATGCCAAAAAGAGCCGATATCGACGCACTGTTGTCTTCGATAGATGTTTCAAAAATGTAATTTAAAAGCCAGTTATAAAACATAAAGAATGAAAGGCGTATAAAAGTGGATAAGAACGAAAATATTGAGTTTAAAGACCAAAAAATAGTAGACGTGGAAATGGAAAAGGAGGTTAAAAGATCCTTTATCGAATATTCTATGTCTGTAATCATATCAAGAGCGTTGCCCGACGTTCGCGACGGTATGAAGCCCGGCCAAAGAAGAATATTGTATGCAATGTACGAGGACCATCTTACGAGTAATAACCCGTTCAGAAAATCGGCTACTACCGTTGGTAACGTGCTCGGACGTTACCATCCTCACGGTGATGCCGCAGTTTACGGCACTATGGTAAGAATGGCGCAGCCCTTCTCCTTGAGATATCCTCTCGTTGAGGGTCGAGGAAACTTCGGCTCTGTCGACGGCGACGGCGCAGCGGCATACCGTTATACCGAGGCGCGCCTTGCGAAAATATCCGACGAGATGATGAGCGACCTCGAAAAGAACGTCGTTCCTATGATGAAAAACTTTGACAACCGTCTTTTCGAGCCGACGGTCCTTCCCTCCCGATTCCCCAACCTGCTTGTAAACGGCTCGGTAGGTATTGCGGTAGGTATGGCTACCAATATCCCTCCGCACAATCTCGGAGAGGTTATAGATGCTACGATACACCGTATGGACAACCCCGACTGCAGCGTTCCCGACCTTATGGAATTTATTCACGGCCCTGATTTTCCTACCGCCGCAACGATTTACGGTAAAAACGGCATTATTGAGGCGTATACGACGGGCAGAGGCAGAGTTATGGTGCGCTCACGCGCTCGCGTTGAGGAGGAGCATCACAGAATTATCGTTACGGAGATTCCGTATCAGGTAAATAAGAGCCTGCTTTGCGAGTCGATTGCAAATTTGGTTAAGGAAAAGCGAATCGAGGGTATTACCGATATGCGCGACGAGTCGGGACGCGACGGAATGCGCATAGTTATCGAATACCGACGCGACGCGAACGGGCACGTTATACTCAATCAGTTATATAAGTATACCCAGCTTCAGGATACCTGCGCGGTAAATATGCTCGCGGTAGTTAACGGAGAGCCGAAGGTGCTTTCACTTCCTCAAATTCTTGACCATTATATTGAGCATCAGGAAACCGTTATTACAAACCGTACAAAATTTGATTTGGATAAGGCACTCGCAAGAGCCCATATTCTCGAGGGCTATCAGATAGCTATTGATAATATCGACGAGATAGTTCATATTATGAAGACCTCTCCGTCGATTCCCGAATCCAAGCGTACTTTGTCAGAGCGATTTGAGCTTTCCGACGTTCAGGCGCAGGCAATAGTCGAAATGACGCTCGGCAGATTGACCGGCTTGGAAAGAGATAAGGTCGCGGACGAGCTGGACAAGCTTGAAAAGCTTATTGCAAAGCTTCGCGAAATTCTTTCGGATGTGAATAACATAAAACAGATAATAAGAGATGAATTGCTCGAGGTCAAACGCAAATACAGCGACGAAAGAAGAACCGATATCGTCGATGCAGAGGATGATATTATTCTCGAGGATCTTATCGAGCGTCATTCCTGTGTCATTACCCTTACACACAGCGGATATATCAAGCGCCAGCCGGCGGATACCTATTCCGCGCAGAGAAGGGGCGGTAAAGGCATTATCGGTATGTCAATGAAGGAGGAGGACTTTATCGAAAAGGTTGCGGTCGTAAACAGCCACTCATATTTGATGCTCTTTACCAATACGGGAAAGGTCTACACGCGCAAGGCATATCAGATCCCCGAGGCGTCGAGAACCGCAAAGGGTACGAATATAGTTAACGTCATAGACCTTGAGCCGAATGAAAAGCTGACCTCGATGATAAGCATTGACAGCTTTAACGAGGGCGAATTTCTCACCATGGTCACGCGTAACGGCGTTATCAAGAGAACACTGCTTTCAGAATACGAATATCAGCGCAGAAACGGTAAGCGCGCGCTTTCGCTCGACGAGGGCGACGAGCTCGTGTTCGTTATGCGTACGTATGGAGATTGCCATATATTGCTTGCGACTTCGGAAGGAAATGCAGTAAGATTTGCCGAGGAAAACGTTCGTCCGATGGGAAGAACGGCAAGAGGCGTTCGCGGCATCAGCTTGCGAAACGGCGACTTTGTTGTCGGCGCGGTCGCAGTTGACGATTCGCGTCAGCTCGTGACGATTTCGGAAAACGGCTTCGGAAAGAGGATCCGCTTTGACGACTTCAGAGTTATGAAAAACCGCGGAGGACTCGGTGT
>JAZNBI010000130.1:0-30317 GCA_045586995.1 Eubacteriales bacterium | reverse complement strand
ATCGTTGCGACCTCAATAGATGCGCTCAGATCTCTGGCAATGGTATTTATGGCGGTTGCGTTTATCGTAGGTACGGTTATTGTGGGCAGAATCTTATTGGGCTCGTATAAACGCCTCGGAAAATGCTTTTTAAACGGAGTGAAGGACGTTCTTCCCTCGATTGCAATCATTATGATAGCATTTGGTATTACACATATAGCGCAGCAGGGCAATATATTGCATACTATTTTCTATTATTTTTATAATTCCGTCACGAATATTTCCCCGTATATTGCGGTAATTGTGCTGTATGTATTTGTTTTGATTATTGAATTCTTTATTCCGAGTGCATCTGCAAAGGCCGTTTTGATAATACCTATGCTTACTCTCGCGCCTATTGAAGGCATCAGCAAAACGGTTATTATTTTGACTTATTTGTTTGCCGACGGATATACTAATGTGTTATATCCAACCTGCGGTACGTTGCTCGTTGGCTTAGGACTTGCAAATGTAAGCTTTGCGGAATGGTTCAAGAAAACAATAGTATTTCAGCTGATATTGTTCGTTTTATCGCTTGGATTCCTGATGGTTGCGGTTTTTGTCGGACTGTAACAGCGGCGATTATGCGACGTGTTGATTTATTTTAACATGGTGTGGATATGAATTGTAAAACAATAAATAAAATTCTTTCGGATACATCTTATATAAGAACGGGCGGCTCAAATGAAGAAAAGAGATGCGCGGAATATTTGAAGTCAATTTGCGAGCAAAGCGGTTTTTGCGCTAAAACAGAACCCTTTGCGGTTACAATGTATGATACAAAGCTTGCAAAGCTGACTGTTGACGGTAAAGATATTACCTGTACGGGATATTGGGGGACCGCAAGTCGAGCCGTTAAAGCTAAGCTTTATTATCTTCGCGGTACGGATGATCTTTCCCTTAAAATGTGCAAGAATAAAATTGTACTTGCAGATAATACGCTTGGGTACAACCTTTATGATAGGTTGGCTGCAGTCGGTGCCGTCGGAGTTATTACATATAACGGAAATCTTTGCTTTAACGACAGGGATATAGACCAAAAGGAAATTGGGTTTACAATTAGAGAAGAAAACCGTATTCCCGCTGTTAATATTCACGTTAGCGATGCTTTTGATATTGCAAAAAAGGAAAGTAAATTTGCTGAGATCGTGCTTGAGCAGACGCAATATATCGGTGAATCCTACAATGTGGTACTGGATCTTGAGGGAGATACGGAGGAAACCGTAGTAATCTCGGCTCATTATGATTCTACAGCTCTTTCTACAGGCGCATATGATAATATGTCGGGTTGTATCGGACTTTTATATCTTGCCGAGTATTTTTCTGCAAGACCTCACCGACGCCGCATTCGATTATTATGGTGCGGAAGCGAAGAACGCGGCTTGCTTGGTTCTTTGGAATACTGCCGTATGCATAAAGAGGAGTTAAAAAGCACTGTGCTTAATATCAACCTTGATATGTTGGGTTCTGTTATGGGCGAATTCGTTGCGTTTTCTTGTGTCAATGAGGAAATGGCAGGGTTCCTTTCTGATTTTTTTGTAAAGCACGTTTTTTCGGCATCGGTTCGTCACGCAATACGTTCAAGTGATTCTAACTCTTTTGTTTATTTCAGTGTCCCGGCGGTTTCCTTTGCTCGTTATGCACCGTCGAATATCGGCTCGATCCACACGAGATACGATAATGCTGAAATGCTATCCTCCAAGCGACTTTTGGGTGATTTTAAAATAATTGCTAAGTTTACCGAGCATTTTGCAAATATGACCGATTTCTCCGCTTCTATGAACATTTCGGATAAAATAAAAGCCGACGTTGAAAGGTATATGACAAGAAGAATATCTGCCGTAAATGGCAAAGGAGAGTAAAAGATGATAAATCCGAATTCACTGGACTCATTGTGTGCCGCATTATCTTATGCTATGGGAATTGAAGCACCTAAATGTGCAGCGTCACCGAATGCCGATTTGTGCGAATATATAGATGAAAAGCTTGGCAATAAAAAGGCAGACAGGATTTTTATGTATAATCCCGACGCTATTGCTCAATGGATATATGAAAAACATCATCAAATGTTTGCAGAGGTAATACGGGCAACAGATATAGAGATCCCGTTTTGTACTGTTATGCCGTCGGTTACGCCCGTGTGCTTTGGAACTATGTATACAGGCGCTCAGCCGGATATTCATGGCATACGCGCGTACGTTAAACCCGTTATAACGATTGATACGATCTTCGATGCTTTAATACGAGGAGGTAAAAAAGCGGCTATTATCTCTACGGCAGGGGACAGTATGTCAAAAATTTTTTTAGACCGTGATATGGATTATTTTATATATGATACCATAGAACAGGTAAATGCCAAGGCCGCCGAGCTTATAATTGCGGATACCTATGATTTTATTGCTGTGTACAATGGAAACTACGACTCGTATATGCATAAATTCGGGCCTGAAAGTGCCGAGGCATTGGGAGAGCTTCGTGCTAATGTAAGAACGTTTGGTATGTTTTGTGAGATGATTGCACAGCATTGGAGGTCACACAGCACTTTGATTGGATTTGCTATGGATCACGGCTGTCACGAAATAGACGGCAACTGCGGTTCTCACGGACTTGATATGGAAGAAGACCTGAATATAGTGCATTTATATAAGATAATTAAAGCTGATAAATGAGAAAATTGAAAAGACCTTGTAAGCTGAACCGTAACGGTTTAGTTGCAAGGTCTTTTTATCTTTCTTAAGCATTGCCTTAAATCGGTAACGCTTCCGTAACTTACATTTGAATTCTTATACCGAATATGGTATAATGAATATACATTAGAGATATGCTTTTGAGATATTAAATTTATATATGGAGGTGCAACAGATGAAAAAGCTGTTTGTATTTATCGTGAGCATGGTAATTCTTGCATCCGTGCTTGCAACAGGCGTATCGGCTGCTACATCTCATACGGTAGTAGCAGGCGATTCTATGTGGAAGATAGCCGTAAAATATCAAGTGGGGTTAAGTGAGATCAAGGCGGCAAATCCGCAGATATCCAATCCCGATTTGATCTATCCCGGGCAGATTTTAACGATACCTATGACCGACTCCTCGGTTTTAAGCTATGAAAAAGAGGTCGTCAGACTTGTGAATGAGGTAAGAGTTCAGAACGGTCTTGAGGAGCTTACATATAACTGGGAATTAAGCCGCGTTGCGCGCTATAAGTCACAGGATATGAAAGACAACAGATATTTTTCTCACACAAGCCCTGTATATGGAACGCCTTTTCAGATGATGAAGGACTTTGCTATCACATACAGAAGCGCGGGAGAAAATATAGCGCGAGGTCACAGAACTCCGCAGGAGGTTGTGAATGCGTGGATGAATTCCTCGGGTCATCGTGCAAATATTTTGAACGCTTCATTTACGCAGATCGGTGTGGGTTATGTAGCTGACGGGAATTATTGGACGCAAATGTTTATCGGTAAATAAGAATATACAGAGCTGTAATTTTGCTTTGCGAACACAAAAAAATCCGTATTCTTAAGGATAGTTTCTGAGAATTAGGAATTCGATTCCTATTGAAGCTTTAAGTGAATAACCGTTGAGGGCTGACCGTTTGGTCAGCCCTCAAAATTTGCTATGAAGCAGACAAAAAATGATTGAAAAGTTTATAAAAGTATGATACAATTATAAAAATATAGGTTTACAAAGTCTAAAAAAGTTAGATGTATACGCTGATGTGATATCGAAAGGTAGGGAAGATTATGATAATGCATGAAAAAGTATGTATGCGCGCGATGCTCAGCCGCGGAAATCTTTCTCGTCTTAAGAAATTGATGCGGAAAGCGAAAGCGGGAGAGCCGATTACAGTAGCTGCGATTGGCGGCTCGATAACAGCGGGTGCGCTTGCGCAAGGGGAGAAAAACCGTTATGCATATCACGTCGCGGAGTGGTGGCGTGCTCGGTATGGAAATTCCGATAAGGTTACGCTTATCAATGCCGGAGTCGGCGCTACCGGTTCTGCCATCGGCGTACACCGTCTTGATGATGATCTGCTGTCCAAAAAGCCGGATTTTGTGGTTGTTGAATATGCTGTAAATGACGCCGCCACTACAAAGGGAGTCGATCTTACCGAAACCTATGAGGGAATAGTTCGTCGCTGCCTTGAGGCGGGTGCTGCAGTATTACTGTTGTTTTTGCCGCGGGTAATGCACGATGACGTATCGTTAGACCAACGCCGAGTGGGATTTCATTATCAGCTTCCCATGATAAGCATTACCAACGCTATTGAGCCGCTTGTCGAGGCGGGAGAAATGCAGTGGAGCGAATACAGTCCCGATGCAGTGCATCCGAACAAGGAGGGACATTATTTCATAGGTAAAATTATCGGAACGTTTCTTGATACGGTGGCAGAAGATTCCTTTTCAGAGGAGGAGCAGCCGTTGCCTGTGCCGTTGACGGCGCATACTTATGCCGTTACGAAAATACTTGATAACAAACGTCTTACACCTGCCGCTCTCGGAAGCTTTTATGCTGCGAAGGATACGTTCCCCCAATTTCCTAACGGTTGGCGCTCCGATAGTGCAGGCGAACCGATGGTTATAGAACTGCCGCCCTGCCGTTCTGTTATGCTGCTGTTTAAAAAGAGCGTCGATGTCGGTTGCAGCAAGGCGGTAGTCGAGGTTACGTCAAAAGATGTTAGTGAAGCCGTAGAGCTTGACGGTGTTTTCCCGAATGGCTGGGGAAATTATGCATTCCCAACGCTAGTATTCCGCTCACCTTCACCGCAAGCGGTGAAGCTTACACTGCGCGTTGTTGAGGGCAGCTTTGAGTTGTTGCGCGTAATGACGGCAGAATAAAGCGCATACAAAACTTACAGTATCTTTCAAGCTAAAAAACGCGGATTATATTGTCATTAGCAGCTGAAATACATATAACGTACTCGCAGCGTTGCGATAAGAAAAAATAAAAATGAAAGGTGATGGATGATGAAAAAACTTATTGCTTTTGCAGTGATATTAACAATATTGGTTACTTTTTTTGCCGGATGCGGCATAAATATCGGGGGAAAAAATATAACCGGTGTTGATGCGGCAAAGCTGTTGCTCGCAAATATGCGGCTTGATGCGGAAAAACTCGGCAAAAGAGATATTTTTTCCGATGGCGTTGAGGTTATGAACAATCTTGCCGTTGCTGCCAAGGAAAATTATATCGGCGATCCGTCGCTTATGTTTTTGTCGAATACAAAAGCTGACAGCGGCTATATTTGGAAGGGCTTTAAAAAGGAAACAAACTCGCTTGGGTATTTCAACAACATTACCGAATCTATTGTCTTTTGTGCCGAAAACGGTGCAGAGCTTATTGACTACGCTAAAAAAAATATCAAAATAATTGAAAAGTGGGTCAGAGAAGGAAATGACCAACAATATACAGATTATTTTCTTATCGTAGAGGAAAACTCCGAGGCGATTATACAGAGAACTGAGGATTCTGTAAAAATTTGTTACCGTTATAAAAATAATGTCGGTCTTGACGTTTACGAGCTTTACGAGAAATATTGGGGTGAGCTTGACTCGGTTATGCGGATGACATATATTCCCCAGCGGAGATTTGAGTGGAGCTCAATAATCGACGACGGCGACAATCATATGAGAGATTATTTTGTCGCGGATAACAGTAAGGGGTATTGGGAAACATACATTGTCGGGGATATGCCTGAGCATTACAATATATCGTATTTCATTATGAAGGATGATATTTGTTACGATGCGTTCTATGATCCGAAAACGAAAGAGATTCCTCTTATAAAAATTATGAGCGATAACAAAGAAGCCGATATTATGAACTTTTACGATAGTGACGAGATGTCTTCCATAGATATTAAGATTGGCGCGTTTGACGGAATAGATTGCATTTCTGTAGAAAAAGGTATGGAGCGCGAACTTTATTATGTGGACGGTCACGCTGTTTTACCGGATCCGTCGCTCGGTAGACTTCATCTTGATAACGGAAAGGTGTTGCGCAGCGGCGATACCTTTATGGATGAAAAGGTTCAAATTTCAAGTATACTTGCGTCATATGACTATGTGGGAACTGCGGGTATTACGGGAGAGTTTGGCGTGAGGGTAACAGGAGAAACAAAGACCGAGCGGATCGCTACACTCAAAAATTTCTTGACACAAAACGGAATATCCTGTAAATATAATCTTGACAGGGTTTTCAAAGGTATTGACAGAGCGTATGACGAGCTTGAGGGGCTTACACGCTACTATACCTGGAACGGCTGCAACGTTTCGGACGAAGCTGGAATTGCAAGGGCTATAGAGATAGAGCACGCGCGCTTTGATGAGATGTATCAAATGTATATCGATCATAAGGATAAAGAGATAATAAACAGAAAAGACGCTGAAGCCATGAAGCTGAATATGAGCTTTTCGCCTGTTTCTGTTACAGAAATTTCAGAGCTGTTTTTAAGTGATATGAGTGTAACCGCCAAAAACGTGACGCTGAATGTTGAAAGCACCCTGCTTTTTGTTGAAAATCAAGAGTACACCGTCGGATTTTCTTTGATTTCGGCAGATGGTGGAAATTCGGGGCTTGTTCATTTAGATGTAAAATCAAGCGTCACAAGCTTGTATGCGGGCGAAAAAAGCTTTACGGTTTCTGCTTCGGATATTTCCTTTGAATTGCCGATGCTTGACGTCGGTAAATACACGCTTGTAGGTTATATAATCACAACCGACGGAATCAGGTCTTCGGATTATGTTCCTCTTGCCTTTAACGGTGTTCAAGAATCGAAAAAGACGGTAGGCAATATTTCTGTTAGCACGCAACAAAATGCAGACGGCACGGTTCTTGTAGCCTTTGCGGAAAATATTGATGTTTATGAAACCTTAACGGTAGATACACAGCAGGATTACAGTAGTTTTTACGTCGATTGTATGACTGCGGTCAACAAATACGGCGTGGCAACGAGCGATATTGAAAAATACGACGAGGCAGCAAATGAGTATACTGCGTTAGTTCAGGACGGCGGGCTTATAACAGATGGAAATTACCGTGTGGCGTATAACATAGTTAACGGTGACTACTCGGTTGCGGGATACATTTATATCAGCTACAGCTGCGAGCAGCCGGCAGAGGAAGTTATTTCGGAAGGCGAAGCCACAACTGAGGGCGAAGCCCAATAATGTAACTTCGGAATGCTCGATTAGTAATTAGTCATAAAATATCAAGCTCCCGATTGCGCATTGAGCACAATCGGGAGCTTATAATATATTTACTGTAATATTCAGATCGTTTTTTTTGCAACCAACATTACAATTATATCATATTATTTTTTATTTGTAAAGCCCCATTTTGCGTTTAAGCTACAATTTTTACCTAATGCATAAAAAATTATTGTATATTTCTTACAAATTGCCAATTGCATTTGCCAAAAAAATGTGCTATAATGGTATCACAAAGAAAGGATGGTACGGTCCAATGAAAAATTAAAGACCGACTTTTATCAAAGGAAAACCCAAAAGGGAGAGAATCCGAAGGCGGAGAAGTGAGAGCAATAAAAGCTCCAGTCACTTAAAAAGAAGAGTAAGAGATGGTCGGATTTAGGGTTTGATATTGAGCAAAGGTCAAAAAAATCGCCCTTTGGAAGAACGATACAGAGAAATCATAATGTTTATCTCCATAAGAGATCAAGTAGCTGATGAGGTGTTGTAGAGGTAGTATGTAGAGGGAGCGAAGGGCAGACAATAGAAAGCGAGGATAACAAAAGATGTTAGATATCAAGAATCACGGGGAGTGACCTTGATTGTGAATTTACGACTCACATTCAAGGTCACCCCTTTTTTTGATTGACAAGCTCGCTTATGCAGTGTATAATAGACGGTGAAGACAATTTCTTTGAAAATTTTTCGGATTTTTCTATAAAATTAAAATATTTTGTGAGGTATTTATGAAGGACGGAAGAATCAACAATAAATTGCAATCGGGATACGTTCGTCGCTATACGTTGACAGAGGGTAAGGAAAACGGTATAAAGGTCGTTGAAATCGACAACGGAATTTTGCGCGTGCTTTTGAATGAGAGCAAGGGACTTGATATTATGCAGATCTGGCATAAGGGAGTCAATATGAGCTTTGTGTCAAAAAACGGCTTTACGTCAAGAGAAATCCCATTTTTAAATCGTTTTGAGGGCGGAATGCTCTATACCTGCGGTCTTGATGCAATAGGCGCTGTCGACGGCTGTGAGCTGCACGGAAGCTATCACAATCTCCCCGCAAAAGTAATAGGTATTTCACAATCGGAAAGCGAGCTTTCGGTTACCGCCGAAATAGAATATACTGCCTTGTTCGGTCAAAATTTACATATTTTGCGCACCGTGACCTTGGATGCGCAAAGAGGAAGCATTATGCTTGACGATACACTTTCAAACAGAGGCACGAAAACCGAAAATTATTGCCTGTTATACCATATAAATCTTGGCTATCCGATGCTCGACGAGGGAGTTAAGGTCGTTTCGCAAACAGAAGCGGTCATTCCGAGAACGCCTTACGCCGCAGAAAAGATAGCTGAGCGCACGCTCTTTCCCGCGCCTGTTGATAATGAAGAGGAACGCTGTTATTTCTTAAAGAATAAGCTTAGCGAGATTTCGGTTATCAATGAAAAGCTCGGCAGACGCTTTGTGCTTTCCTACTCGGCAGACACCCTTCCGTGTATGGTACAGTGGTGCAGTCCTGCGTCCGGAGATTATGCGCTCGGTTTAGAACCCGCAACCTCTTTTTTAGACGATAATTTTGAATATAAAAAGATAGACGCCGACGAGTCGGTAAGATTCTCCTTGAAGCTTAGCTTTGAGGATATAAATTCCTAAGAGAATCATATCACTAAAATTTCACCTCCTTCATATATTAAAAATGAAGGAGGTGAAATTTATGGATTGTGGTAGATCTAATTGCACATTTATAAGTGTGATAATAGGTATTATTGCGGGTGTTCTTCTCGGCGTGCTCTACTCTCTCGGATTTGTTTCGACGGGAATAATTTTTTGGGTATATCTCATTATTGGCGTTTTGGGAGTTTTGCTTTCTCCTATATACGCCGCGAACGCTTCTTGCAAGAGCGCAAAGTGTTTTTGTAAAAATCGCGTCTTGGTTCTCGTATCGGCTCTCGGAGCAATAATTGCTTCCGCAGCAGGTCTTATAGTCGCTCCGTTTGCTTCTACCGTGGTTGTCGGAATAGTTTTGGGGCTCGCAACTCTTTTTACGGTTATGCTGATTTCGTCGGTGGTTTGCGTTGTGAATTGCCAGTGCCGTGATTGAATAAATAAATTGAAAACAAATAAATAAAAAAGAACCTCCCGCGCGAGTGGCTTTACACTTGTCGCGAGAGGTTCGAACTTTTTAAATTCGGATTTTAGGAACATATTTATATTGGTTAATATGCGAAAAAATGCAAAAAAACTATTGATATTTTTGTTAAATTAATATATAATAAAACCGAAGTTAGGTAAATATATAAAAACAGAGCTTTGGTATGGGACCACGTGTGAAAAAATTATTTATTGGAATTGCGTTGCCTCAGAGCAAATTGCTTTGGTGATATACCGACGGCTTTGCGGAAAGCGGCTATAAAATAATTATATTCGGTGTATCCGCACCTTGAAGCGACCTCGTAGATCGGTGTGTCGGGACTTATTTGGAGCAGCTCTCGAGCATAATCCATTCTCATCTTGCGAACCACCTCGGCTACTCCCATGCCGTATAATTTTTTTATTATATCATAGAGCTGAGTTTTTCCTACTTTGAATTTGTTGCAAATGGCATCTACCGATAAATCCGAATCCAAATTTGAGCGTATATAGCGGTCGATTTTAAGCGGAAGCGTTTCATATTTGACGTAGAGCATTTTTTCCATACACAGATACGTCGCTACCGCCTGAAGCAGATGCGATGCGGCGATAAGATAATTTTGATTGTAAAGCGGCATTCGTTCGCACATTGAGGTGAGCTGTGCTTCGTCAATATTATATCTCTTGCAAGCGGTAAGGATCTCTTTTTTTGCATCGTCATAATCGGAATACGAAAGAAAGTGTGCAAAAAACATATATCCCACGACTACATTTCCGAGAAAAAGCGGAGCTATTATTTCGGTAAGTCCTGCGTGGCAACGGTATATGTATGGCTCTTTTCTCCCCGAAGCGATACGGCATGCTTCGAGATCGCATTTATGACAATTCTGTTCGGCACATTTGTTTAAACGAATCGTATCGCAAATTTCGGCGCGAGCCGACGGATAAGAGGCAATTTCTTCAAAATTCGAGTTAAAAACCGAAATTCGAATATTGGTTATCGTGTGAAATTCTTTTAACCGCAAAAGTAATTGCTCGGTGTTAAATAATGACTCCATAGATTTATGCGCTCCTTTTCATAATATATAGATTATATCATCGCAAACGGACAAAATCAATATATTTCGTAAATATAGACCTATATTTATTAAATTAGATTTGATAAAATTAAATAAAAGGAATGAGGGTGATAATTTAATGTTAAAAAATGAAATATCAAAGATTATTAAAGAGGGAAGAACCTATCTCGGAATCGAGCTGGGTTCAACAAGAATCAAGGCAGTTTTAAGTGATGAAAACGGAACGTCTTTGGCATCCGGCTCCTTCACGTGGGAAAATCAACTTGAAAACGGTATATGGACATACCGTCTTGACGACGCAGTAAACGGCGTAAGACAGTGTTATGCCGACCTCTGCGCCGACGTTAAAAGTAAATACGGAATTTGTTTAACGGCTCTCGGCTCAATAGGTATTTCGGCTATGATGCACGGATATTTGCCGTTTGATGCCAACGGAAATCAGCTTGTTCCGTTCCGTACGTGGAGAAATACCATTACAGGAGAGGCAGCGGCAGTTTTAAGCGATTTATTTAAATTCAATGTTCCGGAGCGTTGGAGCATCGCGCACCTTTATCAGGCAATTTTGAACGGCGAGGCGCACGTTTCCAAAATTTCGAGCATCACCACTCTTTCGGGATATATACATAGGATTTTGACAGGCGAAAATATTCTCGGTGTCGGAGATGCAAGCGGAATGTTTCCGATAGATTCGGCTACCGGAAATTACGATGCCGTTATGGTAGAAAAATTCGATGCACTTTTAAAGGAAAACAAGCTTGATTACAGCATCCTTGATATTTTGCCAAAGGTTAAATTTGCAGGTGAATGTGCGGGAACTCTGACCGCAGAGGGCGCCGCTTTACTTGATGAGAGCGGAAATTTACAAGCGGGCGCATTATTCTGTCCACCCGAGGGTGACGCTGAAACCGGCATGGTTGCCACGAACAGCATCGCTCCCAAAACGGGAAATGTAAGTGCGGGCACGAGTATTTTTGCTATGGCGGTTATGGAAAAGCCGTTGAAGAATTATTATTCGGCCATTGACATCGTAACGACTCCCGACGGACGCGGCGTGGCTATGGTGCATTGCAACAACTGCTGTAGCGATATAGACGCTTGGGCGGGAATATTCGACGAGTTCTCTGCGCTGACGGGGAACAAGCTTGATAAAGGTCAGCTTTTTGGTGCAATTTACGGAGCTGCCCAAAGCGGAGAGAGCGATTGCGGCGGCATTGTAAGCTGTAACTATCTGTCGGGCGAAAGCTTGACAGATATAAGACGCGGCGTGCCGATGGTGGCGCGACGCGATGACGCAAAGCTCACTCTGGGCAATTTTATGAGATCGCAACTTTATTCGGCGGTGGCTACACTTCGAATAGGTATGGATATACTTTATGAAAAAGAAGACCTCAAGCTTGATAAAATGTCTGCACACGGCGGATACGTTAAGGCGCAGGCAGGCAGAAAAGCCATGGCGGCGGCGCTTAATTTGCCGATTACGGTATATTATAATTCGGGAGAAGGCGGAGCGTGGGGAATGTCGATTCTTGCTGCCTATGCCGCTTGCGGAAAGGGAATGTCGCTTGAGGAGTACCTTAACACTAAGGTTTTTGCCGACGCAAAATCCGAGATCACATATGCCGATGCCGCAGAGAGCGAAGGATTTATGAAGTGGATGGAGCAATACCGTACGTTACTTAACGTTGAACGCGCGGCGGTTGATGAATTTTATCCCGTGCCCTCAAAGGAATCGGCGATAAAATCTCTCAAGGAGCGCGTTTATAAAGCAAATATGGATCTGGTTCGTAACGGGCTTGTCGTTTTGACTTGGGGAAACGTCAGCGGTATCGACCGCGAAAGCGGTTTGGTCGCAATCAAACCGAGCGGAGTCGATTATGATAAGCTTACACCCGATGATATTGTTGTCTTAAATCTTGACGGACAGGTCGTAGAGGGCTCTTTGCGTCCGTCAAGCGATACCCCTACTCATCTTGAGCTTTACCGTACATTCCCGAACATAGGCGGAATCGTTCATACGCACTCAATAAATGCAACCGCTTTTGCTCAGGCGGGTAAACCAATTACCCCATTCGGAACAACGCACGCCGACTGCTTCTTCGGTGACGTGCCTTGCACGAGAGAATTGAGCGCTGAAGAAATCGCAAATGATTATGAAAAAAATACGGGAGTTGTTATTGCGGAAACCTTTAAGGGACGTGATGAAATGGCAGTTCCTGCGGTCTTGGTGAAAAATCACGCGCCGTTTACCTGGGGCGCATCGCCCGAAAAGGCGGTCGAGGTTGCGGTTACTCTTGAAAGTGCCGCCGAAATGGCGCTTAAAACCCTTTTGATAAATCAAGAAACACAAAGGGTAAGTCAAAATTTGTTGGATAAACATTATTTCCGCAAGCACGGAAGCAATGCTTATTACGGTCAAAAATAAAATTTTATAATGAGGTGATCTTTAATGGGAAAAATATTTTTTTTAACGGGAAGTCAGTTGCTTTACGGAGATGAAACGCTCAATCAGGTTGAAAAGGACAGCAGAGAAATCGTTTCTTATTTGAATGAAAACGTCAAAAATGCCGATTTGGAGTTTGCGGGAGTTATGAAAACATCGGATGAAATTACCGCAACGATAAAGAAAATTAATTTTGACGATTCCTGCGTCGGCATTATTATCTGGTGCCATACATTCAGTCCTTCAAAAATGTGGATCAACGGCTTGAAACTCCTTCAAAAGCCCTTGCTTCACCTTCATACGCAATACAACGAAAAATTGCCGTATGCGTCGATTGATATGGATTTTATGAATCTTAATCAATCCGCTCACGGCGACCGCGAATTCGGATATGCTCTGGCTCGCTTGGCAATTCCGCACGAAATCGTTATCGGATATTATAAGAGCGAAAAGGTTATCGAAAAGCTCACTTCTTGGGCTTCGGTCGTAGATGCGTTGGATTACAGTAAGAAAATGAAAATCTGCCGTTTTGGTGACAATATGAGAGAGGTTGCGGTAACGGACGGCGACCGTGTCGAAGCCAACATAAAATTTGGTTGGCAGACCGATTATTACGGAATCGGCGACATTGTTAATGAGATAGATCAGGTTACCGACGAAGAAGTAGATGCGCTTTATGACGAAATCTGCAATATTTATACTATGGCAACCGATAATATCGCTTCGGTTAAAGAACAGCTTCGCTATGAAATAGCTTTAAAGCGCTTTATGGAGGAAGGAAATTACAAGGCGTTTACAACTAACTTCCAAGCTTTGCACGGCTTAAAGCAGCTGTTCGGTATGTCTGCTCAGCGCCTTATGGCAGACGGATACGGCTTCGGAGCAGAAGGGGATTGGAAAATTGCCGCGCTTACCGCTATTCTTAAAAGAATGGCACAAGGCAAAAAGGGCGCAACCGTTTTTATGGAGGATTATACATACGATCTGACAAACGGCGAGGAGCTGGTTTTGGGCTCTCATATGCTTGAGGTTTGTCCTACAATAGCGATAAATAAGCCGAGGGTTGAGGTGCATCCTCTCGGAATCGGAGATCCCGAGGATCCCGCGCGCCTTGTATTTGACGGAGCTTGCGGAGATGCCGTAGCCGTTTGTATGGTTGATATGGGTGATCATTTCCGTTTGATATGCGCGGATATCGAGCTTGTAAAACAGCCCGAGCCAATGCCCAATCTTCCGGTTGCACGCATAATGTGGAAGATCAAACCGAATTTTGATGACGGTGTACGCGCTTGGCTTGAAGCCGGCGGAGCGCATCATACGGTAGTATCCACTGCCCTTACATCAAAGGATATCGAAATGTTTGCCTCTATGATATCTTGCGAATTCGTTCATATAGGTTGACGTGAAATTTAGTTAATGAAAGGGTAAATCGATGAAAAAAGCGGAAATTATTTTAGATAAAAATTATTTGATATCGGATATCGATAAGAGAATTTACGGCTCGTTTATAGAGCATCTCGGACGCGCGGTCTACGGAGGAATTTATCAGCCGGGCTCACCGCTTGCGGATGAAAACGGATTCCGCAAGGATACTCTTGAAGTTATTCGTGAATTGGACGTACCGACGGTGCGTTATCCGGGTGGAAATTTTGTTTCTAACTTTGATTGGCAGGATAGCATCGGGCCCAAAGATAAAAGACCGCGCCGTGTAGATCTTGCATGGGAGGTTATCGAAACCAATCAGTTCGGTCTTGACGAATTCTGCGATTGGGCAAAGATGGCAAATATCTCTCCTATGATGGCAATTAATCTCGGAACAAAGGGTGTTTCCGAGGCGCGCGATATCGTTGAATATTGTAACTTTAAATCGGGCACAAAATTCAGTGATATGAGAATTGCAAACGGACACAAGGACCCGCACAACATCAAGCTTTGGTGTCTGGGCAACGAAATGGATGCTCCTTGGCAGATAGGTCATAAAACCGCCGAGGAGTATGCAAGAATTGCTTGCGAAAGCGCTAAAGCTATGAAAATTGTAGACCCGAGCATAGAGCTTATAGCATGCGGAAGCTCGCATTGGGGTATGAAAACGTTCGGAACGTGGGAAGATACCGTACTTACCGAGTGCTATGATTTCGTTGATTATATTTCCATGCACGCATATTACGGTAACAGCGAGAATGATATAAAGTCATATTTGGCAAATTCGCTTTCTTTTGAGGGCTTTATCGATTCGGTTATTGCAACCTGCGATCACGTTAAGGGCAAGCTTCACAAGAAAAAGACCATAAACATTTCCTTTGACGAATGGAACGCTTGGTATCATTCGAACAACGACCCTGTTGAGAAGTGGAGTATAGCTCCGCATCAGCTCGAGGACCATTATAATTTTGAAGATGCATTGCTTATCGGTGATTTGATGATATCGCTTATTAACCGCAGTGACCGTGTTAAAATTGCGTGTCTTGCTCAGCTTGTCAACGTAATTGCGCCTATCATGACGACCGACACGTCAATATTCCGTCAAACCATATTCTATCCGTTTATGTATACGAGTAAATACGGACGCGGAAAAGCCATAAAATCTATAGTTAAATCTCCCTTCTACAGCACGAAAAAATACGATAAGGTTCCTTTTGTTGACTGTGCCGTAGTTGACAACGAGGAAAAGCAACAGCTCGCGCTCTTTATCGTTAATAAGGGTGATGAGCCGATTGAGCTTGATTCTGATTTAAGACAGTATGCAGATTATCGCGTTCAGGAATGTATCTGCATGAAGAATGACGATTTCAAGGCAATCAATGACGAAAACAATCCTTTTAATATTGTTCCCGCTCCTAACAAGGACGTAAAATTTGACGGTAAGCTTAATATAACGCTTCCCGCATATTCTTGGAATATTGTTGTTCTCGGTAAATAAAAAAGACCGCCGCAAAGAAATTACTTTGCGGCGGAATTTTTTATACCCTAAAGCAGCTTCCTCCGATAAATTCGCGGAGCAGGGAGTTGCAGGGAATTATAGATTCGTCCTCGATAGGTTGAAAATATTTGAGATATTTTATCAGTCGGTTAGCTACGATAAAGTGGGGGTCGTCATAGCCAATCTCGCGTAACGCGGGTAACGCTTTTGTTCGAAGAACACAAAATTCGTATAAAAGCGAGGAATTGAAAACGTAATCCGCGCCCTCTTGATATGGGTATATCCACTGAAATTCGCCGTTTCGTACCGATTGCCACATATCTA
This sequence comes from Eubacteriales bacterium, assembly GCA_045586995.1. Taxonomy (GTDB): domain Bacteria; phylum Bacillota; class Clostridia; order Oscillospirales; family CAG-272; genus JAZNBI01. Next base: position 14,205 of record JAZNBI010000130.1, on the reverse strand, counting down.
TTGTGCTTGACGGCGTACTGTTTCTAAAGCTCATATCACGCACTATTCTTCGAATAAGCCGCAGATCCGTGATATTTAACGGTGAGTGATCGTCAATATTGATCTGTGCCTGCGGAGCAATAAAGATCTTATATTTTTGGTGTTGGGGAATGGAAGAAGTAAGGGCCTCATTGAGCGCGTGAATTCCCTCTATGATAATCGGAGAGTTGATGCTTGATTTTACGGTTTTCCCTTTGTCGCGCTTTCCGCTTACAAAAATATATTTGGGAAGCGTAACGCTTTCGCCGTTTATCAAATTGAACAGATCTCTGTTAAATAACTCTATATCAAGGCAGTTTATATGTTCGAGATCCAATTGATCCGCAGGAAGATTTTGAATCTTTGCGATTTCTTGTTTTTCCAGATAATAGTCGTCCAGCGAAATCGTAACGGGATTTATGCCGCGCGACATAAGCTCGATCTTCAATCGATTGCAAAAGGTCGTTTTACCGCTTGAACTTGGGCCTGCGATACATATAAGCCGAATGTTTGATATATCGCTTTCTATGGCGTTGCCAAGCTCTGTGAGCATTTGGTTGTGCTTCGCCTCGCACATTTGAACAAATTCAAGCGTTTTGCCTTCTTCAAGCTTTTTGTTGATGCCGACAATCGTTTGAAGATCGTTTTTTGTCGACCAGGCATAAGCTTTTTGCAAGGTCTTACAATATGTTGCTTCTTCTATGAATGGCGGTATTTGCGCTCCGAGCTCACTTCGGGGATATTGAACTATCAGTCCCGAGCTGTACGGCTTTATGCGGTAAGCTTTGATACATCCCGTTGACGCAACCATATATGAATGCATATAATCCATATAATCGCCGCATTTATATATGTTTACCATATTGTCGGGGCGGTATTTCAGGATTTCTGTTTTGTCCGAATTGTTATATTTTTGATAGATCTCTTTTGCTTCGTCAAAGGTGACGCTTATTCGTTCAATAGGCAGGTCGGAGCAGATTATTTTTTGCACCTCGGAGAGCACCGAGTCGAACGCCTTATACATATTGAAGCTCGGAGACAGGGAACGGCAAAATATCGAGCGCGATACGTTATACTCAAATTGTATACGGACGTTAGGATATAAACGGTGAAAAGCCATTGCTATGACGAAGCGTAAGCTTGCTTCGTATGCCTTGACGGCTTCGATGTGATCGAGCCCTATAAGCTCGATTTTTGTGCCGTCATTTTTTTCGGTGATTTTGTAATTGAGCTCTTTTATATTGGCATCTATTTTACAAACGATATAATCATGCTTTTCTTCGGGGCAAAGCAGTTCGATAACTCTTGTGCCCGTATTGACGTGATGTACTTTATTTCGCAAATTTATTTCAATCATAGCTTACTCCTTTTTATTAATTATACTGTTTTTTCGGTAAAAATACAATAGACAATTTAATTAAGATGTTAAAAAAGTCAAATTGCTCTTGTGAAAATATTGGCTGTGTGTTATAATAAAACTGCGGTTTATACCGCCGAGTTACAAAAGAAAGGGAGAGAATAGGACTTTAGCGATATTTTAAGTTCGTCCTTGCTTGAATTATGAATAAGGTTTTTTCATACAACGACTATATTGACGAGCTTGGCGGTCGCGGAGACGTTTTTGTTTTTCGCGGTCAGGCAAACAGCGATTTTATCCTTGTTCCGTCGGGGCTTCGAGAGGAGCACAAGAAGAATGCCGACGCCCAGATGTTTAAATTTGTAGACGAAATGCGTGCGCTGTTCGATTTTGATGAGCTTACGTGTATTGAAATTGCTCAGCATTTTGCGCTTCCCACGAGGATGCTGGATTTTTCATATTCATTTGACGTTGCGCTTTTCTTTGCTTGTCACGACGTTCGCGGCAGATATGTAGATTGCGACGGTAAGGTGTTTATTTTTAATAAGAGCCGATACGAGCAAATGCTTAAAAGCTCCAAAAAGCTTTCAAGCCATGTTATAAGAAACAATAAATTTCTCTATGAATGGCTGCAAAAATATATAGATAAAGAACCGACCGTCAGCTCAAGCCAATGGGACGTTGATATGCCCATCTTTATCGACGCGACTCAACAGTTTGACCGATTATATATGCAAAAGGGGTTGTTTTTGCTTTGGGGCAGGGAGGAGCTGCCTTTTGAAGAGATTATTGCTCAGGAAGGACTTGAGCTTTCGCATTTTATAGATACTATTGTGATTGACAAGGACTCAAAGCCGGCTATACTTGAAGCTCTCGCAAAAAAACATCTTTGCGAGGACACCTTGTATATGAATATCGCAAAAATCAAGGATTTGGTAAGTACTATAAAATACGGCTCGAACGCGCACTGAAAATAATTATTGGTTTATTGAAAGAAAGTGAGTAACAAATGGACAAAAATAATCTTAAGGGATGGCTTTATATTTTGCCGGCATTCGTTTTTATCGGCTTTTTTATGGTTTATCCGCTGATCGACGTTTTTATTTATTCTCTCGAAGAAGGGTATAATTTTGCTTCGCAAAACTTTTTCGGTGTCGGACTTTATAACTATTCTTATATACTTCACGACCCGTATTTTTTGCAGGCGCTAAAAAATACGTTTATTATAGTAATGATAACAGTGCCGCTTTCAACCGGACTTGCTTTGCTCATTTCGGTTGGGCTCAGCTCTATAAAAAAGCTCAGAAATCTTTTTCAAACAATTTATTTTTTGCCATACGTTACCAACACGCTTGCCGTCGGATTGGTATTTATGATACTTTTTAAAAAGACACCGTATTCCGACGGACTTGTAAATCTGCTGATTACCGTATTCGGCGGCTCGGCACTTGATTTTATAGACGGGCCGTACGCCGCAAAAATGTTTGTTATGTGCTTTTATATAATCTGGGTGGTTTTGCCCTTTAAAATACTTATATTGACGAGCGCGTTGGCTTCGGTCAAGCAGGATTATTACAACGCCGCTATGATCGATGGAACGTCGAAATTCAGGATTTTCACGAGAATAACGCTTCCTATGATCTCTCCGATGCTGTTTTACTTGATTATCACGGGATTTATAGGCGCTTTCAAGGTGTATAGCGACGCCGTTGCCCTTTTTGGTACAGATCTAAACGCGGCGGGTATGAATACCGTTGTCGGCTATATCTACGATATGCTGTACGGAAACAGCGGAGGATATCCGTCATTCGCTTCAGCAGCGGCGATTATACTTTTTGTTGTGGTACTTACAATAACGTGCATAAATCTGTTGATAAGCAAGAAAAACGTGCACTATTAATTCTTTGAGGGATTGCTATGAATAATACAACTGATTTTAATAAGGCCGCAAGGCGCTCAAAAATTCGCAAAAACATTCTCAATGTTTTCGTGTATACCTTGCTTGCGTTTTGGGCTTTGATGGTGCTGTTTCCGTTCTATTGGATGATTTTGACTTCTTTAAAGGGATACGGCGAGTATGCGTCAGAATATATTCCGAAGTTTTTCACGACAACACCCACTCTGAAAAATTATCTGGACGCCTTTACCGCGGTGCCGCTTGCCGACTATTTTTTCAATACGCTCATTTTTACGGTGGTAACGACGGCTATTATGCTTGTCGTTATAACTCTTGCGGCTTTCGCGTTTGCCAGAATAAATTTCAAGGGTAAAAATATCGTGTTTGGGGCATTTCTTTCACTTATGATGATACCTAATGAGCTTGTTATCATAACCAATTACGTTACGATTACCAATCTCGATATGCGAAATACCTTTCTCGGCTTGATCTTGCCTTCGGTAACCTCAATATTTTATCTCTATTTGCTAAAAGAAAATTTCGCTCAGATTCCCGACGAGCTTTATTATGCCGCAAAGGTGGACGGCACGTCGGATATAAAATATTTGCTTAAGGTTATGGTTCCCATATGCAAGCCGACTATTATAACTATCATCATATTAAAGGTCATAGAATGCTGGAACTCTTACGTTTGGCCGAGATTGATCACCGATGACGAGAATTATTACCTTGTTTCAAACGGTATTCAGGAAATACGCGAAAACGGCTTCGGACGGGAAAATATTCCCGCTATGATGGCGGCAGTGGTTGTGGTATCGATTCCGCTTATCGTTTTGTTTATCGTATTTCGCAAAAAAATCATGGCAGGCGTATCGCGCGGAGGTACAAAGGGATGAGCAAAATAAGAAAAATTGCGTTTTGGTTGCTTGCTGTTGCTTTTATAGTTCCCGTATTGGCATCCTGTCACGGCTCGGTAGCTATGGAAGAATTTGAAATGCCCGAAGCGTTTGACGATTCTATCGAGCACGAAATTACCTTTTGGGCAAAAAACGATACCAATAAAACGCAGGTGGGAATTTATAAAAAGACAATTGAGGATTTTGAGAAGCTTTATCCGAATATACACGTTACATTGAGATTATATACCGATTACGGCAAAATATATAACGATGTTATTACGAATATTTCGACAAACACCACCCCCAACGTCTGTATAACCTATCCCGACCACATTGCAACGTATCTTACGGGAAGAAATACCGTTGTTCCGCTCGACGAGCTTTTTGACAATGACAAATACGGACTTGGCGGAAGTGAATTGAAATTTGATTCGCCCACTCAGGATGAAATTATCCCTCAGTTTTTAAATGAAGGCGTTTTTAACGGTCATCATTATGCAATGCCCTTTATGCGCTCCACCGAGGCGTGCTATATAAATAAAACCTACGTTGAGGCGCTTGGATACACCTTGCCCGATGTGCTTACGTGGGATTTTATCTGGGAGGTTTCGGATGCGGCGACAAAAAAGGACGAGAACGGTAATTTCATAGTAAACGGTCAAAAGGTCTTGCTTCCGTTTATTTATAAATCTACCGATAATATGATGATACAAATGGTAAATCAAAAGAAAAGCGGATATTCTAACGCCGACGGCGAGATACTGCTCTTTAACGATACGACAAAGGAGCTGCTTTATACGGTCGCCGAGCACACCGAAACGGGAGCGTTTTCCACGTTTAAAATTTCGGGATATCCTGCAAACTTTTTGAATGCGGGACAATGTATATTTGCAATAGATTCGACCGCAGGAGCTACCTGGATGGGCACTAACGCGCCGCTGTTAGATATAAGTGAGGACAGACTTGTCGATTTCGAGATAGCTGTTATGACGGTGCCGCAATTTGACACCGAAAATGTCAGTATGATATCACAGGGACCTTCGGTGTGCGTGTTTAACAAATCCGACCCGCAAGAGGTTTTGGCATCATGGCTTTTCGCACAGTATTTGCTTACAGACGGCGTTCAAGTGCCTTATGCGCAGACCGAGGGATATATACCGGTTACCTCCAAGGCGCAAAGCTCCGAGGAATACGCCGATTACCTTTCGAGATGCGGCGAGGATAATTCTACGTATTATGACGTAAAAATAAAGGCAACTCGCCTTTTGCTCGAAAATATAGGGAATACCTTTGTGACACCCGTGTTTAACGGCTCGGCATCCTTGCGAGATGCTTCGGGACAGCTTATTGAAAACGTTGCAAAATCGATAAAGCGAAAAGAGATCGTTGACGACGAATATATGCAGGAGCTTTACGGAAAAGTCACATCGTTGTACCGACTTGACCAAGGGGCAAAGAGCATAAATACCTCGGCTTCATCTAAAACCGAATTGGGGGCGTTACCTACCGAATCGTTGATTTTGCTGTTAACACTGGCAGTTATATGGGCTCTTATTGTGATATATGCTGTTTTTGTCTTAATTCGCAAGAATAAATTTTCAAAAAAAATTTGAATAACTATTGATTTTTTTTGGCTTTTCGTCTATAATATGTCTGTACTACAAAGATTTGCAAAGAAAAGGAGAATAAACATGAAGAGAATTATTGCATTTTTTATGGTAGTTTCACTTATGCTCGCTTTTGCGGCATGCGCACCTCAAGAGGATGTTAAATCCGAAGGCGTTATGACTTATGATGAGTATATGGCTGCTGAACTCGATACCCAGGTCGTTGTTGAAACCTATGTTCAGGCAAAACAGAGCTGGTGGGATAACAAGGCGACCGTTTATACACAGGATAAGGACGGCGCTTACTTCCTTTACAACATGGCATGCTCCGAGGAGGATTATGCTAGGCTGACAGTCGGAACAAAGATAAAGGTTACCGGATATAAGTCAGAGTGGTTGGGCGAAGTTGAAATTATCGACGCTACGTTTGAAATCCAAGACGGCAATTACGTTGCAGAAGCGTTTGACGTAACATCGCTTCTCGGAACAGATGACCTTATCAAGCATCAGAACGAGCTCGTTTCCTTCAAGGGCTTGACAGTTGAAGCATCTAAGGACGCTGACGGTAATGACGTTGCATTCCTTTACAACTGGGATGGCTCCGGAGAAGATGGAAATGATTTGTATTTTAAAGCTTCTCTCAACGGTCAGACATATTCGTTTACAGTTGAGTCTTATCTCTGCGATAACACAACCGACGTTTACGCAGCAGTAAAGAACCTCAAAATAGGCGACAAGATCGATATGGAAGGATTCCTTTATTGGTATGAGGGTGCTAACCCCCACATCACCGCGGTTTCTGCTGCAAAATAATATCGATATTTAATATAAGACAGCTGTTGCAAGCTTTTGCGGCAGCTGTTTTTGTGTGTCAAAAATCACGTGAATTTTCAAAGCATTAAATCGTTTATTTCAGAATAAACTTAAAAAAACCTTTGAGGTGAATATGGTGAAGAAAATTTTATGTGTGTTTGGGACGCGTCCCGAAGGGATCAAAATGTGTCCTGTCATCAATGAACTGAAAGCTCGGAAAAAATTTGAGGTGCTTGTATGTGTTACAGGTCAGCATCGCGAGATGCTCGACGGTATTCTCGATATTTTCGGAGTTGTACCGAACTATAATCTTAATGTAATGAAGGAAAATCAGAGCTTATTCGAGCTTAATACAGAGATATTGCTAAGCATACGCGAAGTGCTCGAGGATATAAAACCGGATCTTGTTTTGGTACACGGCGATACATCGAGTGCTTTTGCAACCTCTTTTGCCTGCTTTTGCTTGAAAATTCCCGTCGGTCATATAGAAGCAGGACTGAGAACCTATGATATAAGCTCACCCTATCCCGAGGAATTTAATCGGAGAGCTATCGATATTATGAGCAGATATAATTTTGCGCCCACCGAGGTTAATAAAAACAATTTGCTTCGAGAGGGGTGCTCTCCCGATACGGTTTACGTGACGGGAAATACCGTTGTTGATGCTCTCAAATATACGGTTGATACTAATTACACACACCACGTGTTGAAGTGGGCTTCGGATAGCAGAATGGTTATCATTACCGCACACAGACGGGAAAATCTCGGCCCTCCGATGCGATCGATGTTCAGGGCGATTCGCAGGGCTTTAGAGGAATATGAGGACGTTAAAGCGGTTTATCCCGTACATGCAAATCCGCTTGTCCGCGAATGTGCATATTCGGAATTGGGCGATTGCAGAAAAATTAAATTAATTGAGCCGTTAAGGGTAAAAGATTTTCACAATTTTTTAGCAAGAAGCTATTTGATCTTAACCGATTCGGGAGGAATTCAAGAAGAAGCACCTGCCTTGCGAAAGCCGGTAATTTTAATGCGTAATACCACCGAACGTCCTGAAGCAAAAGCCGTGGGTGCTGTGAGAGTTGTAGGCGTGGACGAAAAAGAAATATACGCAAATTTCAAGCTTTTGCTTGACGATTCCGAAGAATACAACAAAATGGTGTGCACTGTAAATCCATACGGTAACGGTAAAGCATCGGAATTAATTGCCGATATGATCACAGAACTTTTAGAAAATCAGATATAAAAGTACCGATTATGATATGCAGTATCATAATCGGTACTTTTACTTATTATAAATCTCCAAAGAATTCGAATTCTCTGTCATCCGCGCCCTTAAGACCTTCATGGCCGAAATCCGGATATATATCCACGGATTTCTTTGAGGTGATCTTATTATACATTGCAAACTGAGTTGACGGCGGGCAGATGCTGTCCATAAGACCTGTCGACATCAAAACCTCCGCCTTTATCCTCTTTGCGAGGAACTGAATATCTATGTAACCGAGCTTTGTAAAAATTTCGGTTTCGCGTTCGTGACGCGGGTCGAAATTTCTGAAATAATATTTCAAGCCCTCATACGCGCCTTTATTTAAGTCCATATCGAATACGCGCTTATAGTCGGACATATACGGATAGCAAGGAGCAATTTTCTTGATTTGGGGAACGAGAGCCGCGCATGCAACAGTCAGACCGCCGCCTTGAGAGCCGCCGAAAGCGCCTACACGGGTTTCGTCTACATAATCAAGCGACATAACTACTTCGGCAAGCTTTGCTGTATCCAAAAATATATCTCTTAAAAGCATATCCTCGGGTTTTCCTTCAAAGCCCCTCATAAAAGGCGTTGTGTAGGTCGTTCCGCTTACACCGCCGACGTCCTGTGAGAAACCGCCCTGTCCTCGGGTATCCATTGTGGCAACGACATATCCCTGCGAGGCATATTTAAAAAGCGAAGACCAGCTCATACCCGCCCCTGAAAGACCGTGGAAGTGGAGAATAGCGGGAACATTTCCCTTTATATTCTTCGGAACGGCAAGCTTTGCAAAGATACGGGCGTTTTTCGTGCTTGTGAACCACAATTCATATAAGTCTGCGATTTTGGAGCAGGAGTCGTGCTTAACAAGCTTGACTTGCGGGTCAACCGCTTTCATTTCGGCAATAGAACGATCCCAGAATTCATCAAAATCCGAGGGGCAAGGGTTTGTTCCTTGATACTCATAAAGCTTACTTAGCGGCATGTCTAATACAGGCATAGCTTTTTCTCCTTTAATAAAATATTTAACTGTTTTTGTTTTCTTTTGAATATCTTTCCAGCGCCGTTTTATCATTTGCGGTGAGCTTATATTTGAGATTTACCGATTCGTCATCATACAGACACAGCGTTCCGTATGCCGTTTTTTCGTAATCTATATCACCGACATAGTAAAAATCCACGAAAACACCGACAGTTAACTCGTCTACGGTGATATTGTCAAATACGAGCTTGCGGTAATTATAAAGATTTCTTTCGAATTTTTCTACCTTAGACGGAAAATATCTTTGCAAAATCAGATTGTCGATATTTGTATTGTCTTCTCTTATTTCGGGGGTGGCATCGTTTGTTTCCAAAATCGTGATATCGTATAGCTCATCACTTCTGTTGGGAACTGCCGAAAGCCCATAATCCTCTGCCAAGGCGCGCAGCGTACTGTTATTATATCGCACGATTATCTGTAATTGGTTTGCCTGCGGAATAAATACCGAGTGCACTACCGAAAAATATCCGTAATTTTCTTCTGTACGAGTGATACTGTTTTGTTCCTGATAAAAAAGCTCGATTTCGTTGCCGTACCGTTCATATGCGGCGGCAAGCTGCTCGTTTACTTCAAGTGTCTTAAGCTCTTTTGGGGTTTCTGACGAAAGCATTCGCCAAATAAGAAAAATATTTACCGAAGCGATTACGAGAATACAGATTATCTTTAACGCTTTCGATAATATTCTCCCAAAAGAACTTTTTTTGATATCGTTTTGTTCACTGTTCATTTAGCAAAACCTCTTACACTCTTAATTTTGAGCAACAGGGTCAATGATTTCGCCCTTATAGAGCTTTTTCGCGTCCGAAATGAATTTGTTAACGCGCTCGGTCAGCACGTAAAATTCTACGTCCTCGCCGACCTTGACAAGCGATTTAAGGGTCGTGTCCTTATAAAATGTGAACTTAAGCTCGCGTCCCGTGGAAGAATGAACCGTCATTGTAAGCTGATAATTGCTTTCATCGCTGACGATATCTTCTATTTCCTCGGCGGTGTGCTCGCTTCTTCCCGCAAAGCTTGCATAAAGCATAGTTTTATAGTAATTTCGGAAATTGTCAACATTTTCAATTTTTTTATAGTTGCCCGAGTTTTCGGCGGCGGTTACAGTGATATTGGTTGTGGAGTTGCTTTCGGATGCCGAGTTGTCGAGCATTATTGATAGATTATAATCGGGTGCATCAATGGTAATGTCGGTACAATACAACAAAGGAAGCTGGAAATAAGCCGATTCTATCCACTTTGAAGAATCCCACGCAAGAAATTCAAGCTGATATCTGTCAACCTCAACAATTTGCTCGAAAAGCGTCGAGGCGACGTAATACGTGCCGTTTTCGGTCATATCGCTGATATAAAGTATAGTGGGAATGGTGTTGGCAACAGAAGCATCCTTGTTGTAAACTATATAATCATACGCGATCATATATTTGGGCTTGGAAAGGTCATATTTTGCGATTATTTCGTCTGTTATCGTCAAGCTTTTGACACATAGAAAGCTCATATTGTAAAAATGCTGAAGTGCGGTGTCGACATTGTTTGAATTAGGAATATAACCGCCGAGCTTTTTACCGTTCATTACGTACGGCTGACCGCTGTATTCGGTGTTTTGACGTTCTGTCATATCCCAGAAAGAGAACCAGACCATAAGGTCGGAGCTTTTGATCTCGCCCGCTTCGTCATACGTGTAGCTTGTCAACATAAAATCCTTTACATTGTAATAGGTTGTAAGAGTCGTGGGATAAACTATCATAGGCGTGGCAAGATTTTCCACGGGTGCGAGCAACGCCTTCGATATATCCTTGCTCAAAATATAAACCGCATTAAATCCCGAGCGTCTGACGTAATATCCTGCGCCGGACGGAATCAGGTTACCGATAAACATAGTATAGCTTTTGCCCGATGTATCAGTAATGGTGAAATAGTTTTCGGTGTCCACAAGTCCGTATTCGGCAAGCCCGTATTTTTCAAGAGCTTCGTTTGAAATTTTTTCCATAGCAAGCGTATATCCCGTACTTGTAACTATGGACGAAAGCATTGTGTTGTCAATAGAAGCCAATGGATAACCTTCAATAATAAATTTAACTCCGCCTTCTTCGGTTTTGCCGTCGCTCTTTACGGTGTAGCTTCCGTATTCATTGTGCACCTCGATAGATGCTATATCGTTTCTGGTTATATATTTGTAGATCAAAATTCGGTTGTTAAATCCGACCTGCTCCTCATCCGAAACGGCAACCGATGCAAACGTAGACCATTTTCCGGTTTTTTCATCTACCGAAAGCAGATTGTTTTCGGTAGCATAATATCCGTCGGGTGTTTTGGAAACGGTATAGCCGTCCTCGTCGCAAAGCACGTACACGCCGTCTTTTTCTTTAATATAATAAGTGTAGGTGTTACCCTCACCGTCGGTTTCGGTGTATTTTTGAATTCCCGTAAAATAATTTACCAAAATAAGAGTAATTGAAAGCAAAATTATTGCCGCACAACACGCATAAATGGCAATTTTTTGTTTTTTGTGCATTGAAAGGCCTACTTTGACCTTTTTTTCGTCTGTCATGAATATTTTCTCCTAACCAAAACAAATATTCCGACAGCCAGTATGATTACCGAAGGAACTGTGGTGAGAACAACTGTATATTGATTTGCTTCAGCTGTGGTCAGACTGTCTATCGTTGAATCCGCAAACGGAACAAATTTAAGAGTGGTAATTGCAATAGAATCCTTGCTCATAACCTGCAACGCCGAATTTAAAAGCTCGGAGTTGCCGTATGTGGAGGACTGTATAAATGATTTTGCGGCAAAATCTACAGAGCCGCACGCGAGAACGTATGAATTGTTTGATGCAAAGTCATATCCGTAGGAATCCTCTTGCTGGTTGCGAAGCTGTATAGATATAGTCATAAGCTTAAACGGCTCAAGCTCGGTCGCTTTTGCAACCTCAACGCCGTTTGCCATTGCTACCGCATTTCCGGTAGACGTGAAAATATCGTAAACAGAACGCGCGATTCCGTTGTTGTATTTAAATCCGTACCAATGATTCTTGGTGTCGTCATTTTTGTCATCGTAATAGACGGTGTCAAAGGAATATTTTATAGGCATTACGTTTTTGAAAATTACCTTTGAGGGATATGCTACCTTGCGCATATCGGCACTTAAATCCGCACCTGCGCCTGCAGTGGTATATTGTCCGACAACCGTCATTCCGTCGGAACTGAGCGATTGCTCGGAGTCCTTTACCTTATAAGAATATTTATTTCCCTGAGCTGTTACGTTTCTTTGGAATTCAACACCCCAATATTCCGAAAGATATTCTTCAAGGTGAGGAAGCGCGGGGACGTCGGGGGAGAGAAATACCATATATGAGTTTCCTTCGTCGGAGGAAAGATAATCGACAAGCTTTCCTATCTCGGAAATGTCGGTCACGCCCGCTTCGACGTCATCGTCATTGAGAAAATCCGAAATCGGATTATACGTCACGAGCAGGTCGCAATCCTCGGGTATATCCTGCCTGATAAGGTCTATCGAATTTATTGTATATCCTGCGTCCTGAAGCTGATAGAGCAGCTCATAATCCTTCAAGGTCTCGCCGTGATTAATTGTAACGCAGGCAATAGGCGTTTCGGATTTCGTAACCGCAAGAATTGCCGAAGCAAGTCTTTTTTCGGCGTTAAACGCCCAGGGCTTTTCATCCTCTCCGAGCACGTATAGCTGTGAGAGCGAGTAAATACGGTATTCCGTGCCAAATTCAACGATAACGTCGGTGGAGTAAATAGACGTAAGCGTTGAGGTCTTGAACTTGTCCACTGCCGTGGGATTTTCCCAAATATTTATAAAGTTGAGCTTTATGGTCTTGGGAAACGCCTGCTGAAGCTCTCTTGCGATACCAAGAACGTAAAATTGTGTGGCTTCGGCTTCGATATTATCCTCAACGTCGCAGAAATTGATATAGATCCAAAGATTTTCCTTATATCCCGCGTCGCTTTCGTTATAGCCGTTTTCGGTGTTATATGCTTGTCTTTCTTTGTTTATATCGTCAACCTTTTTGACAATTTCGTAATTGTTGAGAAGGTCTACACATGCGTCGCTCAAGGTAAAGAGCGATTCTGCAGTCATATCGATATATAAATTGTATTTGCTTGCCAGTGCGGTGAAAAGAACGTTGATTAAAATTACAACTGTAATAACTACCGCTGTTAGTATTACCGAAACGCTTCCGTAACGGAATTTACGGCTTCTTGTTAAGTTTCCTTTCATTATATAGCCCTCCTTCCGTATTAACCCCAACGGCGCTTTTCATAAACGCGCACGGTAAGGAAAATGAAAACAAATGTAATCGAAATGTAATATAAAAGCGCTGAAAAATCAAACAGTCCGAAGCCGAAATATGAGAAGCGGCTTAAAATCGAGATCCAGTCAAGCACAAAACGAATCGCGGGGTTCGAAATGAGGCGGTTTCCTTCCTCGTCGCTTCCGATCTGGTTTACCGTTCCCATAACGACCATAAAAAGAATAATTCCTATCGTCAAAACCGCTGCGGTCAGTTGGTTTTCGGTAAGTGACGAAATAAAAATACCGATTGCGATAAACGCCGCGCCGATAAGGAATACTCCTATAAGACGTCCGACGATCTCGGCAGTAACAGGTCCTATATGCTTCGTTGCATAGCCCGCTCCGGCTCTTTCAGCTCTCGCTATTGAGTAAAGCGGGAAAAAGTTAATGCACGAGAAGATAAGTGTGCTTGAAAAGAGAGTAAGCGCGGCAAAATATTTGCCGAGTACCATACCCGTGAGTGAAACGGGAGAGGTCATTAACAACTGCTCGGTGCGAAGCTTGCGTTCTTCGGCAAACGAGCGCATCGTCAAAATAGGAATTAAAATCACGAATGCAAAAATAAGCACCTGAAAATATGTTGATGTGTTATATGAATTGGTCTGAAGTGTTGTATAACAACAAGCCAGCGCCGCAAATGCAAGGAATATACCTATATAGACATAGCCGATCGCATTTATAAAGTATGAACGCATCTCTTTTTTATAAATGGCAAACATATTATTTATGATACGGTAAGGATACCGCTTTTCCTTTCGTTTTTATTATTTGTTATTTATGTCGTTTTGAGATGCGGACGTTTTGTCAATAATATTCTGCGCCAATTCTTTTTCGGCGTTGATTTTGGATCTGCCCGTCACCTTGATTCGATTATCCTTCTCTCGCCTTGATTTCGGCGCAGAGGTGTTGTCGACGATAGTGATAAATATGTCTTCAAGACTCATACCTACGCCTTCAAGCCCTATCATAGGCCAGCCCTTTTCGGCAAGTGTGTAGAAAA
>JAZNBI010000129.1:0-47230 GCA_045586995.1 Eubacteriales bacterium | reverse complement strand
TTGTTATCAAGACCTTCCCACCATACAGTGTTGTCGTCAAGGTTGTGACAAACGTTAGTGAAAATGGTATCGCGCATAGCGGTATAAAGAGCGTTGGGATTGGACTTTTCATTAGTACCGGGTGCAACACCGAAGAATCCGTTTTCAGGGTTAACAGCCCAAAGTCTACCGTCCTGACCGACACGCAACCAAGCGATATCGTCGCCTACGCACCAAACCTTATAACCCTTGTTTTTGTAATATTCCGGAGGAATAAGCATAGCAAGATTGGTTTTTCCGCAAGCAGACGGGAAAGCAGCGCAAACATATTTGATCTCTCCATCGGGGAATTCAACACCGAGGATAAGCATATGTTCAGCCATCCAGCCCTCTTTGCGTCCGAGATAGGAAGCAATTCTGAGAGCAAAGCACTTCTTGCCGAGAAGAACGTTTCCGCCGTATCCGGAGTTAACAGACCAAATTGTGTTGTCTTCCGGGAAGTGGCAGATATAACGATTTTCTTCGTCGATATCAGCTCTTGCGTGAAGTCCTTTAATATAATCGCAGCTATCTCCAAGTGCTTCGAGAACATTATTTCCGACTCTTGTCATAATGAGCATGTTAAGAACAACATAGATAGAGTCGGTAAGCTCAATGCCGTATTTTGCGAAAGGAGAGCCAACTATACTCATAGAGTAAGGGATTACGTACATTGTTCTGCCTTTCATAGAACCCTTATAGAGCTTTGAAAGCTTTGCATAACAATCTGCGGGAGCCATCCAGTTATTAATGTTTCCTGCATCTTCTTTTTTTGATGTGCATATAAAGGTTCTGCCTTCAACACGTGCAACATCGTTTACAGCTGTTCTGTGAAGATAACAACCGGGAAGAAGCTCTTGATTGAGCTTTATCATTTCGCCGGTCGAGCATGCTTCTTCGCGAAGCTTTTCGGCTTGTTCTTGTGTTCCGTCAATCCAAACGATTTTGTCGGGACAAGTCATTGCAGCCATTTCGTTTATCCAATCAAGGACATACTTGTTTTTTGTTGGTGCGTTCATAATTTTTTACTCCTTAAAAAATAATCTTTGTTTACAATCAATTATAAACCAACTACATCCAGTATATATAATACTACATATTAGAAAATTTTTCAAGTGAAAAACAAAAAATTACAATTTTATTCACAATTTTATTTTAACAAAACAACTTTATGGCAATAAAACGGAACAAATGTTTGCACTTTTAAAAAAAATATGATAAAATAATACAATGATTAATGTTGACTATGATAAAGGAGTAACAAAATGGTAAAAATAACAGAAAAGGATAAACGAGTTCTTGATTATATAATAAGCACAATTAATGAAAAGGGATACTCTCCAAGTGTTCGGGATATTATGAATGAACTTGATTTTAAAAGCACGTCTACCGTCCACGCTTCGCTCGGACGATTGGAAAATTGCGGATATATAAAAAGAGAAGGTGGAAAAAGCCGTGCTCTTTGGGTTGATGATTCGAACGCTGCATCTATGAATAAGATCCCTGTTATTGGAACTGTTGCGGCAGGGACACCTATACTTGCAGAGGAATCGTTCGATGAATACGTAAATTTCTCGGTGGATACAAGAAAGTACGATTATAAAAATTTATTTGCTTTGCGAATCAAAGGTCAAAGTATGATAGGGGCGGGAATTATGGATGGAGACACGGTTATCGTTGACCGACGTGACTACGCTTCAAACGGAGAAATTGTAGTTGCCATTATTGATAACGAAGCAACGGTAAAAAGATTTTTTAAAGAAAATCGCTCGTATAGGTTGCAACCGGAAAATCCCAATATTGAACCTATTATATCAAATAATGTAGAAATTATAGGAAAGGTTATTGCATGTTTTAGAACATATTGATAAAAACAAAAAAGCTTATCATACGCCAAAGTATGGTAAGCTTTTTTGTTTCGCGCGATATATGCAAGTCCAAGCATCATTATAGGCGCGCCTACAAGTCAGGATTTAAACCTTCTTTATAGAGCGCGCCTTTTTATACGAGATGTTTTCTACATCAAAAAAAATAATTTTCTGTAAATAAAAGAGTTTTAATCGTCGGATTCTTCAGAATCTTCTTTTACGGGAACAAAATCGTCTTTTGATGCCCCGCAAAGCGGACAAACCCAATCTGCGGGAAGGTCCTCAAAATCTGTTTCTTCTGCGATGCCGTTGTCCTGGTCACCTTCTTTTGGATTGTACTCGTATCCACAGAGTTCACATGCATATTTCATTTTAATATTATCCTCCTTGTCAACAATAAAATATACTACAATACATAATACGGTAACTATTGGCTTTTGTCAAGAAAAAATTTCATATTTTCGAAAAAAACTAAAATATTATTTTGATTGTATACGTGTTTGAACAATATCGTATAAAATTTTAGCAGTTTTTTCTATTCCGAACAGGGTACTGTTTATAGAAACATCATAGTGCTCGAAGCGTCCCCATTTGCGCCCTGTATAAAAATTATAGTAGTTCAAGCGTCGTTTGTCGGTTGATTCAACGAGAGATTTTGCCTCGCTTACGGAAATATTTTGGCTTGCGGAAATTCTGTTGATTCTTGAATCAATATCAGCGTAGATAAAAAATTTAAGAACTTGCGGATTGTTACGAAGAACATAATCGGCACACCTTCCTATGATAAGACAGGATTCGTTTTCAACAATTTCTTTTATTATGCCGGATTGAGCTATAAAAAGCTTGTCGTTTATTGGAATGTCAACTCCGAAAGATGATGCACTGTATAACGAAGACCCTGTGGCAAGAGTGTATAAAAGACTGTTGGCGGCTTTTTCGTCTACATTATGAAGAACATCTGTTGCTATTCCGCTTTTTTGAGAAACTATATCTATAAGCTCCTTGTCATAAGATTTTATTCCGAGCATTTCGGCAAGTTTTATGCCGATCTCTCTGCCGCCGCTTCCGTATTGTCTTGAAATTGTAATTGCAAATTTATTATTCATTTTTTGATTACCAAAAATTCGCTTGGCGAATTTTCCTTTCTTAGCAAAATTATGGATATATCACAAATGTGTATATAACATCTGTTCGTATTATAGCATAAATGCTAAAAAATGTAAATACCTGTTTTGATTTATACAGAAGTTGCAATTTTATCAGTTAGATTGTTTATATATTTAATATGTTCAACTTGTAATTTTTATGTGCTTTTTTATCGCTTGCGGTATAGAATTCATTATATCGGAGGCAGTTACGGAAAATTCCGAGAGCTCGCTTGAAGCAATATCTCCTGCAACGCCATGTATATATGCTCCGACACACGTCGCAAAAAACTCTTCGTATCCTTGAGCTATCAAGGAAATAATAATTCCGTCGAGTACATCACCGGCACCTGCAGTGGCCATACCGTTGTTTCCACTTTGATTTTGGTAGGTTGGGGATGGGGTATATCCATTTGAAACAATAGTTTTTTCGTCCTTAAGCAAACAAATTATTTTATGCTTTTGCGCAAATTCGTCGGCATAAAAAGAAATATCTTCAAGAATTTTTTCTGTGCATATGTTTGTAAGTCTGGACATTTCGCCAACATGCGGCGTTATGACAGTTTTGCGTTCGGGATTTATATAATTCCAAAGGGATTTGTTTTCGGAAATAATATTTAATGCGTCGGCGTCCAACAGTAACGGGCAATTTGCGTTCGAAAGTACAAATTCAAGTATTTGTTTTGCCGATTTTGATTTTCCCAATCCCATTCCTATCGCAATCGCGTTCGACTTTTTCATAGCATATGACAAAGCTGATATATCAGGCGACGCTTCATCGTATGGCACTACCAATGCCTCGGGTAAGATTGTCTGTAATATATTTCGGTTATATTCCGGAGAATATATTCTTACCAATCCCGTACCCATTAAATATGCCGCTTTAGCCGAAAAATACGGTGCGCCGCTCATTCCGCGCGATCCGCCTATTATAAGAACATTTCCGAAAGTGCCTTTATTAGAACGCGCAGGACGCATTTTAAGTTCGGGCGTTTTTGTGGCGCTGTAAGAAAAAAACTTTTTATTCATTCGTATTATCCGCACTTTCTTCAAAAATATTGTTTTCAAATGAAGGTATACTGCCAAACGATTTAAATCCGTCGAGCTCTCCGCGCTGTATAGCACCGTAAATTCTATATCTAAGCCCTTTATTGTTGCGCTCAAGCGATGACAGTAATTTCTTCATCTCTTCACGCTGGGTGTTTTTATCCGCCTTACACTGCGATTCTATAATAGGCAAATCGTTTTTTGAAACAAAATAGCGTATAGATTTTTCGGGAGCATAAATCAAAGGACGGATCAACGTTAAATCCTTTCGGGATAAATACGTAACAGGGCGAAAGCATCCAAGACGCCCTTCAAAAAAGAGATTGAGCATAAAAGTTTCAACGACATCATCAAAGTGGTGCCCTAATGCAATTGAATTGCAACCGATCTCTTTCGCTGCGTCATGCAAGGCACCGCGGCGCATCCTTGCACAAAGAGAGCAAGGATTTTTTTCTTTTCGAATGTCGAAAATTATTTTTGATATTTGAGTTGGGACGACATGATATTGGATTCCAAGTAATTCACAAAAATCCCCCACCTTCGAAAAATCCGAATTTTCAAATCCCATATCGATTGTAATCGCGTGCAATTCAAAGGAAATCGGATAAAAGCGTTTTAACTCTGCCATCGCCGCAAGCAATGTAAGGGAATCCTTACCACCGGAAACACCTATTGCTATTCTATCTCCGCTTTTTATCATTGTATAATCATCAACAGCGCGTCTTGTGTAACTTAATATTCTTTTTATTTCTTCCATAGTTTTAGCTCTTTTGCCTTTTTGATTAGTTTTCGAAATTACAACTTTCGTATATAGCTTTCATTTGTTCCGTCATTATTCTGGGAGTGACAGAGGAATCACTTTGGTATATGATAAGCGGCTTGGAAATGATAAGAGAAGGCGAAGCCCCCTTTTTGGCTTTGACCAGAACGATAGCGGGGGGAGATTGTGTGTCCGGATATGCAAACGTCATTTCTTTGGGCTCTAAATTGTTGCTTCTCATAGAAAACATAAGGTCTGAAAGACGGTCAGGCCGATAAACACAATAAAATGTTCCGCCGTGTTTAAGCAATTTGTAGGATGTACTTAAAAAATCTGTGATATCTCCAAAGCACTCGTGACGAGCTATGTATTTTTCGGTTGAATTGTTTCTTTTCCCGCAATCCGCTTTCATGTAAGGAGGATTTGTAAACACAACATCAAATTCTTTCTCGAAATCGAGAATATTTACATTACGTACATCCGAGCAAATTATATTTATTTTGTCTTGGAGATTATTGAGAATTATATTCCGTTGAGAAAGTTCTGCAAAACTTTGTTGTATTTCGATGGCGTCAATGTGCTTAAATTTATTTCGAGAGGCACAAAGCAGCGAAATAATACCAGTTCCGCATCCCAACTCTAACGCTCGAGCATTTGGCCGGCTTTTTATGAATGCGGCGAGCAAATAAGCATCAGTCCCAAAAGTAAGACCGTTTTTCTTTTGTATAAGTGAAATGTTTTCGTTTACATAGTCTATACGCTCGTCCTCGAAGATACGAGCGCGGCTATCGGCATTTTTCATTTTTTAAATCCCCAAATTAAAAAATCGGTTATATTAGCAAGGTAGGAGAGATAGGATCGGCAACTCTTATATTTATAGTATGGTTGTCAATACTTTCCGTAGTTTCTTTAAGCGCTATTTCGCGCGTATTATTTTCTTCGCTTAAATGAGCAAGAAGTATATTTTTTGTACCGTTATTTACAAGCTCGCGTGCAAAAACGGCACAATCCGCATTTGAAAGATGTCCGAATTTCGAAAGAATTCTTTTCTTTAATTCTATTGGATACGGACCAAAGGTCAGCATATCAATGTCGTGGTTGCTTTCCAAAACAACACTTTCACATCCGATAAGCGCTGATTTGACTGCCGAACTAACATATCCTATATCTGTTGCGATTCCTATAGAAATCTTTCCTTGATGCGAATTTATATCAATACGGTATCCTACGCTCATATTACTGTCGTGCGGTGTAACAAATGAAGAAACGGTTGCGTTTTTTATGTTTTCCGTAAATATGGGCGAATGAGATTTTATACAATGGAAAGCCGCGGATTCTTGATTTAAAAATTTTGATGCCGATAGCTCGGCAATATGTATTGGAATACCATATTTTTTGGAAATCACATTCAAAGCGCTGATGTGGTCGGTGTGTTCGTGAGTGATAAAGATTGCATCAATGTTTTTAATAGAACTTCCGATTGATTCCAAAGCGGCGCAAAGTGATTTTGCGGATTTACCCGCATCAATTAATATCCGCGCTTCTCCTGTGTCGATATATGTAGAATTACCGCTCGATCCGGAATAAAGAGAGCATATTGAATAAGTGTTCATTTTTCACCCGAGTTAAGAAAAAATATTTTTGAAGCTGTCAAGTAAAAATAGATTTATAATGTCTATGGCAAAGGTTATAATAAGGGGGAAAATTATCGTAAGCATCCATTTTGAGTTTTTTGCCCTTTGCTTGATTTGTCTGATATATTCTGTTTTCTCTTCAAAAGACCATTCCGAAGGTAACATATCTTCGGTTATGTGCTTTTTCAAAATTCCTTTATTGTATACAAAATATGCAATTATCATAGCGGAAAGGGATATAGCATAGATAATCATAATAGTACCGGAATAATTGGGTAAATAATTTATAATGTAATAGTATAATCCGCAAAATATTATTGTATTTAATGCAAGTATAAGGAGTAACTTCCAATTAAACTGTGATGTTGTACTTTTTAACTCCGAAAACTTTTCGCCAAACGGAGTTTTTTCTTTTGGTCTGTTTTTTCTTTTCTTCATTTTTTAAATTCCTTTGCTTTTTTATAAGACAACTAAAAATTTATTTCATTATATCATTATAGTTTGCTTTTTACAAGAACTCTAAGAGAATTTTATTTGATTTTTAAAAAAGCACCTCAAAATATTTATTTTGAAGTGCTTTTGATTTTTTATTTGGTTAAGCAAACGTCAAGCGCTGCAAAAAGTGAATTGATTTCAGATTCGTTTAGAATTGCGTATACAACGTAATTCCCGAATATCTTTGTCCTGGCACTTTCGAACTTGGTGTATTCTTGGGGGGTATACTGAACGGCTGCTTTAAAACGCTCGTTCATTTTTGAAATGTAGTCTTTTATATCCGCCTCAACCTTTGATGCGTTCGAAGAATTTGAAACCTTAAAAATTCCGTATTCGCTTTTTGATGTCGATTCTGTGTCAAAAACAATAAGAGCGCTTTCGGAAAGCTTCGAAGCATTTTCAAAATAATAAGACAAATAGTCGTCATCTCCGACAACTCCGGTGAAGCCAACAGAAGTTTTTATTTCGTTGTTTATATCGGCCGGTGACAGGTCGGAACGATAACTTTGACACGCGGTTACAGTAAACAAAACAGATATAAAAATGAGTAAAGATATAGCACTTTTTAATATTTTCATTCGTTTTATCCTTTCGATTTATGTACCCGGATATGCGTGAGTCTTAATGTATTCAAGAACCTTAAGCAATCCGGCTTCACTCAAATGGATTCCGTCGCCGTTTTGAAAATTAGAGGGAAGAAATCCACTTTCGTTTTTTAAATATGAATTTGTATCAAGATATTTGACGTTGTATTTTGTGGCAATATCAAGAATCCAACCGTTGCGAATATCAATGCGTTCGTTTGTAAAAGATTTTATTTCGCAATTAGAAGAAACAGGGAAAATAGATTGAAGTATGAGCTTTGTGTCGGGAGATGCTTCAATAATTCCGGAAACCAATTTTTCATAGCAAAGCTTAAATTCATCCTCTTCAAAGTATGATACGCCGTTATTGAGTCCGATAGTTACAATCAAAATCTCGGGATTTTTCTTTTTTAACGCTTCGGGCAACGTCATTTGCTCGGCTGTGTCCGGGTAAAATATCATAGTGTTTAAAATCTTTGAGTCGAGAGTTATTGTACCGGCGGTTGCAGCAACTCCGTTGCTTAACTTTGCGCCTGTCCAAACCTGTTTTGTTGCCTTGCCGTCAGGAAGAACGCCGTAAGCTTGCAGTCCATAGGTCGTTGACTCGCCAAAAAATGTGATTTTCTTGATATAAGAGTCGCCCGCATCGGCGGTTTGCTCAAGCTTCGGGCTTGATGCGGGAATGCTTGGCGGGGGATTTTGAACCGGTGTTGTTAAATCATCAACCGGGGGATTTTGCGTATTTCTTCTTATTAAAAGCGCGGTTGCGGTACAAATACACAGCAGGGAAAGTGCGATTATAGCCACAATCAAACACATCAAAGTTTTATTTTCGTTGCGGTTCATTTATATTGTATCCTTTCGAATGTCGAAAATGCTTGAATAATATAATTTTTATTTTTTATACACATTTTGATAATTTTTATCACAAGATGCACTTGAAAGACGTTTTTTTATTAGCGTATACATAAAAAGTCCTATAGTATAAACAGCCATAAACGCAATTACAACAACGAGGGCTGTTCCTTCGGACAACTCTTTTGCGCTTGGTCTGTAAATAAAAAAATAAAAATTAATCAGTATTATTATTTCATTAATGCAAAATCTTTTCCAAAAAGCGAGTTTTTGAGAATTTATAATTTCCAATGCTATAACGCAAAAAAAGGAAAATGGCAAAAACATAGCTATTTTCAGTGCTGATAAATATATTTCTGATTGGTCATTGTAGGTTACTATCATAATGAAAGCATATAAAAAAGTTAAAGCAGTAAAAAGAAATGATGTTTTAAAGGTGAGTTTTTTTAACAAAGAATTATTAAACATTATAATTATCTCCGAAAATTCATGTAAATATAACAAGTATATTGTACTGCAAAACATTACATTTTGCAACATCAAATACATAAAATTTTCAATATATTAAAATTTTTATATAAACACATCCTCTCCGAATTTTCGGAGAGGATGTGTTTATATAAGTGAAAATTTTTTCATTTCTCTGAAAAGCAAAGCTTTTTTTGCCTTATTCATATTGTACAACGGCAGGCGGAATTCTTCCTCGCAAAGCCCCATTTTTGCCAATGCTGTCTTTACGGGAATCGGATTGACCTCTGAAAACAGTAAGGATATAAGTGGATATAGCTTAGTTTGTAAATCGCGGCTTTTAGCGATTTCTCCCGTCTGAAAATGCTCCCATAAATTATGAATTTCTGTGGGAAGTAGATTTGATATTACCGATATGCTTCCGCGAGCTCCGATAGAGAGCATGGGAAGTATGTTTTCATCATTTCCGGTGTATATATCAAGATTTGGCGCGTGCGATAATATTTTTAAGGATTCGGTCGTATTTCCGCTTGATTCCTTTACCGCAACGATTTGCTTGTGATGAGAAAGTTCGATATAAACCTCAACAGGAACAGACATTCCGGTTCTGGATGGAACATTATAGATAATTATAGGACTATTTGTATTATTCTCAATTTCGGAAAAGGTTTTGACAAGCCCCTCGGGGTTTGTTTTATTGTAATACGGAGTAACAATCAATAAACCGTCACATCCTACTTTGGAAGCATTTTGAGCAAGCTTTATAGTGTGAGAAGTATCGTTGCTTCCGCATCCCGCAATGATCGGTATTTTATGCTCCGAACAATCGATAGCAAATTTTATCATTTCATAATGCTCGCTGTCATCAAGCACGGGCGCCTCTCCTGTTGTACCCGATATAACCAATGCGTCAATTCCTCCGTTTATCTGACGCAGAATTAGTTTTTCAAAGCTTGTATAATCTATTTTTCCTTCTTTAAAAGGCGTTATTATAGCTGTCGCTATTCCAGAAAAAATATGTGTTTTTTCAATATCCGTTTTTTTCATCTCCTTTCTTGCAATGAATTTATATAAAAAGGTTGAAATATTCAGTAAGATACAGTATAATATATATTAATTATATCTCAATACCATTGTATGCATCAATTTGATATTGTTATATACATTTTCGATTCCCGAAAGGAAGTTTTATTTTGACAATTACGAATGTTCTCGCAAATACCGATCTTAAAACATCTGATTTTTATTATGATTTACCGAAGGAGCTTATAGCTCAATATCCGATTGAAAAAAGAGATAGCTCGCGTTTAATGGTTCTTGACAGAAAATCGGGAAATATTGTTCATCGACATTTTTATGATATCGTGGAATATTTACGCCCCGAAGATATTTTGGTTGTAAACGATTCAAAGGTTATTCCCGCGAGAATCTACGGTAAAAAGGAAAGTAACTCATCTAATGCGCCGGTAGAGCTTTTACTTTTGAGAGAGCACTCGTTTGACGTTTGGGAAGTGTTGGTAAAGCCGGGAAAAAGAGCTCGCGTCGGAGAGCGTTTAATCTTTGGCGATATACTGAACGCAGAGGTCATTGACATAGTTGAAGGCGGCAACAGAATTGTCAGATTTGAATATGACCACCAAAAATACTCTAACATATACGTTATATTAAATATAATCGGACTAATGCCGCTACCCCCTTATATTACCGAGAAGTTAAATGATGCAGCTCGATATCAGACGGTATACGCCAATCGCGAGGGGTCGGCAGCTGCGCCTACCGCAGGGCTTCATTTTACCGAGGATTTAATTCAAAAAATAAAGTTAAAAGGCACCGCGTTTGTACCGGTTATGTTACACGTTGGATTGGGCACTTTCCGTCCCGTGAAAGAAGAAAAAATTCAAGAGCATATTATGCACAAAGAATTTTTTTCGGTGTCAGAAGAAACGGCAAATGAAATCAACTCAAGAAAGGCAGCCGGGGGACGAATAATCTGCGTCGGAACAACCGCCTGCCGCACACTTGAAAGTGTTTCGGATGATAACGGATATGTCAGGGCGTTGTCGGGAGATACCGGAATATTTATATATCCCGGATACAAATTTAAAGCAACCGATGCGTTGATTACTAATTTTCATTTGCCCGAAAGTACGCTTCTTATGTTGGTTTCGGCTTTTTACAGAAAAGATAAGGTTTTTGAGGCATATAACGAGGCAATCAATAATAGTTATAGATTTTTCAGCTTTGGTGACGCGATGATGATACTATAAAAGAAAGCCTACGCTTGTAGGGGCGACTATCAGTCGCCCGCGGGCGTTCAATGTACGCCCCTACGAGTCAAAATTGGGTATTGTATCCCGTACATTACGGGGACGCGATGCTGATTCAATAGAAAACTATTTAATCAGCAGTGAAGAGGTAATAGTGAAAAGTGAAGAAGTAATGAACAATAAGATTCTTGCAATTGTGGGGGCCACAGCATCGGGAAAATCCGGGCTCGGTATGGAGCTTTGTGAAAGATTATCGGGAGAGCTGGTGTCCTGTGACTCAATGCAAATATACAAAAAAATGAATATCGGTACAGCGAAGGCAACCTCGGAAGATATGAAGCGTATACCGCATCATTTGATAGATGTTGCAGAACCACACGAGAAATACTCGTGCGCCCAATATGTTTCAGATGCTATGAAAGCGGTTGAAGATATTATTGAAAGAGGGAAGCTTCCGATTTTGTGCGGCGGCACAGGACTGTATTTGGATTGTTTTTTGCGCGGCGGACTTTGCGAAGATAATTGTGTTGATAATGATTTCAGAAATGAACTTTTAAAAATAGCAAATGAGCCGTGTGGGAAGGAAAAGCTGCACCGTATGCTTTCGGAGGTTGACCCTGAGTCGGCAAGCAAGATTCATCAGAACAATGTAAAACGTGTTATTCGTGCTCTCGAAATTTTCCATATGACCGGTATTAAGAAAAGCGAATCCGACAAAACAAAATCCGAATATGTATTGCCGTATAAAACAGTGGTGATCGGTATCAAATATGAGAACAGAGAACACCTGTACAAAAAAATTGACAGCCGTGTGGATGCTATGCTTGAAGCGGGATTGCTTGACGAGGTAAGACAGCTTTATAATGACGGGCTGTTAGAATCAGGAAGCACAGCAGCACAAGCAATCGGATATAAAGAACTGCTGGGGTATATTAAAGGCGAAATGTCTTATGAATCTGCCGTTGAAAAATTAAAATGCGCAACTCGAAAATACGCTAAACGGCAAATGACCTGGTTTTTATCAAAAAATTATATACATTGGATAGAGCTTGACAAAAACGGAGTTGACAGAAAACACGAGGATATAATAAAAGAGGCGCTTGAAATCTTCAATGCCTGATTAATCATTAAGGAGGTGTTAAACATAAACAAGGAAATAAAACTCAGTATTATGGTTTTTTTAAAAAAAATGTTTTATGTTGCACTGTTCCTGTTTGTTATATTCTATATTTTTTATCAAGTAACCGGATTTTCTTCGGATGAGCTTTCGGTTATGACTGCCAGATATTCAACTGCCGAAACGATATATTCGTTCGATGCGTATTTGTTCAGAGATGAAAAAATTCTGACTTCATCAAACTCCGGTGTGGCAGAATATCTTATAAATGACGGTGAGTATGCTTCGGTGGATACAGAGCTTGTGCGAGTTTATAATTCAGAGGGGGATAAACAGCAGCTTGCTTTGCAAATAGAAAAGCTTGAAGCGCAAAAGGCATTGCTCGAAAAGAGCAATCCCTCGCAATCCTCACTAATGTCTGACACTCTTTCCGCAGAACGTTCGGCGCAAGAAAATTATTTGAAGCTTCTTGAACAAATATATTTTAAAAATTATGAGGATGCCGTTTTGTCGGCAGATAATTTTCTTGTCAGTGTAAACTGCTTAAAGGTTTTTTTGGGAAGTCCCGGTGCATTTTCAAATCGAATAAGTTTGATCAATGAGCAGCTACAGGAATTAAAAAAAGCTTATTCCGGAAGCTTTGATGTAGTTAAAAATCAACAAAGCGGATATTTTTTTAAAAGTGTTGATGGGTTTGAGGATTTGTTTTCATATGATATGATTCAAAATGCATCTCTTTTTGAATTTATAGATTTATTCAGTTATGCAGATGAACTAACCCCAAAGGTGTCGGATAATATTGCCGGAAAGCTTATAAACAATCATATTTGGTATATTGCGATTCCCGTGAGCTATGACGATGCCAAGCTTTTTAAAGACGGTGTGTCGTATGATGTTCAATTTTTGCATAACGATAATTTGGAATTGGAAATGACACATTATAAAACGCTTTCTTCGGAAACAGAGAGCGTTGCTGTTGTAATTTTATCTTGCACAAACATTCCGCAAGGATTTGATTATAGGCGAATGCAAAGCGTAAGGATTACATTGTCGGAGGATTACGGCTTTAGAGTGCCGACAAACGCTATAAGAACGCTTAACGGAGAAACAGGGGTTTATATTTTGCGCAAAAGCAAGGTGACTTTTAAAAAAGTTAGCGTTATAGTCGAAAAAAACGGATTTTCTATTGTGAAAATTACAGATGAAACAGATGAAAATTATTATGATTACATTAAATTGAATGACTGTGTTATTATAGATGGTGAAAATCTATATGACGGGAAAGTGGTTGGATAAGCGGAAGGTGTATATGGACTATTCTTATATTGGAGAAAACATCCGAAATATAAAGGAAAAAATATCTGCAATTTCAGATTCGCAAGACGTTACTCTTGTCGCGGCGGTTAAATACGCAGATGTTGATCAAATAAACTATCTTTGTAATGAACTTGGCATAAAAAACATTGGCGAAAATCGCGTTCAGCAATTACTTGAGCACTATGACAAGATAGACCATGAAAATGTAAATATCCATTTTATTGGTACTTTGCAGACAAATAAGGTCAAGTATATCATTGATAAGGTGTGTCTGATACAGTCATTGGATTCGTTAAAGCTTGCAGAAGAAATTAATCGCCAAGCAAAAAAAAGAAATATCATTATGGACGTTCTCGTTGAAATCAATAGCGAGCGCGAGGAATCAAAAAGCGGGGTGCTACCCGAAAACGTAGCCGAATTCTGCGAAAAATTGAAGATATACGAAAATATAAAGCTTAAGGGCTTTATGACTATGGGAAAAGCTTCGAGTACAAAAGAAGCTCAAAATAAAAATTTTACCGAAACTTTTAAACTAATTCTTGACATTTGGAACAAAAAACTACATAATATAGATAGTCCTATTATTTCAATGGGGATGAGTTCAAGCTATGAAGAGGCCGTTGCCTGCGGCTCCAATATGATCCGCCTGGGAAGGATATTGTTTAACAAAGAAAATTAAAATAAAAAATAAAAATCAATAATATATTTAAGGAGAAGGATATGAAATTTCCGAAGTTTTTAAAAAGAGAAGATGAGTTTGACAGCGAGGACCTTTACAATGGCAACTTTAACGATTTATATGGGGAGCGCAACGATTCTTCCGTTAACGATGACGATATGATTGTTAACGACGACAATTCCGCAAATTCAGCTCAAAACGCAGCAGGCGTTGCGTTCGGAGGCGGAAATGCCCCTGTATCTCTTAAGGTTATTAAGCCGCAAAGTTATGAGGACGCTCCATCAATTGCAAGTTGCTTGGCAGCAGGCACTACCGTTGTACTTAATATTGAGGATTTGAACAGGGAAAACACCATTCGTTTGGTAGACTTTCTTATGGGTGCTATACATATTATTGGAGGAAGCATGGAAAATGTTACAAAAACAACACTTGTTTTTGCTCCGAAAAATGTTGGTATAACCGGTTTTGAATCGATTATGGGTTCGGGAGAAAATTAAAATCGGTTTTCAGAATTTATATGGCAAATGCCGCATATGAAATCGGCTAAAGCTGATTTTCATTCGCGGCTCTTGCTTTTTTGAAAAACACACCGGAGGTATTACATGATTGTCAGAACAATTATGTCATGTGTTAATATTTTTATCTATGCGTTGCAACTTGCTATGATGATAAGGGCGATATTGTCGTGGATACCGACTTTTAATGAATCTAAATTTGCGGATTTTCTGTATATGATAACCGAACCTATTATTATTCCAATAAGAGAGCTTTTTCGCAAACTAAATTGGTTTCAGGGCATTCCGATAGATATTTCGTTTCTTGCCACATATATATTGCTTTCAATAATCAGCACATTGCTTGCAAACTTTTATATTTAATTTATCAATACAATTTTATCAAGGAGTCTTTTAAAAATGCCAAAAGATTACACAAGTACACTAAATCTTCCGAGTACAGACTTTGCAATGAGAGCAAATCTGCCTCAAAGGGAACCTGAAACATTAAAATATTGGGATTCCATAGATCTTTACAACAAGATGCTTGAAACGCGTAAAGACAAACCGATATTTTTGCTTCACGATGGGCCTCCGTTTTCTAACGGAAATATTCATATGGGTCACGCTCTCAATAAAATACTTAAAGATTTTATCAATAAATCAAAATCAATGCGCGGATATTATGTGCCGTTCACTCCGGGCTGGGATAACCACGGCATGCCTATCGAAAGCGCGATTATAAAGAAAAATAAAATCGACAGAAAGAAAATGTCAATTTCCGAGTTCAGAAGCTCGTGTCATGCATTCGCTCAGAATTTTGTTGATGTTCAAAAAGAGCAATTTATTCGTCTTGGCATTACTGCGGATTGGGACAATCCATATCTTACAATGAGCCCTTCTTTTGAAGCTCGTGAAGTTAAGGTCTTTGGAGAAATGTTCAAAAAAGGTTATATCTACAAAGGTCTGAAGCCGGTTTATTGGTGCCCTCAAGACGAAACTGCTCTCGCCGAAGCGGAAATTGAATATCAAGATGATAAGTGTACGTCGATATATGTAAAGTTTAAGATTTCGGATGATTCCGGAAAGCTCGGCATGTGCGACTTGAATAAAACATATTTTATAATATGGACAACCACTACATGGACGTTGCCTGGAAATCTCGCTATTGCGCTTAATCCTGTAGAGGATTATGTTGTAGTAAAAGCAGATAACGGTGAATTTTATATTCTTGCAGAAGCTCTTTGTGAGAATACCATGAAATTCGGCGGTATCTCGTCCTATGAAGTCGTTTGCAAAATGAAGGGCAAGGATTTTGAATTTATGACTGCATGTCATCCATTCCTTGACAGAACCAGCTTGATCGTAAATGCTGATTATGTTACTATGGACAGCGGAACTGGCTGTGTTCATACTGCACCCGGATTCGGTGCCGATGACTATATTACGTGCCGCAGATATAATATTGATATTATTGTTCCTGTTGATGACAAGGGCTTCCAAACCGCTGAGGCGGGTAAATACGCGGGTATGAAATATTCCGATTCCAATATAGCTATCCTTAATGATATGAAAGAAAGCGGAGCGCTTTTTGCATCTGAAGAAATTGTTCACCAATATCCGCATTGCTGGCGTTGCAAGAATCCGATTATCTTTAGAGCTACGCCTCAATGGTTCTGCTCGGTTGCTAATTTTAAGGATGCTGCAGTTGCTGCTTGTGAAAACGTTGAATGGATTCCCGAGTGGGGCGGAGAAAGAATATCTCAGATGGTACGAGAGCGTGCGGATTGGTGTATTTCACGTCAGCGTCATTGGGGACTTCCCATTCCTGTCGTTTATTGCGAAAGCTGCAAAAAACCGATATGCACCGATGAAACAATCTCTAAAATTTCAGAAATGTTTGAAAAATTCGGTTCCAATTGCTGGTATGATAAGGACGTTAAAGAGCTTTTGCCCGATGGATTTGTTTGCCCGCACTGCGGCGATGTGCATTTCTTTAAAGAAACCGATACGTTGGACGGTTGGTTTGATTCCGGCTCGAGTCATTTTACTGTTATCGATGACAAAGAAAACACAAAATGGCCGGCAGACCTTTATCTTGAAGGCGCAGACCAGTACAGAGGTTGGTTCCAATCCTCGCTTCTCACCGCTATCGGCGCAAAGGGACAGGGAGCACCTTATAACACCGTACTTACACACGGCTGGGTAGTTGATGGCGAAGGAAAGGCAATGCATAAATCCTTGGGTAATTCGGTTGCCCCCGATGAATCGGTCAATAAATACGGTGCAGACCTAGTTAGATTGTGGG
Source organism: Eubacteriales bacterium (assembly GCA_045586995.1). GTDB lineage: Bacteria > Bacillota > Clostridia > Oscillospirales > CAG-272 > JAZNBI01. The sequence continues at coordinate 30,174 of JAZNBI010000129.1, read as the reverse complement.
TTGCTTCAAGTGATTACAGAGTCGATGTTCGCGTTTCAGAAAATATTTTCAAACAGCTTTCCGAAGCTTACAGAAAAATTCGCAATACATCTCGTATTATGATGGCGAATCTCAATGATTTCAATCCCGATTCCGATTCAATACCCGTAGAGCAATTGTACGAAATTGATAAATGGGTGCTTTCTCGTTTGAACGCACTTGTTAAAACCGTTCTTGACGCTTATGATAATTATGAGTTTCACATAGTATATCACGCTGTAAATAACTTCTGTACGATAGATCTTTCCAAATTGTATATTGATATAATCAAGGATAGAGTTTACGTTGAAAAAAGCAATGGAGCAGCAAGGCGTTCAGCGCAAACCGCGCTGTATCTTGTTATAAGCGCAATGACAAGATTGATTGCTCCTCTTATCAGCTTTACTGCAGAAGAAATTTGGCAAGCTATGCCTCATTCAAAGGATGACAATAAGGAGAGCGTGTTCCTTAACGATATGCCAGGATACAGAAAGGATCTCGAGTTTGAGGAACTTTCTGCAAGATGGAACCGTTTGTTTGAGCTTCGAGATGACGTGCTCAAGGCGCTTGAGGTTGCCCGCGCATCTAAGCTTATAGGCAAATCTCTCGATGCAGACGTGGTTATTTATACAGAAAATGACGATATATATAATATTTTGAACGAATTCAAGGATGAGTTGGCAACGGTTTATATAGTATCGTCTGCGGAAGTCATAAAAGGGAAAGCCCCCGAAGGTGCATTTTCTGAAACCGACTCCGGAATTTCGGTTGAAATTAAAATTGCAAAAGGAGAAAAATGCGACAGATGCTGGATGCATTCTCTTGAAGGCGAAAAAAGCGACGATGGATTTATTTGCGCAAGATGTTTAGAGATAATTTCTTAATTATCAAAATTGAGAATAGTATTGTTATATCTTTTAAGAATGCAAGGAGGATATAGATGCTTGGCTTTATGGCAATTATTTTTGGCGCGATTTATGTTGACCAATTGACAAAATGGCTCGCCGTTATATATCTCGAAGGACAGCCGCCTTTCCCAATAATAAAGGATGTTTTTCAACTGAATTACGCCGAGAACACCGGTGCCGCCTTTAGTATGTTGGAAGACAAGCCGTGGATTTTCGTTCCAATTTCTTTTGTTGCTATAATCGGGCTCTTTATATATTTGATAAAGTTCGTTTCACCGAGGGACAAAATCACCGGCATTGGTCTTTCTATGATAATCGGCGGTGGAATCGGGAATATGATTGACCGTTTAATGCAGGGATATGTCGTTGACTTTTTCGATTTTGTACTTATTAGATTTGCAATATTTAATGTGGCGGATTCTTTTGTATGCGTCGGTGCAGGCCTTGTGATTTTAAGTCTGGTAATATCAATGGTAAAGGATATCAAAGATGCAAAAAAAACTGCTAATAACTGTAAGTAAAGATGCCGCAAATGAAAGATTAGATGCTTTTGCGGCATCTTATACCGGAGTTGCGCGTTCAAGTATTGTAAAGCTTATTGAGTGCGGAAATATAACCGTTAACGGAAATAAGGAAAATAAGAACTATAAGCTTCGCGAAATGGATTCTATAAGTATTGATTTCCCGGAGCCGGAGAAGCTCGAAGCTCAATCAGAGGATATTCCTCTTGACACAGTTTATGAGGATGAGTCTATTATCGTTGTGAACAAGCCATCGGGTATGGTCGTGCATCCGGCTGCAGGGAATCATTCCGGCACCTTAGTAAATGCGTTGCTTTATAAATGCGCAGATTCGCTTTCCGGGATTGGCGGAAAAATGCGTCCCGGAATCGTACACAGAATTGATAAAGATACAAGCGGATTACTTGTTGTCGCAAAGAACGATATTGCACATCTTGCACTTTCAGAGCAATTAAAAACGCATGAGATCTCAAGGATATATCATGCAATTATTATCGGTCATTTAAAGGATGATGCCGGAGTTGTGAATGCTCCTATCGGAAGAAGCTTGAAAGATCGAAAAAAAATGGCAGTAGTAGATGCTGCCGATTCTAAATCGCGTAATGCGGTGACGCATTATAAGGTTATCGAGAATTTCAATGGTTTTTCTTATATTCAATGCGAGCTCGAAACAGGACGAACACATCAGATAAGAGTTCATATGTCTTATTTAGGGCATCCGATTATAGGTGACCCTTTATACGGCGGAGATAAAACAAAATTCCAATCAGAAAACAAAACACTTTTTTTAGGACAATGCTTGCACGCAAAAGAACTGAGATTTGTTCACCCTATTACCGGAGAAAATATGCATTTTGAATGTCCATTGCCTGAAAATATGGAGTTGATTATTAAAAAATTAAGAGCGCAAAGTCGATAATATCGTCGGCGTTGATATCTTTTATGCAAATGCCGGAATGCCGAAAGACCTTCCGGCACTTTTTAGAAAAGGAAGTATAGTGCTGATGATCGCGAACAATTGGCGGATATTGCAAAATTGATAAATAAAAAGGAAGAGAAGATATGAAAAAGAAACAAATTCTTTCGATGGTTGACCATACCTTGCTTGCACCTGATGCAACTCTCGAACAGATACATACAATTTGTGATGATGGCATAAAGTATGGTACAGCTTCGGTTTGCATACCATCGTCTTATGTAAGTGAGGCAAAAAAATATTCAAAAGGACAAATTGCCATTTGTACCGTAATCGGATTTCCTAATGGATATTCCACTACCGAGGTAAAGTGTTTTGAAGCGAGAAACGCAATCGAAAACGGTGCGGATGAGATTGATATGGTTATAAATATCGGGTGGCTTAAAGATAAACGCTATGACGCTTTATTTAATGAAATATGTGAAGTGAGAAAAGCGACTGAGGGCAAAATATTAAAGGTTATTATTGAAACCTGTTTGCTCACAGACATCGAAAAAATTGAAATGTGCAGAATTGTTTCTAATTCGGGCGCTGATTTTATCAAAACATCTACAGGATTTTCAAAGGGAGGTGCTACTTTGCAGGATGTCGAGCTTTTTGCTTCGAATATTACCGATAATTTAAAAATTAAAGCAGCAGGTGGTATTCGCACATTAGAAGATGCAGAGGCGTTTATAAAAGCAGGAGCTACTCGTTTGGGAACAAGCTCAATCGTTAAAATTGTAAAAAATCAAAATAATTAAAGAACGGAGCAAATATATGTCGAAAAATAATTTATATCCTACGCCACACATTGCCGCAGCACCCAAGGATTTTTCTAAAACGGTGCTAATGCCGGGAGATCCCTTAAGGGCAAAATTTATTGCAGAAACCTTTTTGGATTCTCCGAAACTTGTAAACAATGTGCGCGGAATTCACGGATATACGGGTGAATATAAAGGAGTACCTGTTTCGGTTATGGCGAGCGGGATGGGGATGCCATCTATTGGAATATATTCATATGAGCTTTTTAATTTTTTTGAAGTTGAGAATATTATAAGAATTGGATCTGCCGGATCCTTAAATGAAAATGTTAAGATTAGAGATATAGTGTTTGGAATGGGTGCATCAACAAACTCTGCATACGGCTCGCAATTCGGGCTTAACGGAATATTTGCGCCTATTGCCGATTATAAGCTTTTGCAAACAGCCATTGTCGAAGCGGAAAAAGTAAATGCAACCTATCATGTAGGAAATCTTCTTTCGTCTGACAATTTTTATAATGATGATAAAAGTGATAATTCGAAATGGGCAAAAATGGGAATTATGGCGATTGAGATGGAGGCCGCTGCTCTCTATATGAATGCCGCGCGAGCAGGAAAATCTGCACTCGCAATGTGTACTATTTCTGACCATATTCTTACGGGAGAAGCAACATCATCCGAAGAAAGACAGAATTCTTTTATTCAAATGATGGAAATTGCGCTTAATACAGCAGTTAGTATTCACAAAAAATAATTTGTTTTTACAGTAAACGAGGTGAGATATGAAGCGAATTTTTCTTATTGTATTAGATAGCGTTGGAGCAGGCGCGGCACCCGACGCAGCACATTTTGGTGACGAAGGGGCTCATACGTTGAAATCATTGGCGTCTTCAAGTAAGCTGAATCTTATAACACTTGCCCAAATGGGCATAGGAAATATCGACGGATTATCATTTTTAGGAAAAGTTGAAGCTCCTATTGCTTCTTTCGGAAGGATGGTGGAGAAATCCGCAGGAAAAGACACCACAATAGGGCATTGGGAGATCGCCGGTATAGTGTCAAAAAAAGCGATGCCTACCTATCCGAATGGATTTTCCGACTGCATTTTAAAGGAATTCTCAGAAAAAACGGGAAGAGGCGTGCTTTGCAACCGACCTTATTCGGGAACAGATGCAATCAGAGATTATGGAGATAATCATGTTAAAAGCGGAGATCTTATCGTATATACTTCTGCAGACAGCGTCTTTCAAATAGCGGCGCACGAGGATGTCGTTCCGGTGGAGATGTTGTATGAATATTGTAAAATAGCACGCACTATTCTTAAAGATGATAATGCAGTCGGACGAGTAATTGCAAGACCTTTTATTGGAAGCTCCGGTAACTATAAAAGAACGGAAAACAGACGCGACTTTTCTGTTGAGCCGCCGCGTCCCACTATGTTGAACTTTTTATGTGACAACAAATATGATGTTATCGGAATTGGGAAAATAAGCGATATTTTTGTTGGAAGCGGTATAACCGATTCTATTCACACCCACAACAATCGCGAAGGAATGGATGCGCTTTTAAAACTTCAAGATAAAACGTTTTGCGGACTATGCTTTGCAAATCTTGTGGATTTTGATATGCTGTACGGTCATCGTAATGATATCGATGGCTATGCTGCAGCACTTACAGAATTTGATGAGTGGCTTCCTGAATTTATTTATAAAATGAACGAGGATGATTTGCTTATTGTAACGGCAGATCATGGATGCGATCCCGGTTTTTCCTCGACCGACCATACCAGAGAAGATGTACCGCTTATTGTATATTCAAAAAAATGTAAATGTGTAAATTTGGGTATCAGAGATACGTTTGCGGATGTTTCTAAAACTGTTTGTGATATTTTTGATGTAGAAAATGACTGCGCGGGTAAAAGCTTTGCTAAGGAGATTGGTTTATGATAGATAATTCTACGGCTAAAAATTTACTTGAAAAGGCGTTTGATGCTATGAAAAAATCATATGCTCCGTATTCAAAATATAATGTTGGAGCGGCGTTGCTAACGTCAAATGATGAAATTTATTTGGGGTGCAATATCGAAAACTCCTCGTTCTCCGTGACCTGTTGCGCCGAAAGAACTGCGTTTTTTAAAGCAATTTCCGAAGGACATAAAAGCTTTAAGGCAATCGCTGTTGTTGGTGGAAAACGAGCTGTGAGCTTTGATAATATCGAAAGGATTACCACCTTGGATTTTGCATTTCCGTGCGGAGCTTGCCGTCAAGTTATGCAGGAATTTTGTACTGAAGATTTCTCGATTGTTCTTACAAATGGTAAAGAAATTAAGGTTTTAACTTTAGCTGAACTTTTACCGTTTGCATTTTCTAAATCTCAACTATAATTTTTTATAACAAAAGCAAGCGAGAACACTAAAAATTGTTCTTGCTTGCTTTTGTTATTTGATCTTTAAACAGCTTCTTTAAGAATATATATCGGCGGTTTGGTTTCTCTGACGCAAGCGTCTGTTATGATAACCTCTTTAACATCGCTCCTTGAAGGGATTTCGTACATTGTTTTTAACATGACCTTTTCCATAATCGAGCGAAGACCTCTCGCACCGGTATTTCTTTCGAGTGCCATATCGGCAATCGCTTCCAAAGCTGAGTCGTCAAAGGTCAATTTAACACCGTCCAATTCAAACAGCTTGATATATTGCTTTATAAGTGAGCTTTTTGGTTCTTTTAGAATTTTGACCAGCGATTCCTTGTCTAATTCGTTCAACGAAACCATAACAGGTATACGTCCGACAAGCTCCGGAATCAATCCGAATTTTACGATATCATGGGGAATTGCTTCTTTAAATATATCGGTATCGTGTCGTTCGCTTTTCTTTTTTATATCACTATTAAATCCAACAACTTGATTGCTACCGCGTTTTGCAATTATTTTTTCGAGTCCATCAAAAGCACCGCCACAAATAAACAGAATATTTTCTGTATTTATTTGTATAAATTCTTGATTTGGATGTTTACGACCGCCCTGAGGAGGAACATTTGAAACTGTGCCCTCGAGAATTTTTAAGAGTGCTTGTTGAACGCCTTCGCCCGAAACATCTCGAGTTATAGAGCGATTTTCGCTTTTACGGGAAATTTTATCTATTTCATCGATATAAATAATTCCTCTTTCAGCAAGTTCAATATCATAATCTGCAGCTTGTATTAAGCGTAAAAGAATATTTTCGACATCTTCTCCCACATAACCTGCTTCGGTCAGGGTAGTTGCATCTGCAATTGCAAATGGAACCTGAAGTGCTTTCGCAAGAGTCTGAGCAAGGTATGTTTTTCCTACCCCGGTAGGTCCTAAAAGCAACACATTACTCTTTTGAAGCTCGACATTTTCTTTTTCGGTGCCTTTATCTTCTTTTTTAGCGTTCGATGCTTTTGAAAGAACTCGCTTATAATGGTTGTAAACTGCAACGGAAAGAACAATTTTGGCATCGTCTTGACCAATGACATATTCGTCAAGAGTGTTTTTTATTTCCGATGGCTTAGGGAGAGAGTTTAACGATAGCTTATCAAATGATGTTTCGTGTTGAGTATTTTCATAGATCAGCTGCTCGCAGGTTTCAAGACAAAAATCGCAAATATAAAGACCGGTAGGTGAGGGAATAAGAAAATTCACCTGATTCTCATTTCTTCCGCAAAAGGCACAATATTGAGTAGCATTTCTGTGGTTGTTATCGTTAGGCATAAGTCATTACCCTTTCAAAATTTATACCCTTTTTTCGAAAATTTTATCAATCAATCCATATTCAAGTGCTTCGGGAGATGTCATATAATTATCTCTTTCGGTGTCTTTTGCGATCTGCTCGATCGGCTTACCGGTGTTGTTTGATAATATTCTGTTAAGGGTATCACGAGTGCGAAGAATCAAATCCGCTTGGATCTTGATATCCGTTGCCTGACCGCGAGTTCCGCCGATCGGCTGATGTATCATAATAAGACTGTTGGGAAGGGCAAACCGCTTTCCTTTAGCCCCGGAGGATAGCAAAAAAGCTCCCATGCTTGCTGCCATACCTATACATATTGTTGAAACATCACATTTTACAAAATTCATAGTGTCATAAATAGCCATTCCGGCAGAAACCGATCCCCCGGGGCTATTGATATAGAATGCAATATCTTTGTCGGGATCCTGTGCTTCGAGAAATAACATTTGCGCCACAACAAGAGATGCTGTGGTATCATTAACTTCATCAGACAAGAATATTATACGGTCATTAAGAAGACGCGAAAAAATATCAAAAGAACGTTCTCCGCGGCTGGTTTGCTCTACCACCATTGGTACAAGAGCATCATTCATAACGCCAAAACGATTATTCATATTTACCTCCAAAAATAAATTGCATCAAAATAATGTAAAATTAATTGTTTTCCTCGGTTTTAGGAGCTGCTTCCTTTGCCTTCTTAGAAGTCTTAGTGCTCTTTGCAGCTTTCTCTTTCTTCTCGGATTCTGGCGCTTTTTCGGTAATAAGTGCCTTTTCCTTTACAAAATCCATTGCTTTTTTAACCTTCATATCCTCAGCTATTGCCGAATAATCGATGCTGCTTTTAACTTGCTCAACTTCAATATTGTATTGAGAAGCGATACTTGCAAACTCTTCTTCGATCTCAGCATCAGTGGGTACTATAGCTTCGATTTCAGCAATTTTTTCAAGCGCCAATCTTGCCTTTACTTGGCGTTCTGCTTGAGGTCTGAATTGTTCACGAAGCTTGTCAAGGTCGAGCCCTGTATACTTGAAGTATGTATTAAGGTCGAGCCCTTGCATACGAAGTCTGTTGTCATAATCTCTTACAAAGTTTTCGGTTTCATTGACAAACATAGGTTCGGGAATTTCAGCTACTAATTTATCAATAAGAGCGGACAAGAGCTGTTCATCAACGTTTGCAGATGCTTCGTTCTCGTGTCTCTTTTCAATTTTTGCCTTTAAATCGTTTTTGTATTCATCAAAAGTGTTAAATTCCGAAATGTCTTTTGCAAATTCATCATCTAATTCCGGAAGTTCAACCTTTGTAATAGCGTGAATTTTTACTTTGAATACAGCGTCTTTTCCGGCAAGCTCTTTTGCATGATAATCTTCGGGGAACTTAACGTTTACATCAAATTCGTCATCTATGTTTTTGCCGACGATTTGATCTTCAAATCCTGGAATGAATTGTCCTGAACCAAGTTTAAGCGCATAGTCCGTACCTTTTCCGCCGTCAAAGGGAACACCGTCAACAGAACCGTCAAAATCAATAACGGTTGTATCGCCCAATTCTGCAGCACGATCTGTTACGTCGATTTCACGAGAGTTTCTGTTTCTTACCATATCGATTTCTCTGTCGATTTCTTCATCAGTAACAGGGGAAACGGTTTTTGTAACGTTAATTCCCACATAATCCTTTATCTCTACATCGGGCTTAACATAAACTTTTGCAGAAAGTACAAGTCCGTTTTCGTCAACCGATACTACGTCAAAATCGGGTTGGCTAATCGGATTGATATCAGCTTCTTTAACTGCATCGGCATAAGCAGAAGGGATGATATCGTTGATAGCGTCTTCATAGAAAACGCCCTTGCCATACATTTTTTCGATGATGTTGCGGGGTGCTTTACCTTTTCTAAAGCCGGGAACGTTGATTTTTTTAACCTGTTTGCGATAAGCTTTTTCTATCGCTGCGTCAAAGGTTGCCTTTTCAACCGAAATGTGAAGTTCGTATTTGTTTGTTTCAACCTTTTCTTTTTTTGTCAATTGCATTTTATTTTCCTCCAAAAAAATTGCATACATTATATTTTACTTTTTTTTGTTAAATTTGTCAATAGATTTCGCGAATTTTCGTATTATATTACCAGTTATCTCCCGGAAAAATAGGCATTGGGGAGAAATTTAGATAATCTGCTGAAATTATAGTAAATGTTATACCTTCAAAAGTTATTGTGCGCGGTAAAAAATAATTCCCGTGTATGTGACCGTAATAACACTCGGTAACACCATATTTATGAAGTATATTTATAAATTGCTCACAATAAAAATCACCATAAACAACAGGGAAGTGAAAGAATGCGACTATCGGAATGTTTAGATCCCCTCGAATTGCTTGAGCTTCTTTAAGACTCATTTCAAGACGAATTGCCTCTCGATTTATGATTTTCTCAAAATTTGCTTCACCTACGGTGTTTTGACTTTTTTCATCATAAAACCAACCTCTTGTTCCACAAACAACGCAGTTATCAAGAATACAGGCATTGTTATATAAAATTTTAATGGTTTTAAAATTATTGGTTTCAAAAAAATCTGTAAGCTTTTTTGCCGTTGTCCACCAAAAATCGTGATTTCCTTTTCCGATATATTTCTTCCCCGGAAGTGAATCTAAAAACCTGAAATCCGAAACCGCTTCTTCTAAAGTCATTGCCCAAGATATATCACCGGGAAGGATTATACTGTCACTTGGATTTACAACTGCCGTCCAATTTTTGCGTAATTTCTCAGTGTAGCCATTCCAGCGCGGCCCAAAAATATCCATACTTTTATTTGTGGTTATATTTGTCGAGAGATGCAAATCAGCAATGGCGTAAAGTGACATAGTTTTTCCTTTCTCGGAGATATCGGAACTCCGAATATAATTCAAGAAACAGGTAAATAATAATCGTACAAAAGAAAATAGGAGGGATAATATGGATACTAACAAAACAAATAAGTCAAGCGAAAAATGCAATACAAAACACATTAAAGGAATCAGCTGCAACGTAAGAAGCTGTGCTTATCACGAGGGCGATTGTTATTGTACGGCCGAATGCATAACAGTTGGTCCGTGTTCTGCAGATTGCAGTTCCGATACGGTTTGCGATACCTTTAAACCAAAGTCGTAATAATGTCTAGATACGGGGCGTTTGTATTAAACAAATGCTCCGTGTTTTTTATTTAGCAAATTCACAAACCTTTTTGCTCATATCTCCAACATTTATAATTCCGTCAAAAACAACATTGCGCTTTTCAAGATCTTTTAAGGGCGTTGGAATTTCGGTGCCCGAAAGAGATGACAGTTCTTCAAGAGCGGTTTGAGCATTGTCTATATTCTTCTCTGTAAGAGAATAATATACGTCCGCGGCAAACTTATAAGGGCTGGCAGTGGAAACAACGAGCATCGGCATATTGTACTCATTGCTTTCTTTAAGATATCTTTCAGCGCAAGATACCGCAACAGCGGTGTGGGTGTCACAAAGATATTTATAATTATCAAAAGTATTTTTAATTGTACTTCTGGTTTCTTCTTCGCTTGCATAAAGCCCTGTGAAAGATTCGTCAATAGTTTTTTTAATATCCGAGTTTACCGTATATTTACCGCATTCGGCAAGAGATTTCATATAACTTGAAACCGTTTCCGCATCGGAAACAAAATATAACAATCTTTCGAGGTTGCTGGATATAAGTATATCCATCGACGGAGAAATCGTAAGCTTAAAGGAACGGTTTTTATCATAGCATCCCGTATTCAAAAAATCAGTAAGGACATTGTTAGAATTGGAAGCACAGACCAGACGGTTTATCGGCAAGCCCATTTTTTTTGCTATAAATCCCGCAAGAATATTACCAAAATTTCCTGTAGGAACGCATACGTTTATTTTTTCTCCGTTTTTGATTTTTTTTGCATTTACAAGGTCACAATAAGCTGAAATATAGTATACAATTTGCGGTGCAAGACGTCCCCAGTTGATAGAGTTTGCGCTCGATAAAAAATATCCCGAATCAGAAAGTGCTTTATTTATCGCAGAGTCAGCAAAAATTTTTTTGACGCCTGTCTGAGCATCATCAAAGTTTCCGTCTATTGCACAAACATTGACGTTTTTTCCTTCTTGAGTTATCATTTGCAATTTTTGCATATCGCTGACACCGTTAGCCGGATAAAACACCATTATTTTTGTGTGTTCAACATCACGATATCCTTCGAGAGCTGCCTTTCCCGTATCTCCCGAGGTAGCTACAAGTATAAGTGCCGTTTTTTTCTCTGCAGTTTTCTCAATTGCTCCTGAAAGCAATCTGGGCATAATTTGAAGCGCCATATCTTTAAAAGCGCATGTGGGGCCATGCCACAATTCTAAAGAATAAATATTGTCGTGAATAGCGCGTACAGGAGCGGCGTTTTTTCCAAAGGAATTTTCGGAATATGCTTCGTTACAATATCTGAGAAGCACCTCTTTTTTGTAATCGGTCAAATAGAGCGAAAGAATCTGAGCCGCCCTCTGAGCGTAATTCAAGGGAATCAAAGCTTCAATATATTCAGAGTCTATAGAAGGGAAGCTTTCGGGAACGAAGAGGCCGTTGTCCGAGGCAATTCCTTGCTTTATTACATCTGCACCGAAAAATACAGATTCATTTACATCCCTTGTACTTTTGTACATCATTTTGGTTTTGTCCTTTCTGATTTGATATATAAAAATTAAATAATTTCAGATCTTTGAAAAAAATTCAATGCATTTTTCCAAAAAACAGAGTTTATTAAATCTTCGGAATAATTTTGTCGAGCAAGCAAATTGGCAATTTTATAAACATCGGATATCGAAGTAAAATCTTCGGGCAAATCGGCACCGTCAAAGTCACATCCAAGCGCCAGCATATGTTCACCGCCGATAGAAAGATAGTGCTCAATATGTTTTAATATATGGTTTGTATTTACATTCTCCAAGCTATCATCACCCAAATGGGAACGACACAAGCTTATTCCGACAATCCCACCCGACTTTTTTATCGCTTCAAATTGTTCGTTGGTGAGGTTTCTTTTGTGGTTATATACAAAGTATGAGTTTGAATGTGTAGCAATAACGCTTTTAGAATAACGCTCTGCAATTTCAAAAACATCAAATGAAGTTTTTATAGATGCGTGTGATATGTCAGGTATAACACCTATTTCAAAGCATCTTTTTACAACGTCCTTACCAAAGCAAGTTAATCCGAAGTTTGTATCATATGCTCCACCTATACAGCTTTTTCCAGCCCATGTGAGTGTCAATATACGCATATCTGCGTCATATAAATGCTGCAAACGCTCTATATCGTTTGAAAGCAATCGCGCATCCTCCACGGACAATATAAATGCTTTTTTATATGAAGACAAATTGTTTATAAGATCGTTTTTTTTAGCAGAAAATGAAAAATCCGGACGGCTCTTTTTAAAATCTTTTATAAAAAAATCTCTTGTCTTAAAAAAATTCAAATAACATTCTTCATCGCTATATTTTTTATCGCACCAAATTGCCATATTTTGAACATATAAATCAAATTGTTCAACTCTTTCTAAAGAAATATGGTATTCATTTTTTATAAAAGAGGAACGATTTTCAAAAATCCTATGCGCAGTATCGCAATGAATGTCAAAGAGCATCATAAGATAGTATACCTTTTCTATAGTGTAAGATTATGCCCAATATGCATTTTCTATATGTTGAATATCGTAGATTTTATAGTTTTTTAAACCGATTTTTTTGAGATAAACCTCAATAACATCCATACGCGGCTGCTTATCGGTAGGGTGCTGAACGAGATAATTACGAGCGGCGGAAATAGTTCTGGCTTGCTTGCGCCTATCCACATATGAAGCGGGCGATCCAAAATTAAGAGTGCCGTCATTTGAAATCGTTCGAGTTTTTACCTCTACAAAAGCAATATACATCTTGTTTTCTGCAATTATATCAAGCTCGTTATGCGAAGAATGATAATTTTTATTAACTATCTTATATCCTTTTTTCTTTAAAAAATCAGCGGCGGAATTTTCTCCGAAACGGCCGATATCAACCGACGTAATTATGTTCATCATTTAAAAATCTTATAAATTTTGTTCTGTGTATGGGGGTGGGACCATACTTTTTTAGAGCTTCCATATGGTCTTTAGTGCCGTACCCCTTATGCTTTGATATGCCGTATTCCGGATATTCTTTATCTAAATCCATACATATGCGGTCACGTGTTACCTTTGCTAAAATCGATGCCGCCGCAATACTTGGAGAAATTGCGTCGCCGTGCACGACAGTAGAGCAGGGGATTGAAAATCCTCTTGAAATATTACCGTCAATAAGAAGATAGTCCGGCTTTTGAGTAAGACCGTCAACAGCTCTTCTCATTGCTAACAATGTAGCTTCAAGAATATTCATAGAATTAATTTCTTCTACAGAAGCAAGAGCTACCGAATATGCTATGGCATTGCGCTTTATTTCTTCAAAAATCATATCTCTCTTGGATGCAGAGAGCTTTTTTGAGTCGTTTAAGCCATCAATAACGATGCCGAGCGGAAGAATACACGCCGCAGCGGCAACAGGGCCGCAGAGCGGTCCACGCCCCGCCTCGTCGACACCGCAAATGTATTTATATCCTTTTTCGAAAAGCTCATGTTCAATACAATATTCAAGCATTGTCTTAGCCACCCTTTATTTTATAATATCAAGTGTAATTTTTCCGATTTTTGATGAGCGAAATTCGTCAAGAAGCATATTCGCGGTTCTCTCAACATTTATTTCTCCGCCGGAAATCAAAAAGCCGCGTTTTTTTCCTATCAAAAGCAGTAATTCATAATCGCTCAAATCATCGGCATCGTCAGTGTCAAGTATCTTGTATCTTGAATATAACAAATCCCTATAATTTTCTCTCAGACGTCGGCAGAGAACAGCCGCAACATTCTCAATATCAAGAATAGTGTCCTTTATAGCACCGGTGCTTGCAAGATTTTCTCCGACGATTTTGTCATCAAATTTAGGCCAAAGCACACCGGGCATATCAAGAAGCATCAGGTTTTCTTTTGCGGGAACCCATTGTTTGTCGAGAGTGACTCCGGGGCGGTTTTCAACCTTCGTTTTCTTGGTGCCCGACAGTTTATTGATTAATGATGATTTCCCAACGTTTGGAATCCCGAGCACCATCGCCTTAAGTTTTCTGCCTGACATGCCTTTACTTTCATAGGATTTTATCTTATCTGACATAAGAGTTTCGATTGCGGGCATAATTTTATTGATTCCGCTTCCGCTGATACAATCTATCGGCAGGCAAAACGAATTATCGGAGGTATAATGTTTAACCCATTTTTCGGTTTGCAAAGGGTCTGCGAGATCGCACTTGTTAAGCAAAATCAGTAACGGTTTGCCTTCAGTCAGCTTGAAGATTTCAGGATTCCTTGATGAAAGGGGAATTCTCGCATCTAATATTTCAATAACAACATTAACATTTTTTAGGTTTTCTTTTATCATACGACGAGTTTTCGCCATATGACCGGGAAACCATTGTATTATTTCAGAAGGCATTGTATCTTCCTTTCAATTAATCGTTCCAAAACTTGTAACAGGTAAAACTCTAAATATCACTTTTCCTGTAATCATACGTACGTCAACACATCCGACATAAGAAAAACGGCTGTCTGCTGAATTGTTTCTGTTATCCCCCATAACAAATATATGCCCCTTGGGTACCTGTACAACATATGGATCAAACATATATTCGTCATATATTCCGGTATCAAGATAAAGATACTCCGATTCATCTATTATTTCATCTTTATCAAACACCTCGTCATTTGAAACATATACGCAAGAATGTTTAAAATCAATCTTTACATATTGTTCTTCAAGCGCTATTACACGTTTTACCAGCGGTTTGTTCATTGCTTCAATAGGAGAGTTAACCAAATGAAAAACAACTATATCTCCGTTTTGCGGAGTATATAAAATATCAGAGGTTATAATAGTTTCTTTGTCTTTTAAGGTTTGATTCATAGAATCGCCATCAACCACGCAAACCCGAAATACAAAGCTAAACAAAATAAGTACAAGCGCAATTGAACAAACAAACATTTCAAAAAAATCGAATATATTCGAAACCGAAAAAATGGACCCTTTTTGAGGGAGAATCGATTCTTGCTTTTCGTGATTTGTATTGTTCATAAAATGCTCCTTATTTTACAATCATTTTGTCTAACAGATTATATCCATTTGGCAGGTATGTGCCGATTTTTTGACAATTTTCTTCTGAAAAGATTTCAACGCCGGGCACATCATATTCAGAGGAATAAATGAAAAAGGGAACAGGTGCAATAGTGTGAGTCCTTTTTGAAATAGGGGTCGGGTGGTCGGGAAGCACCATAATTTTAAATGACTCATCTTGAGATGAGAGGTATTCGTATACCGGCTTTAATATTTTTTTGTCAATATTTTCAATTGATAAAATCTTATTGTTTACTTCGTTCCTGTGACCGCATTCGTCAGGGGCTTCAACATGAACATATACAAAATTATATCCTTTTTTGAACGCCTCGATTGCCATATTTGCTTTACCAATATAATTTGTAGATACATTTCCGGTCGCGCCTTCAACATCAAACGATTCCATGCCTGCACAAATTCCAATTCCTTTTATAAGGTCAACAGCCGAAATAACCGCACTTTTCACACCCCATTTATCGTTAAAAGCGGGAAGGCACGGCTTTTTTCCCGGACTCCAGAACCAAATCGAATTTGCGGGTTTTAACCCTCTGCTTCTTCGTGCTTCATTTATTGGGTGGTTGTTAAGAATTTTGTAGCTTTCTTTCATCAGGCAATAGAATTCAGCACCACCGTTATCGTTTTTTGGAAGATAATCCTTTATGCATTGGTTTATTATATCATGTGGCCTTGAAAAAGAATATGTATCATTTCCGTTTTTTTCGATCATACAATGCCGATAGCTTATTCCGGTATAGAAGCGTCGGATGTCATTTCCGAATTCTTTTTGTATTTCCTTGATAAGAACATCTGCTTCGTCAGTAGTAATTTCATCGGCACTATGGTCAAGCAATATCTTTTCGTCATATGATGACTCACTCTCGGAAAGCGTAACTATGTTACATCTGTATGCGGTATCGTCGCTTGACATTTCAATACCCATGCTTACGGCTTCCAAGGGAGAACGTCCTTTTGAATATACCGTGGGATCATATGATAAAATCGCCAGATTAGCTGTGTCACTTTCGGGAACCATTCCGACGGGAACATTGGAAACCATACCGGTAAAGGATCTTTTTGCCAACGTATCCATATACGGTTTTGCAGCTTTTTCCATTGGAGTTTTATATCCGAGTTCTGCTATTTTTTCATCTGCCATTCCGTCCGGTATTAAAACAAAATATTTCATTATTTCTCTCGATTCTTTTTATAAAATATATAATAATATCTATTATATCATAATACCGATTTATATTCAATAATAAAGTGATATAAAAATAATATAAAAATAAGAAATAAATTTTTATAATTATGTTAAGAGTGTTGATTTCATTATAAATTTATGATAAAATAAACATATAAAACGAATGAGGGACACGCAGAATGAAGAATTTTGAAAAGTGCGATAAAAAAAGCAATCATACGGAAATAGAAGCACAAAAGAAAAAAAGTAAAAAATATATTTTAATAGTTTTTCTTTCTATGTTGGCTTTTATATTAGTATATTACGCATCAATTCACATATATAATTTGATAAACGCATCACAGAGCAACAATAATGACTTTGATTTTTATATGCCCGATTTTGAAGAAAATATTTTTGAGGACACTCAATATATTGATCTTTTTACAAGCTACGGAGGCATTACATACATCGACAATTCTACCAGAATTTCCACCACAATAAACGATGAAGAATATGAGCTGTTTTCCGAAGATCTTAAGCTTTTATATAGGTATATCAGTTTTGCGATACAGGGGGATATTGATGGATATAACGGCTGCTTTAGTGATGAATATTTTGAGAATCACGAAAAACAGACTCCTTTCACAATGCAAAAAATTTATAATATTCAGTTAACAAAAATGGCTGAGTATACCGCCACTGACGATAATGGATTTGAATATAGAAAATATGAATATTCGGTAGAATATATGATAAGGCATAACAACGGTACGCTCAGAAACGATATGGGAAGCGATTGTATACGGTTGCAATATTTTGTTATAAGCGATCTCTCCGGAAATGCTCTCATTGATAATGTGCTTACTATAAATTATTGATTTTCGATAAATAAATAAGCATAATCAACGCTAAAATACGCTGATTATGCTTATTTATGAATTTGGAAAATTTATCCAATGTTGTCCACAACGTTATTCATCCAGGATGAGATAGAAGCTTTCTCAGCATCCGAAAGCTTTTTTAAGAATGGAATTCCACCATTTATATAAAGCACGTTGCTTAATACATTTGTACCGGCTTCTTTAAGTACAGAGATGATTTTTGCAGCATCCGCCTCTTTGCCGTCAATAACAAGCGCAACATTCTGAGCGCGCTGAGTCGTCAATTCGCGGCAAAAAAGTCTGAGTTTATCACTCGGATCGCCGTTTAATGAAAGGCAAAGCACAACTAAGCGCTCCTTATCACAGGAATACGCAGGGGGGATAGTGTCAATACGGTTAGGGTCTAACCCCATAGCTTCTTTAATATAATTTGCAGCTGAAACAATTTTTCCTTTGTTAGAAAGATAAAGTACTCTCATCTTGATTGCCATTTTAAAAGTCCTCCAAAATAATAATTTGATAAAACACAACCGATAATTAATTATAACATATAATTTGATTTATTTTTTATAAAATATAAAAAATTTACATTTAAATAGCTTTGATGGAGTTTTTTTATAATTTTTATCGGTGTGACTGGCTTAAACAGCTATTTTTGTGCTTTTTACTTCCCTATATTATACAAAATTTGCATTTTGTATAATTCGATAAATATTAAAGCAACGGTGTAATATCATCCCTTTTATATCGTTGATATGTAAAAAAGCATTAAGAGGCGGTCATGTTGCTTTCTCAGAGTCAACTAAATATTTTTTGCGAGTTGCCTCGCCACCTCTTAAGTGGCGTTCTGATTTGTTTTTTTCAAGAATTTTTTTTACTTCTTCATATAATGGCTTGTTTATTTTTTTTAAATTTTGCGTTATATCTTTATGTACGGTACTTTTACTTATTGAAAATTTAGCCGCAACCGCGCGCACAGTTGAATTGTTCTCAATCAAATGAGTTGCCAGGATAACGCATCTTTCTTTATTAGACGATATATACATCATAAAAATTCCCCATTTCAAAAAAATGATTTTATACAATTCTGTTTGGTATATTCTATGATGTTAAATATAAAAATATTAACTAAAGTTACAATTCTCTCTATAAAATACTGTAATCTTTAAATTTGAAAGCGATGGTGTTTATATATGACCGATAAATCTTCAGGACAATGCGAAAATGTTATTTTTGAAGGAATGACTTCTATATCTGCCGTTATAAAATCTATTGAGTTAAAGAAAAGCAACCGTCGCATATTAGAGGTGTTTTTTGACGAAAGCAAAACAAGATCCAAACACGCAGAGCTCTGCTTTTTAAAGCATAAATCTCAACAAATGGGATTTATTCTGACCCCTGTTCCCAAAGAATTTATTGATTCTAAGACAAGCGGAAGTTCTCACGGTGGAATTATTGCACTTTGCACCCCGAGAAAGCATACCGTTCTCAATAATGATAATATAATACCCGATGGGTTATATATATACATAGAGGGCATTGAGGATCCTTATAATTTTGGATATTCCCTGCGTTCCGCATACGCCGCAGGAGCTGATGCCGTGATACTTTCTCCAAGGAATTGGATGAATGCCGCAGGAGCTGTGGCTCGTTCCTCTGCGGGCGTTTCAGAGCTTTTGGATATATATATTTCTGAGCCTATCGATGCCGTTGATATGTTTAAATCCATGAATTATAAAATCGTTTGCGCCGGAATAAGAGATTCCATCTCTATTTATGATGCTAATTTAAAAAAACCGATTTTTATGATAGTAGGCGGCGAAAAAAGAGGTATTTCGCGCTCGTTGTTAACGCTTGCTGATCTGGTAGTGCGTATAGATTATGGCAGAGATTTTTCGGGGTCACTTCCCTCCGCATCTGCGCTATCGGTTATTGCATTCGAAATTATGCGACAAAACAAATTAAAATAAAAGAAATATGCGGTGAAAAATCACCGCATATTTCTTTTGTTTCTACAAAATTTTATTAAAAAAGTGTCAATTGGTCGGTTTCCTGTAATCCGTCAAGAACTCCGCAACGTTTCATAAGTTCAATAACGGTTTTAGAAAGACTTGCTCGAATTTGTAAATCTTCTATTGAGAAAAAACGCTCCTCATTCCTAGCGGATATAATATTTGCGGCAGCATTTTCGCCAATTCCGTTGAGTGCATAAAAAGGCATTCTTATAGCACCGTTTTCGGGGACAAAGGCAGATGCTTCGGACATATTTATATCTATCGGCAAAAATTTAATACCCCTTGCCATACATTCATTTGCAAGTAAAAGAACGGGTAGAGTAGCCAACTCTTTTTGAGATGCTTCTTTACTCCTGGCTTCAATATCCTTAAATGTCTTAAAAACGTGATTCCTTCCCTGCATAACGATTTCTGCGTCAAAATTAGCGACATTGGCGGTAAACATTGCGCAATAAAACGCTACCGGATGATATATCTTATACCATCCAAGACGGATTGCCGACATTACATATGCAGCTGCGTGCGCCTTGGGAAACATATATTTGATTTTTTTACAAGAAGTGATATACCATTCGGGTACTCCGTGTGCTCGCATATCGGCTTCCCATTCGGGGGTTAATCCTTTACCTTTACGCACCTTTTCCATTATAGAGAAGGCAGTACTGTTATCAAGTCCGTAACGAATAAGGTCAAGCATAATACCGTCGCGAGTTCCGATAACTCGAGAAATGTCGCATATTCCTTCGGTAATTAAGTCCTTAGCGTTTCCAAGCCACACGTTTGTACCGTGTGTAAGACCCGAAATCTGCAAAAGGTCGGCAAAATTTTTCGGCTTTGCATCCACGAGAACACCTTGTATGAAATGGGTGCCCATTTCGGGCAGTCCTAACGTGCCAACGGCGGATTCAATGTCTTTTGAAGAAACACCAAGCGGCTTGGTAGATAAAAACAATTCGTAAACATTTTTATCATTCATAGGAACATCAAGAACGCTTGTATTACTGTACTTTTCAAGAAGCTTATATTTTGTGGGAACATCGTGCCCAAGCTCATCAAGCTTCAATATGGTGTCATGAAGATAAGAGAATGCAAAGTGAGTAGTTATAATATCCGATTTGGGGTCATCAGCGGGATGCTGAACAGGCGAAAAATCGTATATCTCATATTCCTTCGGGACAACAATAATTCCGCCCGGATGCTGTCCCGTTGTGCGCTTAACGCCTACACACCCCAATACAAGACGGTTTGCTTCGGCGCGATTGACACGTACCCCTTTACCCTCGAGATATTTTGCCACAAAGCCGTATGCGGTTTTATCGGCAAGCGTTCCGAGTGTTCCTGCTCTGAATACGTTTTCTGCTCCAAAAAGCTCCTCAGTGTATTTATGAATTCTGCCTTGAATATCTCCTGAAAAATTCAAGTCAATATCGGGAGATTTATCGCCGTGGAATCCCAAAAACGTTTCAAACGGAATGTCGTGACCGTCTGCCTTCAGCATTGTGTTGCATTTAGGGCAATGCTTGTCCGGCAGATCAAATCCCGAACCGACCGAACCATCCGTTATAAATTCAGAATAGCGGCAATTAGGACAGTAATAATGCGGCGGAAGCGGATTTACCTCTGATATGCCTGCCATTGTCGCAACGAATGAAGAACCGACAGAACCTCTGGATCCCACAAGATATCCAAGCCCTTCGCTGAATTTAACAAGCTTTTCGGCTATCATATAAAGAACCGAGAAGCCGTGTTTTACGATAGAATCAAGCTCTTTTTTTAATCTTGCGTGAACGATTTGAGGCAGATCATCTCCGTAAATGCTGTGAGCGCGCTCCCAACACATCGATTGAAGCTCTTCTTCAGCGCCTTCAAGATTAGGCGTAAACGAACCTTTTGGGATAGGTCGTATGACATCAATCATATCATTTATTTTATTGGGATTGACAATGACCACTTCTCGAGCTGTTTCTTCGCCAAGATAATCAAACTCTTTAAGCATTTCCTTTGTCGTTCTGAAATAAAGATGAGTATCTTTTTCGGCATCCTTGAATTTCATACCTGTGAGGAGTATTTTTCGATATATTTCGTCCTCATCGTTCATAAAATGCGCATCGCAGGTCGCCACAACGGGCTTGTTATATTTTTTACCAAGCTCAACTATTTTACGATTTATATCCTTTAATTGTTCGTCGTTTGCCAATCTGCCATCTTCAATCATAAAACGATTATTTGAAAGCGGTTGTATTTCGAGATAATCGTAAAAATTAACAATGTTTTCGATCTCGGAATCGGGACGTCCTTCAAGAATAGCTTGAAACAGCTCCCCCGCTTCACAGGCGGAACCGATAATAAGCCCTTCTCTATGCTTTTCGAGCTCGGTTTTCGGTATTCTCGGATGGCGGTGAAAATATTTAAGGTAACTAAAAGAAATAAGCTTGTATAAATTTTTCAACCCTAACTGATTTTTAACCAAAATAATTTGGTGAAAGCTTTTTAACTTACTCGGATCGGAATTCGAAAGCATCTCGGAATTTAGTGTTACAAAATCCGAGATATCCATTTTCAGCATAGCTTCCGTCATGGAAAAATAAATATGAGCCAGCATTTCCGCATCGTCGCTTGCTCTGTGGTGATTAAAATCACCAAGCTTATAATGCTTTGCCAGAACATCCAATTTGTGAGTTTTTAAGTCGGGATTTATAAATCTTGAAAGCGCAAGTGTATCGAGATACGGGTTGTCAAAAGGCATAGAATTTTCTTTTGCTGCATGTCTTATAAAACCAATATCGAAATTTGCGTTGTGCGCGATAAGAAGGTTGTTCCCTATAAATTTAAAAAAGTCGGCAAGAACAATATCGATTGAAGGTGCATCCTTTACCATATCATTGGTTATAGATGTAAGTTGAGTGATTTCGCTTGGAATCGGGACATGAGGATTTACAAAAGAATCAAATACCTCAACAACCTCGCCATTTTTTATTCGAACAGCTCCGATTTCGATTATTTGACACGAAGAAACAGAAAGGCCGGTGGTTTCAATATCAAAAACAATTGCCTCGTCCTCAAATTTACCCGTATACTTTCCGGTAAGTGCGGTCGCGGTGTTGTTTACGAAATATGCTTCCATACCGTATATGACCTTCATGCCGCATTTTTCGGAAGCAATCATTGCCTCGGGGAATGCCTGTACATTTGCGTGGTCGGTAATTGCAACCGCAGGATGTCCGAATGCCTTAGCGGTATAAACGATCTCATCCGGGCGAATAAGGGCGTCCATGGCCGACATGTTGGTATGTAAATGCAATTCTATGCGTTTTTCATCCGCATCGTCTGTTTTGTTTATTTTTGATATCACAGCGATATTTTGAGGAAAGAATGTCAGATCATCATCAACAACTCCCCTTCGTTCCAAATGCTTTGTATATCCCTTTAAAGCAACGCAGACGCCGTTTTTGATAGATTCACAGATGATTCCACATTCTTCTTCTCCGACACTGCCTTTCTTTACTTCGACAGATGAGCTTCCGTCAAAAACGGAAAACGAAATATTGAACTTCCCTTCCACTCTGCCTTCGTCTTTAGAAAAGCCGAAGACCTCGCCTATTATAGAAAGATTTTTTGTTTCTTTGTCAACAGATGAAATTGCAACAGGACGAATTTCAAACGAATTATCATAGATAAATTTGGGATTCGAAATATCGAAGCAAAGGTGTCCTATTTTACATATACCGTCTTCTGTTTCCAAAGAAATTTCGTTATTAGATAAAGAGCTTACTTTGATTAACGAGGGTTCGTCATCGTTTGGTGCTTGAGCGTCGTGTTTGGCTCTGTAAGCGTTTTCGCTGCCGGATTGCGAAATGTAGGATTTATATGATTCAACTATCTGAGAATCGATACGTTCAAGTTCTTTTTTGTATACGGAATTTTCAATTTCATTTTCTCCGGCATCAACTATTTTAACCTTAAATTCCTTGTCAAATTCCGACAATAGTATTCTTTCTATAACATTAGGTGTATTTGCATACTCGAGAAATTTTATTCCGGATTCACTAAAAGGTATTGAAATCGTAATTGAATTATTATCTATATCATATTTATACTTATTAAAAAAACCGCGCGCAACAATACCGACGCGTTCTGCTTCGGTTAATATTTGAGGGAAATATTCGTAAGAAAAAAGTTTCGGTGAATATTTGGGTAGGATTTTTACATGCGCTATTCCGTATGCATCTCTTATTTGCTCCTCAATTTTGTATAAAGCACTTTTTTCAATAAGCTTTGGAAATGATGCTATAATTTCCATTACTCGCTTTTCTGAATTTACTCTGAGCGAGTAATCGGTTATTGAATTTAAGATTCTTTCAGACAACTCGTCCGCTTCATATCGGGCAAGCTTTTCAAGCAATCTCATTTGGAAATCTCCTTGGCAGTGTATTTTTTGATTTCTTGTATCAAAGCATTTACAGCTTCGTTTTCGGGTGTTTTATAGAGTATTTTTCCGTGCGAAAATATGATTCCCTCACCGCGCCCTCCCGCAAAACCGACATCGGCCTCACGTGCTTCACCCGGACCGTTGACCGCGCATCCCATCAACGCAACCTTTAACGGCAAATTCAAAACTCCTTCTTTTTCTGCAGCGCATTTGAACTCTTTTACAAGTTTTATCAAATTTATATTGGTTCTTCCGCAGGTTGGGCAGCTTACAATATTCATTGAGCTTTGTCCGTCTATTTCTATTGAACTTAAAATTCTTTTAGCTGCATCAATTTCTTTTATAGGGTCTTCGGTAAGCGAAACTCTTATGGTATCTCCAATACCGTCGCATAATAATGAGCCAACACCAATGGAACTTTTAACAGTTCCATATTCAACATCTCCCGCCTCGGTAACACCGAGATGAAGCGGATAATCATATTTTTCAGAGAACATACGATTCGCTTTGATCATTTCGGAAACAGAAGACGATTTTATAGAAACTACAATGTTATCAAAATCAAATTTTTCTAAAAGCTTAACATGATAGCAAGCGCTTTCGAAAAGAGCTTGCGCATTTGGAAGACCGTATTTTGCTAAAATATGTTTTTCCAAAGAACCGCCGTTAACGCCTATTCTAATCGGAATGTTCTGCTTACGGCATGCATTGCAGACCTCGCGTATCTTAGATTCATCTCCAATATTCCCGGGATTTATTCGAATTTTATCAATCCCAAGCTCAGCGCACCTGAGTGCAACTTTATAATCGAAGTGGATATCTGCAACGATCGGGATATTTATATTACTATTTTTAATTTTAATAATAGTGTCTGCCGCGGTTACATTTGGAACGGTTATTCTCACAATGTCGCAACCGGCTTTTTGCAAAGATTTTATTTGTTCGATAGTGGCCTTTGCATTACAAGTGTCGGTATTGGTCATTGATTGAATTGCAATCTTATTACTTCCACCGATAGCAATATCTGATATTTTTATTTCTTTAGTTTTTTTTCTAATATTATTATAATTCATTTCACCTAAATAAAGTTATTATATCTTTAAATGTTACTACAATCATTATGCCAAACAGTATAATTAATCCTATAAAATTAATCATACCTTCAACATCTCTGTTTAAGGGCTTTCTTCTGATTGCTTCAAATATTAAAAAAATCAAACGTCCGCCATCGAGCGCAGGAAAAGGCAAGAGATTAAAAATTCCAAGATTCATACTTATAACAACAACTATATATACAAGATTATAAAATCCCGATGCCGCCGCATCTCCGATAGTTTCCGTTACACCGACGGGACCTGAAACCGCTTCAAAACCGTATCTTCCCACAACAAGGTCTATAATTGAATCCCAAATCATTTTTATGGTTGAAACAGAACGATAAAACGAATGCTTTATTAAATTTGAGAATGTCGGGCTCTCCGAATATAATTTAAAGTCCGGTTCTCCGAAAACGGTACCGCTTTCGGAGATTGCGGGAAAGACAACGTCGTCGAGGAGTATAATATCGCCATTTCTTTCTACGGTTAAGTTAAGCGGTTTATACCCCCTATGCATGATTTCATATATCAGTTCATTTCCTGTGTGAATTGGTACATTTTCGACCTTAATTATTCTATCCTTTGCTTGTAATCCACATGATTGGCTTAGTGCGTCATCGTCAAATGAATAAATAACATTTGAAATCAGGGATTTAGATGAAATAACAAGGACAAACATTATCAAAATGCTTAAAAGTATATTCATCATAGGTCCCGCAATAATAATTAACAAACGCTTCCATAACGGTTTTTGATTGAAGGAGTCTTCTGAATCGTTTTCTTCATCCTCGCCAACCATACTCACATATCCGCCTATCGGAAATGCTCGTAATGAATATTCGGTATCATATTTTTTTGATTTTTTTGAAAAAATCTTTGGTCCCATTCCTATCGCAAATTCTTTTATTCCAACTCCGCACATTCTTGCGGTTATAAAATGTCCGAATTCATGAATCAGGATCAAAAGCCCAAATACCAATAACGCAAGCAGTATATATAGAATAATTATATCGAATCACTCCTTTTTATTGTGGAAATAATTTTTTTTGCAAAATCCCGCGCAGCAAAATCCGCCTCGAGAATTTCTTTAAGTGTGGAATATTCCTTAAAATTATCAAGATTTTCAAGTGTTGAAACAACAATATCGGAAATGTCCGTAAAACCGATTCTTCTGTTTAAAAAGCTTTCTACCGCTTCTTCATTTGCGGCATTTAGCACAGCGCCAAGTGCGCCGCCACCCATAAATGCTTTAATTGCATATTGGGGGAGCGGAAATGTTTCGTAATCCGGCTCAAAAAACGTAAGCTTCCCTGTTTTTGCAAGTTCGAGTATATCTATCGGGCTGCTTTTTCTAACTCCTCCAAAAATTGCAAATTGAATACATAAACGCATATCCGGAACCGAGAGCTGGGCTATAACACTGTTATCAATATATTCTACCATAGAATGAATTATACTTTCGCGATGTACTAACACCTTGATTCTATCAGCAGGTATTCCGAAAAGATGTGCCGCTTCAATAATTTCAAATCCTTTATTCATCATTGTTGCGCTGTCTATCGTTATTTTTGCTCCCATTTTCCATGTTGGGTGATTGAGTGCCTCATCAACAGTTATTTTGCTTAAATAATTTTTATCGCAACCAAAGAAGGGCCCTCCGGATGCCGTGAGAATTAGATTTTTAATTTCGTCGGATTTACCGGAACGCATGCATTGATAAACCGCGCAATGCTCGCTATCGACCGGATATATTTTAACGCCATACTTTTTAGCTTCCGCCATTACGATATTTCCGGCTATTACGAGCGATTCTTTATTGGCTAGTGCAATATCGTTTCGATTTCGAATTCCCTCGAGAGTCGGCATAAGCCCCGCTTTGCCGATAATAGCGTTTATCAACAGGGCGTCGCCGCATCTTTCAATCATTTCGCAAATTCCGGATTCACCCGCATAAACATTAATATTTGTATCAGCAAGCCGTATTTTTAACTGTGCAGCTGCAGATTCATTTGCCATCGCACAAAATGATGGTAAAAACTCTCTTGCTTGTTTTTCAAGCAAGATGTAATTTGAATTTGCGGAAAGCGCCACTACTTTTACATTGTTTTTGCGAGCAACATCAAGAGATTGTATACCTATTGATCCCGTGGAGCCAAGCACAATGATTTTTGAATATATTTTATTATCTATATAATCAGACATCTAAAAATCCTCTACTCAATAAAAAAACTAAATAGCATAGATATTATCAACAAAAAAGGTGCAACCGCGATAACCGAGTCAAATCGATCCAACACCCCTCCGTGACCGGGAAAAAGCTTACCGTAATCCTTTAAATCAAATTTTCTTTTTACCGCCGACATTATAAGATCTCCCGTTTGCGATACTATTGATGTAATAAATCCCGCAGAAATAAGTATCGGAAGGTTGGGAGTAATACCGTTTATTCTTTTCATCACAAACCCGAAGATAATAAAGGATATTATACAGAAAATAATTCCGCCAATACTTCCTTCAATTGTTTTTTTAGGGCTTATCTTAGGAAGCAATTTGTGCTTTCCAAACAGTATTCCGCAAAAATATGCAAAGGTATCTGTTTCCCACGCGCCAAAGAATATCATAAGATAAGTGTAGCGTCCAAAATCTTCGTAATCTCTCAAAATAACGGCTGAAGCAAAAGAAAAACCGATATAAATACAAAATGTGAAAGTTAATCCGGCTTTTTCAATATCAACGCTTTTGGAATCAAAAATCACGTTTATAAACAATATTATCAAAATCAAGAATGTTAAGGCAAACAAGATCTCAAAGAGCCGGCCTCTATTAACATATCTTGCTATAATCGGAAAAAGCGCCACAATTGCTATAGAAGAAACACTGATTGTAAAATTTTTGAGCAGTTTGACACAACGCAAAAATTCAAATATTCCAATCGCCGCAAGCAGTGACATCAACGCAGGAAAAGCGAATGTGTCGGAAAAACACAGCACCGGAACTATTATGCAAATACCTATAACAGCTGTTATTATTCTTTTAAGCATTGAAAAATACCTTTCTTAATCACATATTCCGCCGTAACGACGTTTTCGAGAGTAAAAGTCTTTTATTGCTTCTTGCAAATCATCCATGGAAAAATCAGGCCATAACACGTCGGTGAAATAGAGCTCGGAGTATGACGCTTGCCATAGCAAAAAATTGGACAATCGTTTTTCCCCACCCGTTCGTATGAGAAGATCGGGCTCCGAACACCCTGCGGTATAAAGCTTTTCATCTATATCTGACTCGGATACACACGTTCTGTTTTCGCTCATAAGCACATTAAAAGCATGTACCAGTTCGTTTCTGCCGCCATAATTAAAGGCAATATTGAGAATATTGTTTCTGCCTTTACTTTTTTCTTCGGAAAATTTTATTTTTTCTATAAGCGTGTTGTCTAAAACAGATGTATCTCCGATAAAACGATAGCTTAAATCGTTTTTGTCAATATTTGCAATGCATTCATCAAGATAATTATTCAAAAGTCTTATAATCGAGTCAACTTCTTTTTTCGGACGCTTCCAGTTTTCAGTAGAAAACGCATATACAGTAATGATTTTTATTCCCGATTTATTACAGTAATCAACCACTTTTCTAAGTGTTTCCGAACCGTATTTATGTCCTATTTCGCGCGGCAACTTGCGTTTTTTTGCCCAACGGCCGTTACCGTCCATAATAAACGCAATATGCTTTAGCTGTTCGTCTGCTATTATAAAATCGGATTTTGATTTATCCATAATAAATCCTTTCTTTATAACATTGAAGCGGGCTGCTACACCCGCCGCAATATTTTTATATTTCCATTATTTCTTTTTCTTTCTTTGAGGTTACAGCGTCAACATTCTTAATGTATTTATCCGTAATATCCTGAACTTCCTTTTCCGAGGATTTTTGTTCATCCTCGGTAAGAGCACCGTCTTTTTTCATTTTTTTGATAGCATCATTTGCATCTCGTCTTATATTACGAATAGCAACCTTAGCGTCTTCTCCCATCTTCTGAACCTGTTTTGCAAGCTCTTTGCGGCGTTCTTCCGTTGGCTGAGGGAAAACAAGGCGGATGATTTTTCCGTCGTTTGTGGGGGTTATTCCTACGTCAGAAGAAAGTATTGCTTTTTCCATTGCCTTAAGAGTTGTAGCATCATACGGAGAAATCGTTATTGTTTTGGAATCCGCCACTCTTATATCAGCCATCGTATTAAGCGGTGTCGGTGCTCCGTAATATTCAAACATAACGCGCGAAAGAACCGCAGGATTTGCTTGACCTGCGCGAATCACTGCGAGATTTTGCTCATATGCCGAAATTGTTTTTTGCATCTTTTCTTCATATTCTTTTGTATTCAGTTTCATATTTAATCACTTGTCAAAGACAAAAACTGTCATGACTTCCCTTTCTTATTTTTTATATTTTTAGTTGTAAAGCTCGGTTCCTATTTTTTCACCCATGATTACTTTATATATATTCATAGGGTCTTTTAATTCAAAAGCATAGCATTTAATGTTGTTGCTCAGACAAAAAGCTGCCGCCGTTAGGTCTATAGCGTGAAGCTCTTTATCTATGATTTCTTTGTATGAAATCTCATTATATTTAACTGCCGAAGCATCTTTTTGAGGGTCTGCAGAATATACGCCATCAATGTTTTTCGCCATCAAGACAACCTCTGCGTTTATTTCCGCTGCGCGAAGAACAGCAGCTGTATCTGTCGAAAAATAAGGAATTCCAAGGCCGCCGCCAAAAATGACAACGTACCCTTCGTTCATATATTTAATGGCATTTCTGCTTTCGTAATGCTCTGCAAATTCGTCCATATGTATAGCGGACATAGTAATAGTCTTGATTCCTTCATTTTCAAAAACATCTTGAAGTGCCAATGCGTTGATCGTTGTTGCGAGCATGCCCATGTGGTCTGCTCTGGCTTGCGACATATTGGTTCCCGAACGGCCTCTCCAAATATTACCCGCGCCTACAATAATAGCGACTTGAACACCTTCGTCTTGACATTTTTTTATAACATTTGAAATTTCTTTGATGAAATTAAAATTTAAAATACCATCCGCGTTTTTTGAAAGCGCTTCTCCCGAAAGCTTAAGCAAAACGCGCTTATATATTGGTTCGCTAACTCTCATAAAAAAACATCCCCCCATTTAATAATTATAACAACTATTATTTTACTCTATTTTTCCTTTTTTGTAAACACATTTTTGCAATTTTTTTATAAAAAAAGAGCTACGCAACAAAAAAGTTTGAACTGCCCCAAATTGTACGGACAGCACAAAAAAGGGTCCTAAGGTAGAAAATATTAAAATTCAAGAAACGAACTGGCATCGCTTTTCGAGTGGTGTCAGTTTTGTTTTTAGTTGAATACGTTCGTTGTTGTAGAACTG
>JAZNBI010000128.1:0-16018 GCA_045586995.1 Eubacteriales bacterium | reverse complement strand
GAGGGCGAATGGCTGATCAACCTTATGGGACAAATAAATTTCGACGATTACGAATCCTTGAACTTTTTCCAAAGGGTTCTCCAAAAAAGCGGAGTTTTTGAACAATTGGAGGCAAAAGGGTGCAAGGACGGAGATACGGTTTCCATTTACGATTTTGAATTTGATTTCATAAAATAAAAAGCGTAAATTTTCCGAGGATGTTTTTCGGTAGTTTGCTTTTATTTGAAAAAAGTCATCGCGGAAGTATATCCATACAAAAAAGGCAATATCAAACCGATTTTTCGGAATGATATTGCCTTTTTATATTCAATTTTATATTTTACTCGGTAGGGGCGAACAGTGTTCGCACGCTGGCGTTCGCAGAACGCCCCTACGGGTTTTGTTGAAATATTTTACGACGCCTTTGCCATAGGCATTTCTGCCGCGTTGATCATATTTTCAATGAAAATGCCGTAGCCCGGGGTGGGGTCGTTGACAAGGACGTGGGTGACCGCGCCGACGAGCTTGCCGTTTTGGATGATGGGCGAGCCGCTCAGTAGTGTGGTCAATAAAGGACAACACTTTTTAACGAAAAATTCACAGAAAAGCCGCCGAGAGCAGCGGCATGGTTACTCTCGGCGGTAGTATTATTAGTTTTGTACTATAAGCGTAGTAAGAGCTTTTTTCTGCTCTTCGGTAGGTGGCTTTAACTTGCCATTGTTCAAGAGAGTAACAATGCAGTGAAGCAAGAACCAACCATCAGAATGGAATAAAAATTGAAGCTCATACTCTTTTACTTTTCTTAAATGCGTAGGAACAGAATTTAACACCGCATGAATATATGGGGCTTTGATGGCATCAAATTCATTTTTATATTTTTCTTTAATCTTTTCACCGATTTTAAGAAGTTTTTCTTTGACATCATTGTTTGAAAGCGTTACAATCTGCCAAGCGGATTTGAAGTAACCATCGTAATCGCCGTTAGTTTTGATATAGCCATGCTCAGATAGCCATATGTATTCATCTTTTGAAAGCATTCCATTCTCTCTTTCACTTTTTTCAAGAGAAAGGATGCGTTCAGTTCTTTCATAATCTTCTTTTCCAACGCTCATTCTTCTTCCCGACCATTCGGAATCAAGCTGCCAAAACAGAGTTTGCCCTAAAGAATACTTTTTATTTGAATATCTGAATGGTCCGCACCAATTTCTCATATATACATAGTCTTCAGGCAAAATCATATTATCCGGGACAACTGATGCGTGGGCAATATTGTATGCTCCGTCCGGACGGATAGTGGCAACTTCCTCAAAAGAGATTTTTTCTTCCACCAACTTTTCGCCTGATTCTGCCGTGATATAAGGAATTAAAGACCACAAAATAAAATTTGTATCTCTACGATGACTTCCTGTAAGTGTAATTGGTTCATCCGTTTGTCCACACCAAATATCTGGATGGTCGATAAGATTGGAAGCGATCAATTCATCGTAAAGCTCGTTAGCATATAGATCTGCGGCTTTTTTATACATAGAGTCCTGCATGGTAAGGAGTTCAGCTGTCGGTTCACTGATGATGAAATTGACAATGTACTTGCCCTTTTGTTCCTTCAAAAAGCCATATTCTTCAAGAAAGTCCACCTCGGTTTCAACATATACGGGAGAGACACCAAGATCATCAGCAATTTCATTAATTGTTTTGTATTCACTTCGAACGCAATAACAGATATTCTGCGACAACGTTGATCGAAAAAATTCGTCTTTGCTTTTTGTTCCTACAGTACCATTAATACCATATGAGTGGAATTTGATTGGGTTAAATTTCAGTTCACTTGTTTTTCTCATAGTATCCATACCTCGTTTCAATTCTTTTTTTGCTTCAAACAAGTGCCACTTGACCGTGCCGAGAGGAATATCCAAATCCTTTGCAATATCGGCTTGCTTACGATTTTCAAAATAGTATGCAATTACGATCTTGCGTTGGAGTTTTGAAAGATATGCTATATCACTCTGCAATCTGCGAATGGTATCGACATTATCGTCGTCATCAAAAATGGAGTGGGGATCTGCAATGACCTCTGCTACCTCATCAATTGATACACCTATCACGCTTTTGGCGGTGTCTCTGTAGTAATTGCTGAGCGCATTATGTGCAATCGTCCAAATAAATTTGCTGATGTCACCGATGTCGTCTTTTATCAAAAGCGCGCGGAACGCCTTTAATACGATATCCTGCGATAGATCCTTCGCGTCGTGGGCGTTTTTGCACCGCTTCAGCGCAAAGCCAAATATGGGCTTGAGATATTCAGTTATGATTTTTTCGGCGTCTTGTCTGTTCACTTGTTTGTACCTCGTTGAAAGCTTTCACCCATATAGACACGGATTTCCCAAAAGGTTGGAACTTTTTTTATAATTATATCATAAATTTGTGAATTGGTCTATACTTATCCCTTGCACGATACCGCAACGAGTGTGTGATAATAAGGACAACATTTTTACCGTTTTAACCCACAAAAATAATTGTTGTCCTTAAAATAACACCAAATAGGAGTGTGTTACGATAAGGACAACATTTTTATTTGATTTCAATATTAATTTGTAGGGGCGAACAGTGTTCGCCCGCTGGCGTTCGCAGAACGCCCCTACGGGTTTTGTTGAAATATTTTACGACGCCTTCGCCATCGGAATTTGCGCGGCGTTGAGCATATTTTCGATAAAGATGCCGTAGCCCGTGGTGGGGTCATTGATGAGGACGTGGGTTACCGCGCCGACGAGCTTGCCGTTTTGAATGATGGGGCTGCCGCTCATACCTTGAACTATACCACCTGTTTTTTCAAGCAGAGCGGGGTCGGTTACGGTCACTGTAAAGCTTTTGCTTTTTTCGGAATTTCGATTTATAGCCGAAATTTCGATTTCGTATTTCTCAATTTTGTTGGTGTCCAGAGTGGTATAAATATAAGCTTTTCCTTCCTTAACATCGTTTTTCAGCCCTAAGCTCAGCGGCTCCGACATAATGTTTTTCGGTATTTCATTGAAAATTCCGAAAATTCCACATTCGTTGTTACTGAGAACGCTTCCGGTTTTACTTGCCTGAAAATACCCCTTTATTTCGCCCGGGTCACCGGCAACTCCTTTGACTATTCCGTTTATTATAACGTCGCTTATACTGCCTCTCTGAATCGGAATAAGCTCGCCGCTTTCATTGTCGCAAATACCGTGCCCAAGGCCTCCAAACATACAGGTTTCGGGGTCAATAAAAGTAACCGTTCCGATTCCGGCGCCGCTATCTCTTATCATAATGCCCGATTTATATTTGTTATCTTTTTCCGAAAGTATAGGAATCAGCCGTGTTGTGTATTCGCGGTTATTTCTTAAAAATGTGATTTCTATCTCTTTGCCTTCGCAAGCTTCAATTATTTTTGTGAGATCTGTGCAGCAGGAAATATCCTTGCCTTCTGCCTTTATTATAATGTCTTTTTGGCGTATTCCCGCGTTGTATGCCGGATTTATCTCAATGCTTTGGTCAAGACCTACTACAAGTACACCCGATGTGAAAAATTTTATACCGAACGGCATTCCACCCGGATATAGCTTTATATTTTTATATGATGATAATTTTACCGTCTTTATCGGCAAAATGCCGAGCAGACGATATTCTGCGTTTTCTCGGACCTTTATCAGTGAATCGGCGTCGTGATTAAATACATTTATATTTTCATCCTTAACGTATACCGATGCGCCGAAATATTGCGGAATCTCTTCGCCCTCTATATATGAAACACTGCTTGGGATAATACAATTATATATACCGATCAGCGCACACAGGCAGAGCGAAATGATTAAAAGAGTAACCGAAAGCACGCGTAGCTTTTTATTTTTGCAAATTTTCATTCGACAGACTTCCTTAATTATTATTGTAAGCATATTCGGTGACTTTGCGTACAAGTATAATTTGCTCCGCAACCTCATTTTTAATGTGTAACAATTTTATTTTTAAAAGGCAATTTTTAATAAAGAAAGATTATTTTTATATATTGATATATATTGACTTTGCAAACAAATAATGCTATAATTAGTTAGCAAACTAACTAATTTCGAGTGTAGCGATAAAATTTTAATAATTCGAGCAATATACTTATTTTGCTCAATAATCTTTTTTTTATTAAAAGGAACTTATTTTAATTATGAAAAAAAAATTATTTTTATTACCGCCAAAATCGAACATAGGAAGGGAAGAAACCGCAGGAGCGTTAATTAATGAGATTTCTCGGCTTTTTAAATATGGGGTAAGATATACGAACGAAAATAATTCCGAGGTATATATCCCCGATTTTAACCATACTCAGCGGTTCATTATAGGGTATTTATATGAGAGAGGTGCGGCATCTCAGCTCGATTTGGCAAAAGCCCTTCGCATTAAGCCGCCTACCGTAAGCGTGGCGTTAAAAAAATTGGAGCAGACGGGCTACGTTACGAGAGAAGCGAGCAGCTTGGATAAGCGTTATATTGACGTGCGCTTGACCGAGAAAGGAAAACGGCATCATTCATATATAATTGGGAGAATCAGGCATTTTGAGGACGTTCTGATTTTAAAATTTTCGGATGATGAAATAATTCAAATCAAAAAACTTTTATCCCGTATGAGGGATAATATTGTAGAGGAGTTACCTATAGAAAAATGAGAAAGCTTATTCGTTATTTGAAACCTTATTGGAAGCTTGCCCTGCTGTCGCCGATTTTGATGGCGGGTGAAGTTTTGATCGACCTTTATATGCCAAAGCTTATGTCCTCGATAGTCAATCAGGGCATACTCGGCAAGGATATTATGCTTATTGTAAAAATCGGAATTTTTATGCTTGTTATAGCGGCGGTCGGCGGATTTTTCGGCGTGTCGTGCGCATATACCGCATCTAAAGCATCTCAGAGCTTCGGACACGATCTAAGATGTGACGTTTTCGACAAAATTATGTCGCTTTCGCTTGAGCAGACCGATAAATTTACGACCGGTTCGCTTGTTACACGTTTGACAAACGACGTAACTATGGTTCAGGACTTTGTAAATATGTCAATGCGAATGTTTGTGCGCGCGCCTATTTTCTTTTTGGGAGGTATCGTTATGATGCTCTCCTTGGATATCAGCTTTGGATTGGTGCTGGTTTGCGCGCTTCCCGTTCTTGCAATAGCCGTTGCTTTGATTTTGAAAAAGGTTTCTCCGCTTTACAAAATAACACAAGAACGTATAGACCGAGTCAATTCGGTGGTACAGGAAAATGTTGGCGGTGCGCGCGTTATAAAGGCGTATGTGCGCGAGGATTATGAGAATGCTCGCTTTGACAAAGCCAATAGCGGCCTCAGAAACGTAAACTACAAGGCGTTGTCCGCAATGTCACTTATGATGCCGACGATGATGCTTGTTATGAATATGTCAATAATGGCGGTAATTCTTATTGGCGGCTGGCGCGCGGATACGCAGGGTATGCTGCCCGGAACGGTTATGGCGGCAATCAATTATCTTACCCAAATGCTTTTTTCAATTTTGATGATAGCAATGATGTTTCACACGATTTCGCGTGCTATGGTTTCCGCAAAACGAATTTGCGAGGTGCTTGAAACGACTCCGACGATTCTCGGAGGAGATGGATCGGCTGACGGCAACGATATTGTCATTTCGTTTAAAAATGTGTCCTTCAGATATCCCAATACATCGGGAACGCTTGTGCTGAACAACATAAATCTGGACATAAAGCGCGGAGAAACGGTGGCTTTTATCGGCTCTACGGGCTGCGGCAAAACCACGCTGGCGAGTATCATCCCGCGGTTTTATGACGTTACCGAGGGAGAGGTCTTTATCGAAGGCGTTCCGATTCGCGATTACGATATCGAAAAATTGCGTTCGAGTATAGGATTCGTGATGCAAAAAAGCGAGTTGTTTTCCGGCACGGTTGCCGAAAATATTTCGTGGGGAAAACCCGAGGCATCAATTGAAGAAATCGAAGCTGCGGCTAAAATCGCGCAAGCCGATGATTTTATACGCGGATTTTCAAACGGTTATGAGAGCTATATTGCCGAGAAGGGCGCTTCACTTTCTGGAGGTCAAAAGCAGCGTCTGTCGATTGCAAGAGCTGTTTTGCGACATCCCAAGATCCTCATTTTAGATGATGCGACCTCTGCGCTTGACCTCTCTACGGAAAGCCGTTTGCAAGCGTCGCTCAAAAAAGAGATGAAGGATACGACGGTGGTCCTCATTGCTCAGCGTATTGCCAGCGTGAGAAACGCCGACAGGATTGCGGTTGTCGAAAACGGCAGAATTTCTGCCTGTGCGCCGCATGACGAGCTTATGAAAATAAGCGAAACATATAGAGATATTTTTAGTTCACAAATGAAGAATGGGGGTACGATAAATGAATAACAACCCCAAAAACGAAAACCGTGGAAGACCGCCGATGCCGGGCAGACCCGGACCGGGCGGACCTATGGCAGGGCGCATAAACGGAGAAAAACCGAAAAATGTCGGTAAAACTCTCAAACGGCTTATATCCTATATAGGCAAAAGCCGCACCTTGCTTATTTTGATGCTTTTTATAACGCTATGTCTTGTATTTTTCGAACTTATCGGACCGTCGCTTCAGGGCGCGGCGATCGATACTATCGAATATGATGAAGAACGTGGCTTGGCTGTTCATTTTTATGAGGAGCAATATGCCTTTAAAGAGGGAACGACAAAGGGACTTTATTTCTACGTGTCTTTTATGGCGCTTATCTTTGTCTTGAATGCTGCGGTATCCTATTTGCAGGGCCGAATTTCAGCTCGACTTTCACAGAATACCGTATATAATATGAGAAAAGAGCTTTTCAAGAAAATTTCCAAGCTCCCCATAAAATACACCGACACGCACAAGCACGGAGATATTATGAGCCGTATGACTAACGACGTAGACAACGTTTCCAATGCGGTTGCGCAATCTATTTCCTCGCTGTTCTCGGGTGTTCTTACCTTTGTCGGCGCAATAGCTATGATGCTTTATTATAACTGGATCATGATGCTTATTTCGCTTTTGACTATTCCGCTTACCATCTTTATTTCCACTACGCTTGCAAAATTTATGAAAAAATATTTTGCAAAGCGTCAACAATTGCTCGGCGCACTCAACGGACATTCCGAGGAGATGATCGTCGGATATAAGACGGTTATGGCTTATGGCAAAGAAAAGAGCTCATCCGAAGAATTTAAGAAGATCAGCGCCGATTTAAAAACATACGGCATTAAGGCAAACGTATGGGGCGGAGTTATGGGTCCTTGTATGAATATCATAGGAAATTTGCAGTATTTGCTTTTGGCTACCTTTGGCGGAATACTGTTTCTTAGGGGTTCGGTTTCCTCTATCGGTACGATACAGACCATTCTCGGATATTCAAAAAAGGTTACGCGTCCGATAAATGAAATTGCAAATCAATATGCTCAAATTCTTACAGCTCTGGCAGGTGCGGAGCGTATATTCCAAATTATGGACACCCCCGACGAGATAGACGAGGGTAAAAGCGAATTTAAGGTTTCGGATATCAACGGATATATCGATTTCGATAATATTGATTTTTCATATGTCGAGGGCGAACGAGTTTTGAACGGATTTTGCCTTAACGTAAAGCCGGGACAAAAAATTGCCTTGGTCGGCGCGACCGGCTCGGGAAAAACCACAGTTGTCAATTTGCTTACTCGATTTTATGACGTTGATTCGGGTGAGATCCGTATTGACGGTAAAAATATAAATGATATCCCAAAAGAAACGCTTCGCAAATCTATCGCTATCGTGCTTCAGGATACGGTACTTTTTTCGGACAGTATTCGTGATAATATAAAGTACGGACGGCTTGACGCATCGGAAGAAGAAATAAAAGCCGCGGCGAAATTTGCAAATGCCCATACTTTTATAGAGCGTTTGCACGACGGCTATGATACGGTGCTTTCCGAGTCGGGAGGAAACCTGAGTCAAGGTCAACGGCAGCTGCTTTCGATTTCCCGCGCGGTGCTGGCAGATCCTCGAATACTCATTCTCGACGAGGCAACTTCGAGCGTTGATACACGAACTGAAAAGAATATTCAGGACGCAATGGTTTCGCTTATGAAGGACCGCACCAGTATTATTATTGCGCACCGACTTTCTACTATACGCGACGCTGACGTTATTGCGGTCATAAAGGAAGGCAGAGTGTTCGAGTCGGGAACTCACGAGGAGCTGCTTGAACGCAAGGGCGAATATTATAAGCTTTACAGCAATCAGTTTGCAGGGCTTGAAACATGACGGAAACAGATGCTTTAAAATTCAAAAAAATTTGCGACCTGGTTCTTCGCGAATCGGATGCCAAATTCGGCATCGGCACTTATATGGAAAAAAAGCTCCATCGGATTCTCAAGCACTATATCTGCGAAAACGAAGCCGATCATGAAGTACCCATAGGCACATATATCGCCGACGTTTTTTGCGGCGGCGATATATTCGAAATACAGACGGGAAGCTTTTATCCAATGAAAAATAAAATTAAATTTTATTTGGAAAGTACAGATTACAACATTACCGTGGTTTTTCCTTTGGCGGAACGCAAATGGGTGATGTGGATAGACCCTGTGACAAGTGAGATCACTAAAAAAAGATGCTCCCCAAAGCATCAAACCGAAATCAGTCTGCTTTGCGAGATGTTTTGGCTTATTCCATACCTGAACAACCCTCGGCTGAGTTTTATGACGGTTTCAATGGAAATTGAGGAGTATCGTCTGCTTAACGGTTGGAGCAGGGACGGCAAAAAGGGCGCAAGCAGATATGAAGCGATTCCCACTGCGCTTATTTCTCAAACGATTTTTTGCAGTCCCGATGATTTTAAAAGGATCATTCCGAGTAATTTACCGCGCTTTTTTAAGGCGTCGGATTTTTCAAAGCTTGTCGGCTTGCGTGGCAGAAAGCTGTATGGGGCTTTGAAGGTGCTCGAAGAAATCGGGCTTGTTGCACGCGGAGAAAAAGAGGGGAAAAGCTATATTTATGAATATTTGGCTTTTGAAGGCAAATAAATAACGGAAAGCGAATTTTCGCTTTCCGTTATTTATAAATCCCCGAGAGGGATTTTTTTTCATCTTTACGAAATCTATGACATCGTATAATAAAAAGTGAGAGAGATAACAAAACGATAAAAGCAGGTCGGCAAAGTTCTGAAAACGTGAGCATAAGCGCGGCAGTTACGCCGAATATTGAAAAAACGCAGATAAGTGAAACCGTAAGCGAAACATCTCGAATTTTATCAAACAGGCGGTGGTGCAAGTGAGATCGGTCGGATGCGAAAGGACTTTTTCCTCTCAAAATGCGCCGAAAAATTGCATAGAAGGTATCAGAAATCGGAATCAAAAAAATCGCGCATACGGTTATAACAGGGAATGAGATTCCGAGCGGCTCAAATGCGTCAACCGAAAAGACCGCAAGACAAAATCCGACAAAAAGTGAGCCGCAATCTCCCATAAATATTTTTGCGGGATGGTGGTTGTATTTCATAAAACCGAGTATTGATCCCGCAAGAGCGGCAAGTGAGATGCTTTTTTCGCTTCCGCCTACAAAAAGAATTAAAAAAATCGCAAGTGCCTCAATTACCGAAACTGCCGTTGCGAGCAAGTCCATTCCGTCGATAAGATTGTGCGCATTTGTGATCAAAAGTATAAAAAGTATAGTGACGGGTATCGAAAAAACGTCGGTTTCAAAGCCGAAGCCGAAAAGGTCAATTGATTCTATCACACATCCGCCGCGCACCGCGATAAAGGCGGAAATCGACTGAAAAGCAAGCTTTATCCATGCATTAAGCTTGAAAATATCGTCTAGTGTACCTATAATGGTAAGAATAAATCCGCCCACCCAAAGATTTTTCAGGGTGGGCGTTATGTCACAAAAACAGAGTGTGGTCAATAAGAATGACAAAAAAATTGCAAGCCCTCCGTTGCGCGGAACGGGCGTTATGTGCATTCTTCTTGAATCTGTCGGAATGTCGAGTGCACCTATTTTAAATGCAAATGTATAAACAAAAGGTATAGCCGTTACGCAAAGCGCGACCGATGAGAGCAACGCTCCAACGGAATATATCATATTTTCGCCGCTTAACGTAAACATCGCCATTCTTTTGCCTCTTTAAGTAAAATCAGCCGATTTGAACAAAGCCAAGCTTGCGTTTCACCTTCGAGAGAGTTTTGCGCGCAAAGTAGGATGCTTCCTCGGCACCGTTTTTCATAACCGATTCGATATATGCTTTGTCAGACAACAATTCAGCATATTTTTTTTGTACGGGAGCCAAGCTGTCGGCACAAGCTTCGCCTACCGCTAATTTGAAATCTCCGTATCCTTTACCGTAAAATTCACGCTCCACCTCCTCGGCTGTTTTGCCTGTGAAGCAAGAATATATGGATATGAGATTATTAATTCCGTCTTTTCCTTCGGCAACTCTTATTTCGTTGCCGGAATCGGTCACGGCGCGCTTGAATTTCCTTATTATTGTGTCCTTATCGTCAAGGATATATACAACGGCATTTACATTTTCATCCGACTTGCTCATTTTCTTGGTCGGCTCGCTGAGCGACATGATCTTCATTCCGCTTTTTGATATGATCGGTTCGGGAATAGTAAATGTATCGGGATATATTTGATTGAAACGCGTTGCGATATCTCGGCAAATTTCAACGTGCTGCTTCTGATCGATGCCTACGGGCACGACGTCGGTCTGATAAAGCAATATATCCGATGCCATAAGTACGGGATATGTGAAAAGTCCCGAATTTATATTGTTTGCGTGTTTTACGCTTTTATCCTTGAACTGTGTCATTCTCGAAAGCTCACCGAACATTGTAAAACAGTTCAGGATCCAAGAAAGCTCTGTGTGAGCCGGAACGTGAGATTGAACGTAAAGTGTGTTTTTGTCGGGGTCTAATCCGCATGCCATATAGAGCGCCAGGGTTTCGTAGGTTCTTCTGCGTAAATCTGCGGGAACTTGTCTTACCGTGATGGCGTGAAGATCTACCACGCAATAAAAGCATTTATATTGGTCGCTGTATAATGAAAAATTACGCAATGCGCCAAGGTAATTTCCTATCGTTAGATTTCCGCTCGGTTGAACTCCCGAAAAAGAAACCTTTCTGTCATTGAGCATAATAGCATATCCTCCGATGATTAAAAATATATTCTGTAATATTCTAACACACCAAAATAATTTTTTCAATACATATTTCATTTTTTGTATCTATTGACTTTATTTTGTTGCTGTGATATTATATAAGGTAGAATATATTTTAAGGAGTTTATTATGATAAAGCATATTGTTATGTGGAAATTTAAGGATAGTGCAAACGGACGCACAAAAGAAGAAAATATTGAGTATATTATTTCAAAGCTGCTGGCGTTGCCTGCCATTATCCCTCAAATAAAATCCATGGAAATAAAAAAGGACGTTCTAAAGAGTGAAAGGTCGTTTGACGTCGTTTTGATTTGTGATTTTGAATCGCTTGACGCATTGAGTAAGTATCAGGTTCACCCCGACCATCAAAATGTTTCCAAATATATGGCGCAGGTGGTTGAAAAACGAGCTGCCGTCGATTATGAATTTTGATTTAATTTAAACGAAAGGGAACGAGAATTATGATAAAGCTGGAACGCACATCTGTTATGAATCTTGAAAATGCTATTCGCGGAGCGCGCAACCCTATGAATAGCTGGGCGAAATCCGACAGCGAATACAATGAAAAGGGCGAGTATGTTCTCGGTGAAAATGATCTGGGCTTGGCAAAACGGCTTGCTCACGCGGGAAGCGACCATCGCAAATTCGTGCGTCAGATCTTTGTTTCGGTCGATATCACAGCGCCGCTGTACTGGTGGAAGGAATTCGATACATATAAAGTGGGAACGGTTGCCAACTCAACCTCCACTATGCATAAAATTCATTCAAAGCCGTTTGAACGCGATGACTTTTCGTGCGACCGCCTTGATGACGGCGGCTTAAAAATTCTCGACTCGATTATTGAATATTTGGAGAGTGAACGCGCAAAGTTTAATAAAAATCGCGAGGACAGGCAAAGCTGGCATAATATGATACAGCTGCTGCCTTCAAGCTATAATCAAATGCGCACCGTTACAATGAATTACGAGAATCTTATAAATATATACTATGCTCGTCGCAATCACAAGCTCGCCGAGTGGCATACGCTTTGCGATTGGATCATGACGCTCCCGTATGCTAAGGATATAATTGCCGTTAAAGAGGGCTGATTTTTTGTTATCGGCAATATTTAAACTATATTTTTGCGTTTTTGCGATTGGTTTGTATCACCAAACCTCATATCTTACCCGAAAAAGAAATTTTAATTTTCACAAATTTCATTTTCGAGTAAAAAATGCATAATAATAGGGTTTGAAATGTCATAAAAGATAGATTATTTGTAGATTTTTCAAAAAAACGGTTTTTATTTCCTTTTTTCTATTGACGATATTTTCTAATTATTATATAATTATCATAACGCGTTGTATTTTTATGCAACCGCAAATTCATTTCAGGAGGTTTATTTTATGAACAGAGTTTACAATTTTTCGGCAGGCCCTTCCATGCTTCCGCTTCCCGTACTTGAAAAAGCAGCATCAGAACTGGTCTGCTACGGCAATTCAGGAATGTCGGTTATGGAGATGTCGCACCGATCTCCTGATTATGAGGTTATAATCGCCGACGCAGAAAAGCTTCTTCGCGAGCTTATGAATATTCCGGACAACTATAAGGTGCTTTTCCTTCAGGGAGGTGCGTCCACACAGTTTGCGGCAGTTCCGATGAATCTTATCGGCAAAACAGGCAAGGCAGACTATATTGTTTCGGGTCAATTTTCGGGTAAGGCATATAAAGAGGCCCAAAAATACGGCGACGTTGTTTGCGTTGCTACGACAAAGGACGATAATTTTAATCACGTTCCTT
Organism: Eubacteriales bacterium; assembly: GCA_045586995.1. Classification (GTDB taxonomy): domain Bacteria; phylum Bacillota; class Clostridia; order Oscillospirales; family CAG-272; genus JAZNBI01. The sequence continues at coordinate 3,071 of JAZNBI010000128.1, read as the reverse complement.
ACGTTACACGCGAACAGTTCAGACCCGATGCTTCTTACGTTCATATTTGTTTCAACAATACTATATACGGCTCTAAATTCTCTTATATTCCCGATACTGGAGATATTCCGTTGGTCGCGGATATGTCCTCTTGTATTATTTCCGAGCCGGTCGACGTTTCCAAGTTCGGCGTTATTTATGCAGGCGCTCAGAAAAATATGGCTCCGGCAGGACTTACTGTCGTTATCGTGCGTGAGGATCTTCTCGGCAATTCTTTGCCCATTACCCCCGCAATGCTCGATTGGAAAACTATGGCTGACAACGATTCAATGTATAATACTCCGCCTTGCTATCCCATTTATGTCGCAAAGCTTGTTTACGAGTGGATACTTTCAATCGGCGGTCTGGAAAAGATGAAGGAGATGAATGTTGCAAAGGCAAACCTTCTCTACGATTATCTTGATTCTCAGAGCTATTATACAGCTCCCGTTCACAAGGAAAGCCGTTCGATGATGAACGTTACTTTCGTAACGGGTAATGCAGACCTCGACAAGAAGTTTGCTTCGGAGGCAGCCGCTTGCGGATTGAAAAACACAAAAGGTCATCGCTCGGTTGGCGGTATGAGAGCGTCTATTTATAACGCTATGCCTTATGAAGGCGTTGCAAAGCTTGTTGAATTTATGAAAGATTTCGCCCAGAGAAATCCTAAGTAATGAAAGGAATTTATTTATGAAAAACATACAGCTTTTAAATAAAATAGCGAAGGTCGGTACCGATATTTTGGACCGTTCCGAATATACAATAGGAACAGATATTGAAAACCCCGATGCTATAATGGTACGTTCTGCCGTTATGCACGATATGACATTCGGTGATAATCTTCAAGCCATCGCACGTTGCGGCGCAGGTGTTAACAATATTCCGATAGATCGTTGCTCAAAGGAAGGAATCGTTGTATTCAATACTCCCGGCGCTAATGCAAACGGAGTTAAAGAACTTGCGATCTGCGCATTGTTGCTCGCTTCAAGAAACATAACGGGCGGCGTTGAATGGGCAAAGACCTTGAAAGGCAACGTCGAGGACGTAGCTAAAGCAGTTGAGGCAGGAAAGTCAAAATTTGCAGGCACAGAGCTTTCGGGCAAGACCTTGGGCGTTATCGGACTTGGCGCGATCGGCGGTCTTGTAGCCAATGCGGCAACTCATCTCGGAATGAATGTTGTGGGCTGTGACCCATATTTGACGGTTGAGGGCGCTTGGATGCTCTCTCGTTCGGTAAAAAAGGCAGCCGCTTATGAGGATATTTTTAAAACCGCCGATTATATTACTTTACACGTTCCCGCAACGCCTCAAACCAAGAATATGATTTGCGCTGCAAGCATTGCTACTATGAAGAAGGGCGTTAAGATCATCAATCTTTCGCGTGCAGACCTCGTTAATGCAGAGGATATGAAAGAGGCGATCGCTTCGGGTAAGGTTTCGGCTTATATTACCGACTTCCCGACAGATGCAACTCTCGGCGTTGACGGAATCGTAAATATACCTCACCTCGGCGCTTCTACGGCAGAGTCTGAGGATAATTGCGCTGTTATGGCTGCTCAACAGCTTGATGATTTCTTGCGTTTCGGAAATATTAAAAACAGCGTTAACTTCCCGAATGTTTCTATGCCTCATGTCGGAAGCATCAGAATTTGTGTTTTCCATGCTAATATGCCGTCATTGCTTGCTCAAATTTCCGCTGCACTTTCGGAGCAGGGAATCAATATTGAAAATCTTACAAACAAGTCAAAGGGTGATAACGCATATACTATGGTTGATATCAACGGGGAGCTTCCCGATGCTGTTATCGAGAAAATCACATCTATCGATGGGGTTGCCAAGGTTCGTATAATTAAATAATTTTTTTGGGGAAAGCTTTTCGCTTTCCCCAAAATTTTTGAAAACAAGATAATTTAATTTATATAATCCTCGACATTTAAATTTTCGGGCGAGAAGATCCATTTTTCTTCGGTGCCGATCTCGCGTCCGTTTTCATCGAATTCGTAAACGCAGAAACAATAAATGTCGTTTTCCGAATAATAAGTCAGTGACCTTTTGGCGCAGATATAAAGCTTGTTTTCACGCCAGACATATTCGGATTTTACATATTCGGTTTCATAGGTTTCTCCGATATCTCCGATAGGCGCGAATTCCCTTGTGGTTGTCGAAAAGCTTGTGATTTTTTGATTTTCCTTATCAATTATCGGAGATTTGACCGAGTTTAAAATAGGATCTTGGAAATATTGTTTTTTCTCGGCATCGAATATAAAGCAGGAATATTTTGTCAATCCATCTGAGTTTAAGGTTAAAATGCGAAAATCGTCGACATCGTCAAAGTTCAGGTCAATTATCTCAAAACCGCAATCTTCCGAGGGATCTTCACATTCGATTCCGGCAATAGGGAAGGTCTGTTGGGACGCATCCGAAACAGATACCGTGATTTTCGTGATTTTATTGCCTTTGCTCCAGAGCTGATAAAGTGTATTGTCATACGATATTTCTCGGCAAAGCGCTTGCTTTTCGGCATTACATGCCGAAAAGGATATGCAAAAGGCGAGCAAAATTATTGTAAATAAAGTTTTTTTCATTTTTTCCTCAAATTTAAAATGTATTTATAAGAGTATTATAGCTTTAAAGTGCCGTAAAGTAAATAGAAATATATGAAAAATATAAAAAAATTGATAAAATATATTGACAAAAAATATTAGGTGTGGTATAATACCAAATGTCCGACGAAAAGTGCTGGTGTGGCTCAATGGCAGAGCAGCTGATTTGTAATCAGCAGGTTGATGGTTCGACTCCGTTCACCAGCTCCATAGCTTCGCAATAGCGGGGCAAATGGGGGAATTCCCGAGCGGCCAAAGGGGGCAGACTGTAAATCTGTTGTCACTGACTTCGGTGGTCCGAATCCACCTTCCCCCACCAGAAAAAAGCACACATTTGTCTACCAAGACAATGTGTGCTTTTTTCAACGAAATTTGCCCTTGCGGGCAAGTGAAATAGCTTCGCTGTGAAATATTTGCTCTGCAAATGTGAAATATTCGCTGACGCGAATG
>JAZNBI010000127.1:0-3077 GCA_045586995.1 Eubacteriales bacterium | reverse complement strand
CCTTTTCGGGGCTCGCATAACACTGTGCAATGTCGCCGGGACGGCGGTCTTTTATTTCATAAGGAATTGCAACACCGGAAGCCTTTTCGAAATTCTTCACTACATCTAATACGCTGTATCCGGTTCCGGTTCCTAAATTATATACACACAATCCGGGGTTCTCGGCGATTTTTTCAATTGCGCGGACATGTCCCAATGCCAAATCGACAACGTGAATATAATCACGCACACCTGTTCCGTCATGCGTTGGATAGTCATTTCCGAAAACCGAAAGCTTTTCAAGCTTTCCTACGGCAACCTGCGAAATATACGGCATAAGATTGTTTGGAATTCCGTTCGGCATCTCGCCTATAAGACCGCTTATGTGAGCGCCTACGGGATTGAAATATCTTAACAAAACCGCCGAAAGCATTGAATCGGCAACGCAAGCGTCCGAAATAATTTGTTCTATCATATGCTTTGTCCAACCGTAAGGGTTTGTGCACACGCCTTTTTGCGTTTTCTCGCTGACGGGAACGGCATCCGGAGTACCGTATACAGTTGCCGATGAACTGAAAATAATATTTGTGCAATTATATTTTTTCATTGTTTCGAGCAATGTAAACGTGGTATCCAAATTATTTCGGTAATATTTCAACGGGATTTTTACCGATTCTCCAACCGATTTAAGTCCTGCAAAGTGTATGACCGCGCCTATTTCGTTTTCCGCAAAGATTTTATCAAGCGCCGCAGCATCGGCAACGTCTGCATTGTAGCATTTAATTTCTCTGCCCGATATTTTTTCCAAGCGCTTAATAACCAAAGGTGAGCTGTTTGTAAAATTATCAACGATGATGATATCATACCTGGCGTCGATTAGCTCAAGCGCTGTATGTGAGCCAATATACCCCGCACCGCCGGTAAGTAAAACCTTCATATCGAACTACCTCATATTATTTTATTTACATTTTTATATTTTATCACAAAATATTACCAATATCAATAGGTTAAATATTTTATTTTTTGTTTTTCATGTCAAATTGCACAAAATTAACATCAAATTGACAATCTGTTTCACAAAATGATTTTTATTTGATTGCATCGACAAAATTCCATTTTTTTGTATAAACAAAAATAAATAATATTTTTTTAATCAAATAATATTGCATATACTTTTGGCTTTTGCGTAACTATTTTCAAAAAAACGGCCGACTTTTTTTGTTCAAAATGACTTTATTTTTTGCATTGACTTAGGGCAATATAAATGTATAATTAATACTGTATTAATTTTGAAACGCGGAGGGTAAAATGCGTATTGACGGACTTCAAAAACTAACTCTGCTCGATTTCCCCGAGCGTACGGCGTGCACGGTTTTTTCGGGTGGCTGTAATTTCAGATGCCCGTTTTGCCATAATGCGTCCTTGGTAACTCACGTTCAAAAATCTCCGGATCTTTCTGAAGATGATGTACTGTCATTTTTAAAAAAACGAAAGGGATTGATTGACGGCGTGTGCTTCACCGGAGGCGAGCCGTTGCTTCAAAGCGATATCGGTGATTTTATGAAAAAGGTTCGCGATATGGGATATGCAGTAAAGCTTGACACAAACGGAAGCTTCCCCGAGCGTTTGATTGACTTAGTCGAGGACAAGCTGATCGACTATGTAGCAATGGATATTAAAAATTCACCGAATAAATATCCAAAAGCCGTGGGGATTGAAAACCTTAACATTGAAAATATATGCAAGAGCGTTGAATTTCTCAAAAAGAATCATGTGGATTATGAATTCAGAACCACGGTCGTCAAAAATATTCACACGTTTGACGATATTATAGACATCGGAAAATGGATTTCGGGCGCAAAAGCATATTTTCTTCAAAGCTATAAAAATTCGGGCGACGTCATCGATGACACGGGGCTCGAAAGCTTTAATCTCGATGAAATGCTGCTAATGCGCGACAGTATTTTGCAACATGTTCCATCTGCTCAGCTTCGCGGCGTATAAACAACCTGTTGCGATTGTTTTTTCAAAAAACACAATATATTGTGTTTACCCTATTGACAAACAAAAAATGCAGTGATATAATATCAGTATCGACACTTAAAAATGAAAATTTTACCGGCGTTTAAATAAATGTTTGAAAATGAAAGGAACTAATATGTACAAAGTCAGAAAAAGAGACGGAAAAACCATAGACTTCAGTTTATCTAAAATCAGCGATGCAATTACACTCGCCTTTGAAGCGTGCGAAAAACAATTCAATCCCGACATGATCGATTTTATCGCTCTTAAGGTCACCGCAAACTTTGAGCCGAAGATAAAAGACTCGGTCATAGGCGTAGAAGATATCCAGGACAGCGTTGAAACCGTGCTCGGAGAAGCAGGATATGCCGACGTTGCAAAAGCTTATATTTTATACCGCAGACAGCGCGAAAAGCTCCGTAATATGAAATCCACCATCCTTGACTACAAGGAGGTCGTCGATAAATACGTTAAGGAAATAGACTGGCGTGTTAAAGAAAATTCAACCGTTACCTATTCGGTAGGAGGACTTATCCTCAGCAACTCGGGCGCTATCACCGCAAACTATTGGCTTTCTGAAATTTACGATGACGAAATCGCAAATGCGCACAGAAATGCCGACATACACGTTCACGACCTCTCTATGCTCACGGGTTATTGCGCAGGTTGGTCGCTTAAGCAGCTTATTCAAGAGGGTCTTGGAGGAATTCCGGGCAAGATAACGTCTTCTCCCGCAAGCCACCTTGCAACACTTTGCAACCAAATGGTAAACTTCCTCGGAATCATGCAAAACGAGTGGGCGGGTGCGCAGGCATTTTCTTCGTTTGATACCTACCTTGCTCCCTTCGTAAAGGTGGACAACCTTTCTTACGGTCAGGTCAAAAAATGTATCGAATCCTTTATTTACGGCGTAAACACTCCCTCGCGTTGGGGAACACAAGCACCCTTCTCAAATATTACACTCGACTGGACAGTGCCCAATGACCTTGCAGAGCTTAATGCTATTGTAGGCGGCAAGGAAATGGACTTTAAGTACAAGGATTGTAAAAAAGAAATGGATATGGTAAACAAGGCGT
>JAZNBI010000126.1:0-23274 GCA_045586995.1 Eubacteriales bacterium | reverse complement strand
TTCTCTCTTCGTTGTTCAATTTTCAATGACCGTTTGCTTTTCGCCTTGTCTTTGCCGCCCCTTTTTGCGACGGCTCGATTATTATATCACACCTCATCCTCCTTTGTCAATACCTTTTTTCACTTTTTTTTCGTTTTTTTTGAATAATGCGAATTTTTGTCAAAATACTAATTTAGAGGTGATTTTATGGTTACAGTTTTGTACAAGACGCTACTAATTTATGCACTTTTGATGATAATGATACGATTTATGGGCAAGCGACAGGTCGGCGAGCTCGAAATTTCCGAGCTCATTACAACTCTTTTGGTTTCGGAAATGGCAGTCATCCCGATGGAAAATCACGAGATTCCGATAATGTATGCGGTTATTCCAATAGTAACAATTTCGTGTTTTGAAATTATATCGTCGTGGCTTTTGGCTAATTTTCAACCTATGAAAAATATTTTTTCATCGCGCCCGAACACTTTAATAGACAAAGGAAAGATAAATCAGCAAGAGCTAAAAGATCTGAGGATCTCGATCGACGAGCTTCTCAGTGAGCTTCGCCTTCAAGGAATTTCGGATTTTCAAGATGTAGAATATGCAATCTTAGAGCACAACGGACGGCTTTCGGTTATTACGAAAGCCAAAGCCCAACCACCCAGAGCCGACAATTTAGAGTTGAATGTTGCAGAATCGGGAATAACGCACATCCTCATTTCAGAAGGAAAGATCAACAAACACACGCTTAATATGTTGAATCAAACTTCCGAATGGGTTCTCAAGCAGGTTGAAAATTGGGGAACGACACTTGAAAAAGTGTATATTATGACTATCGACGATGCCCAAAAAATAAATCTCATCGAAAAGGATTCGCCGCAATGAAAATTTTTATAATCTCTATCGTGCTTCTTATTTTAATGCTCCTAATTATTATTACCAACTTTTTCTATGTTTTAAACACAACCGAAAAATTTTATGATATGGTATCAAGTATGAGCTTTGACAAAGCGTGCGCCGACTCTTCGCTTGCGACAGAGCTTCAAAAAGAGTGGCAAAGCAAGAAAGATATGCTGTCCTTTTCTGTGAATTACTCTTTGATTTTCACAATAGATGACCTAATAGCATCAATGCGCGCTCTCGCAATTTCAGAAGAGCGAGGCAACTACGAGAGTGTCAGAGCATCCTTGCTGAATGCAATATCGGATATGAAGCGTCTGGAATGTATTTTTGAATAAATCGAATTGTTTTTTTCAATCAGACGAAGCTTTTTGAGTGCCGCTTATACGCACTAAAGCATATTATAATATATAATGAAGGAAAGTCAAGCATTTCTTTTACATTTTTGGCTTATTCAAAGTAAAATTCTCAAAATTATTCAAAAGCCCATAGACAGAAGGGCTCAAATGTGTTAAAATACAAACAGTTAAATTCTTTTTTAATAAGGATAACACACAATGACATACAGAATAAACGAAGTAATATGCAAATGCAAGCAAGTAACGGTTGCCGACATTGAAAAAGCACTCAGCAACCACACCTCATTCGGCGATGTTGAAAAAGAGTTTGAGGATGTGCAAAAAATCACTAAATGCTCAACTGGGTGCGGCGGCTGCCACGATAAAATTCTTGATGTGATTTCACAGTTTATAAGCGGCTGACATTTCTATACATCGCTTTGAGCCCCCCGAATAAAGTTCAATCAAAAAGGAACTTTTCGCATTTGTTACAAAGCGAAAGGTTCCTTTTTTGGCACTAACTGCTATTTTAAAATATAGATAGGCGTTTTTTGGCGATTTTTATGTTTTTATTGTACTATAAATAACTTTTTTGTTATTCATTTTTTATAATATGTGACAATTGTTTTTTCACCGTTTTTGTGATATAATTGTATACGGTGAAATAGATAATAGTATTATCGATATATGTCTGTTCGAAATAAACATTTAAATATCGGTTTGTAGAGAGATTTTAATCCTAAAAGGAGGCAAATTATCCGTGGCTGCATATTCTATAATGCGTTCAACACTTGGCAGACTGCCTGCTTATTTAAAATATCTGCAAGGGCTTGACTTAGCAAAAAACAAATATATATCGGCAACCGAAATTGCAAAAGCGCTCGGCTTGGGTGACGTTCAGGTGCGCAAGGACTTAAATGCCGTCAGTGGAGCGGGACGTCCCAAGGTCGGATATGCAACAAAGGACCTTATCAAAATTCTCGAGGAGGTTCTCGGCATAAACAATACCACCAAGGCGGTGATTGTCGGCGCGGGAAAGATCGGGAGAGCACTTTTGGGTTATGCAAATTTTGAAGGATTCGGTGTTGACATCGTCGCTGCGTTTGATATATCGACCATGTCGCCAGAAAAAACCTCAACGGGTAAATTTATTTACCCTTCCGAAATGCTCGAGGAATTTTGCCAAAAAGAAAACATTCAAATAGGAATTATAACCGTTCCCGTTTGTTCGGCTCACAGTGCATGCGAGCGACTTGTCAAAAGCGGAATAAAAGCAATTTGGAACTTTGCTCCCTGTTCGCTTAATGTTCCCGATGATGTTATTATACAAAATGAAAACCTGGCATTATCGCTTGCGACGTTACGCTTGCAAGCCAAATCATAATCAATTTAATTTACAGAAGGAGTTTTGAAAGTGAAAATTACAATTTGTGTCGGAAGCTCGTGCTATTTCAAGGGCTCACATCGTGTTGTCGATGGACTAAAAAAACTAATTGCCGAAAATCATCTTAATGACAAAATCGAACTTGTCGCAATATTTTGTATGGGACAATGTCAAGAGGGCGTTTGTGTTTCTATAGACGATCAGGTCTTTTCGCTTTTGCCTGACGATGTCGAAAATTTCTTCGAAAACCAGGTAAAACCGCGCCTTTGAAGGTCGATTTTGACGCTCAACAAAAACCAAGGAGACCACAACCAAAGGTAATCGATCTCATCAAAAACAGCAATAACAACAATAATTATAAAACGTATGCCGTGGTTGCCCCGTCTGTTGCCAGTCGATTTTCCTATACAAAGCTCGGTCAGGTCATAAAGGGTATAAAGAAAATGAGCTTCCATACGGTAGTAGAGGCGGCGCGGAATGTCTTACTCACGGCGAAAAGAACAAGTTTTAAGTGGATAAATATGGCCGCGAGGCCCTTAAAAAAACAATTTCGGATGCTGTCGGCGTCCTGAAAATCAAAAGGAAAGGTTGTTAACATGAACAAAATCACAATTATCGGAACAGGAAATGTTGGCTCTACCATAGCGTATACTTTGACGGTAACCGGAATCGCCTCTAACATCGTTATGATCGACGTCAACGGTGAAAGAGCGCTCGGTGAAGCACTTGATATTCGCCAAGGCACCCCGTTTTGCAATCCTTGCTCGGTTTACGCCGGTACGTACGAACATGCCGTCGACTCGGATATTGTAATAATAACCTCGGGAGTAGCAAGAAAACCGGGACAAACACGTCTTGACCTCGCTCAGACCAACGTAAACATTTTAAAGCAGATCATTCCGGAGATAACACGTTATGCTCCAAACGCAAACTATGTAATCGTAAGTAATCCGGTTGATATACTTACTTATACTTTCCACAAATATTCCGGCTTGCCCGAAGAAAGAATCATCGGTTCGGGTACAATTCTCGACACCGCGCGTCTGCGTGCGCGTCTTTCCGAGTATTATTCGGTCAACCAGAAGAACGTTCACGCTTATGTGTTCGGCGAGCACGGTGACTCGTCATTTATTCCGTGGTCGGTTGCAAATATCTCGAATGTACCGATAGCTTCTTACGGCGAATCGGTAAGAAATTGCCGCCCCGGTATCGGCGGAGTTGAACAATCAGACCTGTTCCCCAAGCTTCAACACTCGGAGGTCGAGCAGTATGTTAAAACCTCGGGCGCGAGAGTTATTGAACGCAAGGGCGCAACATTCTATGCGGTCGCCATTTCGGTTTGCCATATATGCAAATGTCTGCTCAGCGGAATTGATACGACGATGACGGTTTCCACAATGCTTAAAGGAGAATACGGAATTTCCGACGTCTGCCTGAGTCTTGTAAACGTCGTCGGCGAGCAGGGCGCGCACAGTAAGATAATGGTTCCGATAAACGAGCAGGAAATAGAGCTTCTTCACAACAGTGCCGAAAGCTTGCGCAAAGTAATCAACAGCATTAATATTTAATTAAAGGAAAGCAATTCCTCAAAAAATGTAAAACTATGCAAAGAAAGGAACGCTTTCGCAAAAGAAAGCTATGGTCACACATATGAATTATCGTACCGAACACGATTCTATGGGAGAGGTTCAGGTTCCCGCAGACCGTTATTGGGCGGCTCAAACTCAAAGAAGCCACGAAAACTTTGAAATAGGTGTCGGCATTGAAACGATGCCGCGCGAAATCACACACGCTTTCGGAATTTTGAAAAAAGCGGCGGCTCTTGCCAATCACGAATTAAAGCCGCAAAAGATGACTTCGGAAAAGCTGTCCGCAATTACACAGGCATGCGATGAAGTAACCTCGGGTGCTCTTGATTCTCACTTTCCCTTGGTTGTATGGCAGACCGGCTCGGGCACTCAGTCAAATATGAACGCAAATGAGGTCATTGCCAATCGCGGCAACGAGATCGCAGGCGAGAAGCTCTTACACCCGAATGACGATATAAACATGAGTCAATCTTCAAACGATACCTTCCCGACGGCTATGCACATAAGCGCGGTGCTTTCGCTTGAAGACAAACTTATTCCCGCAGTAAAGGTTCTTATCGAAACATTCCGCCGCCTTGAAGCCGAAAACGACGATATCGTAAAATCGGGAAGAACGCATCTTCAGGATGCAACTCCCATAAAGTTTTCGCAGGAGATCAGCGGCTGGCGTTCTTCGCTCGAAAGGGACGTAGAGCTTTTGCAGCTCTCCCTTAAACCACTTTACGAGCTTGCGCTCGGCGGAACTGCCGTAGGCACGGGATTGAACGCGCCCAAGGGATTTGACACCTTGGTTGCAAAAAACATTGCAAGCTTGACAAACAAGCCGTTTATAACCGCAGAAAATAAATTCCACGCCCTCACTTCAAAGGACGAATTGGTCTTTGCTCACGGCGCAATTAAGGCGTTGGCAGCAGACATGATGAAGATAGCAAACGACGTTCGTTGGTTGGCTTCAGGTCCTCGCGACGGACTCGGAGAAATTTTTATTCCCGAAAACGAGCCCGGCTCGTCTATTATGCCCGGCAAGGTAAACCCCACACAGTGCGAGGCGGTTACAATGGTAGCCGTTCAGGTAATGGGCAACGACGTTGCCGTCGGCATGGCGGGAAGCCAACGAAACTTTGAACTTAACGTATTTATGCCCGTATGCATATACAATTTCCTTCAATCCTCACGCCTTCTTGCCGAAGCAATTCTTTCATTCAATAAGAACTGCGCCGTCGGTATAAAGGCAAACCGCGAAAAAATGCATCATAATCTGCACAATTCGCTTATGCTTGTCACCGCATTAAATCCGTATATCGGTTATGAAAACGCCGCAAAAACCGCGAAAAAAGCGTTTAAGGATAATATTTCTCTTAAAGATGCCTGCGTAGAGCTGGGATTCCTCACCGCCGAAAAATTCGATGAGGTGTTCCATCCCGAACAAATGGTTTAACTCTAAAATATAAGGAGGAAGCTGCCAATGAAAATAAGTTATTTTCCGGGCTGTACCTTGAAAACAAAAGCCAAAGAGCTTGATGTATTTACAAGAAAATGCGCGAAAGCGCTTGGAATAGAGCTTGAAGAGATCGAAAATTGGCAATGCTGCGGCGGAGTATTTTCGACCGCGACAGACGAGATCGCGTCAAAGCTTTCATGCGTGCGTGCGCTGTCTTATGCGTCAAAGCACGGCGGAAAACTTGTGTCGGTCTGCTCGGCTTGCCATAACGTTATAAAGCAAACCAACCGCGCAATGAAAGAAGATGCAGTGTTCGCATCTCGCGTAAACAACTACATATCTCCCGACGATTCCTACAACGGCGAAACCGAGGTTCTTCATTTCTTGGAGCTTTTAAGAGATGTCGTCGGCTGGGACGCAGTACGAGAAGCCGTTAAAAATCCATTAACGGGTAAAAAGATCGGAGCGTATTACGGCTGTCTTTTGCTTCGTCCGTCAAAAACAATGGCTATGGATGACCCCGAAAACCCTCAAATAATCGAGGATTTTATCCGCGCAATAGGCGCAGAGCCGATTATTTACCCGTACCGTAATGAATGTTGCGGAGGATACGTAACTTTGGAAGACCCCGCGCTTTCCGAAAAAAAGAGCAAGCAGGTGCTTGAGAGCGCTTCGGGCGCAGGTGCACAGATGCTTGTCACTGCTTGTCCGCTTTGCCGTTATAATCTTGAGAAAAACAATTCCGAAAAGCTTCCTGTTGTATACTTTACAGAGCTTTTGGCTGAAGCGCTCGGCGTTAAGGAGAACTGAAAATGAATGAAAATGAAAAAATGAAGGAGCAGATACTTCGCACAAGCGGAGTAAATCCTCTAAAATGTATGCGTTGCGGCAAATGCTCTGCTACCTGTCCGTCATACGATGAGATGGAATATCATCCCCACCAATTCGTGTATATGGTAGAAAGCGGAGATATCGAGCCGTTGCTCAAATCCAAATCGATATATAAATGCCTTTCCTGCTTTGCTTGTGTTGACCGCTGTCCGCGTTCCGTGGAGCCCGCCAAGCTTGTTGAAGCAGTGCGGCTTGCAGTAATTCGCCGCCAAGGTGAAAATCATTTAAAGCCCGATGATATACCGAAGCTGCTTGATAGCGAAATGCCTCAACAGGCACTCGTCAGCGCACTTCGAAAATACAGTAAGTAAGGAGAAAAACTCAGATGCAGAGAATCGGAGTATTCGTCTGTTGGTGCGGAAGCAACATCGCGGGAACAGTTGATGTAGAAGCGGTTTCCGAGGCGCTCAAAAGCGAGCCCGGCGTTGTTTTCTCTACCAATTATCAATATATGTGCTCCCAAGCAGGTCAAGATATTATAAAAAATGCTATTTCGGAGCATAAATTGACAGGTATTGTCGTTTGTTCCTGCTCGCCGCGTATGCACGAAGCAACCTTCAGAAAAACCGCGGCAGCCGCAGGACTCAATCCGTATATGGTTGAAATTGCCAATATTCGTGAACAGTGCTCGTGGATACATAAGGATAAAGCCACAGGCACGGAAAAAGCAGTTATTCTCGGACGCGCCGCTATTGCCAAGGTAAACCTCAACGCGCCGCTGACGCCGGGCGAAAGCTCCGTTACAAAACGCGCATTGGTTATAGGCGGTGGAATTGCGGGAATACAAACCGCGCTCGATATAGCAGATGCCGGCTTTGAGGTCGACATTGTGGAAAAGCTTCCTACGATAGGCGGCAAAATGTCGCAGATCGATAAAACCTTCCCTACCCTCGACTGCGCCGCTTGTATACTGACGCCTAAAATGGTTGACGTTGCGCAGCATGAAAAAATTCGAATCTTTTCTTACAGCGAGGTAGAAAAGGTTTCGGGATTCGTCGGAAACTTTACCGTACAGATCAAGAAAAAAGCAAGATATGTTAAAGAAGATATATGTACCGGCTGCGGTCTTTGTACCGAAAAATGTCCTCAAAAGAAGGTTCCCAACGAATTTAATCTCGGAATGGACAACCGCCGCGCTATATACATTCCATTTGCCCAAGCAGTTCCGAAGGTCGCAACGATAGACGCGGATTACTGTACTATGCTGAAAACCGGAAAATGCGGAGTTTGTTCAAAGGTTTGTACCGCAGGTGCCATAGATTATAAGGCGAAGGATGAATTTATCGAGGAAAAATACGGCGCAATCGTCGTAGCGACCGGATTTAATCCGATCTCGATGGATAAATTCGACGAGTTCGCTTATAATCAGTCAAAGGACGTTATCACCTCGCTTGAATTTGAGCGTTTGACAAATGCCGCAGGACCTACAAACGGCGTTTTGCTTCGTCCTTCCGACTTGAAGCATCCCAAAACCATAGTGTTTGTTCAATGCGTCGGCTCGCGCTGCTCGGATTGCGGAAAAGGAAAGGAATACTGTTCCAAGATCTGCTGTATGTATACCGCAAAGCACGCTATGCTCACACGCGATAAATATCCCGACACCGACGTATACGTATTCTATATAGACGTTCGTACACCCGGAAAGGCATTCGACGAATTTTACCGTCGCGCCGTAGAGGAATACGGTGTTCATTACATAAAGGGCATGGTCGGTAAGGTTTCGCCCGTCGGCGATAAGCTGATGGTTCAGGCATCGGATCTGTTGGCTGATAAGCAGCTTCTCATCGAGGCAGACCTCGTTGTGCTTGCCGCCGCTATCGAGCCGGATAAATCAGCTCGTCCGCTTGCCACAATGCTTACGGCAAGTATGGATACAAACGACTTCTTTACGGAAGCGCACCCCAAGCTTCGCCCTGTTGAAAGCCCTACTGCCGGCGTATATCTTTCGGGAACCTGCCAAGGTCCTAAGGATATCCCCGAAACAGTATCGCAAGCGGGCGCAGCAGCCGCAAAGGTCATCGGACTTCTTTCCAAGGATAAGCTTGTGGGCAATCCTTGCGTAGCAAAACCGAATGAGCTTATGTGTAACGGATGCTCGTCGTGCGAAAAGGTTTGTCCTTACGGCGCAATTACATACGAAAACAAGGAATTCCGTATGCCCGACCGCACTACACGTGTTCGCCGTGTGGCTCAGGTCAACGAAGCCGTATGTCAGGGCTGCGGAGCATGTACCGTTGCCTGCCCGTCGGGTGCAATGGACTTAAAGGGCTTTGCAAGCTCACAAATCTTCGCGGAGGTAGATGCAATATGCAAGTAAACGAATATAAACCGAAAATCGTTGCTTTTTGCTGCAACTGGTGCTCCTATGCGGGAGCTGACCTTGCGGGAAGCAATCGACTTGCCTATCCCGCCGAGGTTAAAATAATTAAAGTTCCCTGCTCTTGCCGCGTTAATCCTATGTTTATACTCCGCGCGTTTCAGCGCGGTGCGGACGGAGTTATCATATGCGGTTGCCACCCGGGCGATTGCCACTATACATCGGGAAATTACTTTACCCGACGCCGTATGTCGCTTATGTTCTCAATGCTTTCCTATCTCGGAATCGAGAAGGAACGCACTCGCGTAGAATGGGTTTCGGCGGCAGAAGGAGCAAAATTCGCCGCAACTATGAATGATTTTGTTAAGACGGTAGCGGCTCTGGGCGAAAACAAAAGACTGGAGGATTTACGATGCAAGCATTAACTCGCGAAATGCTTATTGAAAAAGCAAAAGAATTGTTTGCCAACGGCACTGTTGACCGTGCATTCGGTTGGAAGCGCGGTGAGTTCTCCTATGATATAACGCCGTATTTATTTCAAAATATCGAAGAAATGGAAAAGGATTTTGTTTTCTGCGATTTTTGCGGAGCAAACTTTTCAAAATATCTTATAGAAGAAACTCGCAAAGGCGAAGGAAAGGTGCTTGTTTTTCTTAAGCCGTGCGATACATATTCCTTTAATCAGCTTTTAACCGAGCACCGCTTCGACCGTGAAAAGGTATATGCCGTTGCAATTTCCTGCAACTCGATGGTAGATATCAACAAAATAAAGGCGAAGTCATCAAACGCTATACGAAATATCGATTTTGACGGCGATTCGGTTATAGTGCATACTCTCTACGACGGCGACATTACGCTTTCAAAAGTCGATGTGCTTTCCGAGCGTTGCGCTAATTGCAAATCAAAAAAAGCTGTTGCCTATGATGAGCTTTTGGGTGAGGACGGCGAAGTGCTTGACTCTCACCGCTTTGATGAGGTATCAAAGCTTGAAAATATGACCGAGGACGAGCGTTTTGAATTTTGGCAGGGCGAGCTTTCCCGTTGTATTCGTTGCAACGCCTGCCGTGACATTTGCCCCGCTTGTAGTTGTGAAAAGTGCGTTTTCGACAATCCTGCTTCGGGAGTCGAAAACAAAGCTGCCGCAGACAGCTTTGAAGAAAAAATGTTTCATATCATACGCGCCTTCCACGTTGCGGGGCGTTGTACCGACTGCGGAGAATGTTCAAGGGTCTGCCCGCAACACATTCCGCTCCATCTGCTAAACCGTAAATTTATAAAGGATATAAATTCGCTTTACGGTGAGTATCAGGCAGGTGCCGAGATAGGAAGCAGATCTCCGCTTGTAAACTATACAAAAGAAGACCCCGAGCCCTCGGAAGCCGTAGAAAGAGGTGGCAAAAATGCGTAAAATGTCGTTTGACAATATAAACAAATTTTTCTCTCAAATATCTTCTGAATATGCTCTTTACCTGCCCTCCGAGCTTAACGACGGTCAAACTCATTTTGTAAAATGGCAGGAAGGTGTCGAATATTCGCAAGCACTCAACACCGTTCGCAGTGCGAAGGATTTCTTCTTCCCTCAAACCGAAAACCTTATGGATTTTAAGGTTTCGGGAAAGAATATCGAGATCATCGATACTCGCGACGAAAACGAGGATTTTGTCGTTTTCGGAGTTCGTGCGTGCGACGTGCGTAGCTTTGACGTGCTCGACAGAGTTTTTCTTTCCGAGCCGGTCGATTCCTATTATGCAGCTCGCCGCGAGCACGGCATTATTGTTTCAATGGCGTGCACACGCCCTGCCGAAACCTGCTTTTGCGGAACGTTCGGTATAGATGTGACAAATCCGCTCGGAGATATCAGCTGCTGGATAGAAAATAACCAACTGTATTTGCAGGCAAACACGGAAAAAGGAGAATCGCTTCTTGCTTCCGTGGACGGAATTACCGAGCCGTGCGAAAGTAATGAGCTTGATGCTCAAAAGAAGCTTGTAAAAGAACGTCTTTCCGAGCTTCCGCTCGCAAACCTCACTACCGACGGATTCGGTGCAGGACTTACGGGTAAGCTCTTTGACAGACCCGAATGGAAAAAGCTCTCGGAAAGCTGCCTCGGTTGCGGTACGTGTACCTTTGTCTGCCCAACGTGTCAATGCTATGATATTCGCGATTTCAAAACAAAGAGCGGCGTTCGCCGTTTCCGTTGCTGGGATTCGTGTATGTATTCCGATTTCACAAAAATGTCGGCAGGACAACCGCGACTTACACAGCTTGAGCGCTTCCGTCAGCGTTTTATGCACAAGCTGGTATATTATCCCACCAATAACGACGGAATGTTCAGCTGCGTCGGATGCGGAAGATGTCTTTCCAAATGTCCGATCTCTATGAATATAGTTAAAGTTATGAAAAATCTCGGAGGTGAAAGTAATGAATAATAGAAACGAACCTCTGATGCCCAAAATCGGTGTTATAACCGATATTCGTATAGACACTCCGGACATCAAAACCTTCAGAGTGGTTACTCCTAACGGAGAAAAGCCCTTTGAGCACCGTCCGGGACAATGCGCAATGCTTTCGATCCCGGGAGTAGGCGAGGCAATGTTCTCGATAACGTCCTCACCCACAAATACCGAATATATGGAATTTTCCATCAAAAAGTGCGGTTGCGTTACCGAATGGTTGCATCAGGCAGAGGTAGGACAACAGCTTACCATTCGCGGTCCGTACGGAAAGCCCTTCCCCGTTGATGATGAATTTGTAGGAAAAAATCTGCTCTTTATTGCAGGCGGTGTAGGTCTTGCGCCTTTGCGCTCTGTTATAAATTACTGCCGTTTCCATCGCGAAAAATACGGCACGATAGATATCGTATACGGTTCTCGAAGCAAGGATGACCTGCTCGACTACCGTGAAATCATAGACGAATGGGCAAATGACGCAGGTGTTAACGTGCATCTGACTATCGACCGTGAACAGCCCGGTTGGGACGGACACGTGGGATTTGTTCCGAACTATGTAAAGGAGCTTGGCTTCGACACCAATAAAACCGCGGTGCTCTGCGGCCCTCCGATAATGATTAAATTTACACTTGACGGACTTTATTCCCTGGGATTCCAAAAAACTCAAATTTATACAACACTTGAGCTTCGTATGAAATGCGGAATAGGCAAGTGCGGACGTTGTAATGTCGGTGAAAAATATGTTTGCAAGGACGGCCCCGTCTTCAGATTTGACGAGCTGGATGAGCTTCCCGACGAGTATTAAGTTTATAACGCCTATAAGGCGGAATGGAGATTGTAATGGAAAATATGGTAAATGTTTTTCTGTTCGGTAAAAAATATCAAGTACCGGACAATTTGACTATCATGCGCGCTATGGAATATTCCGGATATCAGCTCGTGCGCGGCTGCGGATGCCGTAACGGATTTTGCGGAGCTTGTGCGACTATTTACCGAATCAAAGGTGACCGCGAGCTCAAGGTTTGTCTTGCTTGTCAGACAAAGGTAGAAAACGATATGTATATCGCTACTTTACCCTTCTTCCCTCTGGTAAAGCAGGTATATGATGTTAATAAAATTGATATAACCGAGCAGATAATGATGCAGTTATATCCTGAGATTTATGCTTGTATCGGCTGTAACGCCTGCACCAAATCTTGTACGCAGGGACTTAACGTTATGCAATACATAGCATATGCGCAGAGAGGCGAGTTTGAGAAATGCGCAGACGAAAGCTTTGACTGCGTTATGTGCGGAGTTTGCTCCTCGCGTTGCCCTGCGGGAATTTCTCATCCCCAGGTTGCTATGCTTGCGCGCCGCATAAACGGAAAGTATCTCGCTCCCAAGAGTGAGCACCTCTCCGACCGCATAAAAGAGATCAAAGACGGCTCCTTCAACGAGCTTCTCGAAGCGCTTATGGGTAAGAGCATCGAGGATATGAAAGAGCTTTACAACAATCGAGATATAGAAAAATAAGGAGGTTCATAATATGTATTCAGAGAAATTCACCGAATCTATCCGCAAGCTTGAGGCGGCACGTGAAACAAATATCGCTTATGAGCCGCCGCGTATGACCGCAAAGGAAAAGGAAGATCTGCTTGCAAAGTTTCATCCCGATTACAAAAAGGATGAATTCGAAACATTAAAAATAGGGCCCAATAAAGGCGACAACGTTCCGCGCGAGCTGGCAGAAATGCTTCAGGCGCACAGCCGTATAAATCCCGATGAGATCAAGCTTGACGCTCCCGATTACGACGTTGATGTGCTCGTAATAGGCGGAGGCGGCGCAGGCGCGTCCGCGGCAATAGAGGCGCACAACGCAGGCGCAAACGTTTTAATTGTTACAAAGCTTCGTATCGGCGATGCAAACACAATGATGGCAGAGGGCGGCATCCAAGCCGCTGACAAGCCGGGAGATTCTCCGGCGATACACTTTGTCGACGCATTCGGCGGCGGCCATTTTGCCGCAAAGCGCGAGCTGCTCGCAAAGCTCGTTACCGAAGCTCCCGAAGCTATCGGATGGCTCAATGAGCTCGGAGTTGAGTTTGATAAAGCTCCCGACGGAACGATGATAACTACCCACGGCGGAGGAACATCCCGCAAGAGAATGCACGCCGCAAAGGACTATTCGGGTGCTGAAATTATGAGAACTCTCCGCGACGAGGTGTTAAACCGCCAAATTCCGGTTGTTGACTTCACCTCTGCCGTTGAGCTTATTCTTGACGAAAACGGCAATGCAGCAGGCGCAGTTCTTATGAATATGGAAACCAAGGAAATTCTCGTTGCTCGCGCAAAAACGGTTATCATTGCGACGGGCGGCGCAGGACGTATGCATTATCAAGGATTCCCGACATCTAATCACTATGGAGCTACTGCCGACGGTCTTGTTCTCGGTTACAGAGTAGGCGCGAAGCTGCTTTACGCCGAAACACTTCAATACCACCCGACAGGCGCGGCATATCCCGAACAGATTTTCGGCGCGCTCGTTACCGAAAAGGTGCGTTCACTCGGAGCAAAGCTTATCAATGCAGACGGCAAGGTATTTATGCATCCGCTTGAAACCCGCGACGTTTCCGCAGCATCTATCATAAGAGAATGTTCAGAGCGCGACGCAGGAATTGATACAGGCAGCGGTAAAGCGGTTTGGCTTGATACTCCTATGATCGAAAAGATCGGCGGAGAAGGCACTATTATGGCTCGAATCCCCGCCATGTACAGAATGTTTGCAAAATACGGCATAGATATTCGCCGCGAGCCGATTTTGGTTTACCCGACACTTCACTATCAAAACGGCGGTCTTGATATAACTCCCGACGGAATGACCACCAACGTTGAAAATCTCTACGTTGCAGGCGAAGCAGTCGGTGGAATTCACGGCAAAAACCGTCTTATGGGTAACTCATTGCTCGATATTATCGTATTCGGAAGAAGCGCAGGACAAAATGCTGCCGCTAAAGCAAAGAACGTTACCGTAGGCAAACTTACGCTTAAACACGTTGAAAAATTTGAAAATGAGATAACAGAAGCAAAAATCGATACGGATAAGGTATCACCGAAACTTTTGCCCGATTACACAAATAAAAGATAAGAAAAGGGGCAAATAAAAAATGACTTTATTAAACGGAATTATATCGATCAGTAATACTTATACATTCTTTTTGGTGATCTTCGGTGTTCTTCTTTTTGGTTATCTTATCGGTAGAATTACTATTAAAGGCGTATCATTGGGTGATGCAGGCGTATTTATCATTGCTTTGCTTTTCGGCGCGCTTTTATTCAATGTTAACGACGCAGGCGCGTTGATATTCGCCGCTTCTTCTAAACCCTATGACTTTTCAGCAGGACTTACAATAATTGAAGCACTCGGTCTTATTCTCTTCGTAACATCGGTAGGATATATAGCAGGTCCGAAATTCTTCGGAAACTTCAAAAAGAACTTTAAATCATACGTTCTTTTGGGTGTTGTCATTATCCTTGTAGGCGGACTTTCTGCTGTTGGCTGTATATTCGCGGGTGAGGCAATCGGTTACGGTTCTTCTATCGAAACACGTGACGGATTCGTTGCTATGATAGTTGGATTGCTTTCGGGCTCGTTAACGTCAACGCCTGCCTTCTCGGCAGCAAAAGCAACCGTTTCACCTGAATATACAGGACTTGTTTCGGTAGGACACGGTATTGCATATATCTTCGGTGTTGTCGGCGTCGTTCTTTTCGTTCAGCTTATTCCTAAATTAACAAAGGCAAATATGGATGAAGAACGCGCTAAGATCGAAATAAAAGCAGAAAGCAAAGAAGAAAAGAAGAAGCTAAAATTCTTCGAGATCGACCATATGGGTATTGCGGGATTTGCTCTTGCGGCTATTCTCGGTACCGTTATCGGTCAGATTAAGATTCCGCTTTCGTCGGATGGCTTGTCGGGAACCTGCTTCTCGCTTACAACCACAGGCGGGTGCTTGCTTATGAGCTTGATCCTTGGACATTTCGGAAGAATCGGTCGCATCAAAATTATGCCAAACGAGCATACTCTTAAGATTTTCAGAGAATTGGGACTTGTTCTCTTCCTTGTGGGTGCGGGTATTCCCGGCGGTGCAGAATTCGTAGCAAACTTTGACCCGATGTATTTTGTATATGGTGTTGTAATGACAATTCTCCCAATGATTGCCGGTTACTTGTTTGCAAAATACGTTCTTAAATTGAGCTTGCTCAATAATCTCGGTTCAATTACAGGCGGTATGACA
The DNA here is from genome assembly GCA_045586995.1 of Eubacteriales bacterium. Taxonomy (GTDB): domain Bacteria; phylum Bacillota; class Clostridia; order Oscillospirales; family CAG-272; genus JAZNBI01. Next base: position 7,708 of record JAZNBI010000126.1, on the reverse strand, counting down.
AGTACACCTGCTCTCGGAACGTTGATCTCAACTGCGGGAACAGAGGACGTTGCCGCGGCTTATGCTGCAACCTACCCAATCGCGCTTATTGCGGTCGTGCTCGTTTCACAGCTTATCGTAATTATGTTCTAAATAAATATCTCCCCGTACTGAAACACAGTACGGGGAGATTTATTATAAATCAAAGCTTATCCGCGATCTCCATAATAAGACGCTCGGTTTTTTCCCAGCCAAGACACGGGTCTGTAATAGATTTGCCGTATACTCCGTCGGTAACGCGCTGACAGCCGTCCTCAATATACGACTCGATCATAAGACCTTTAACCAATTTGTAAATATCCTTTGAATGTCGGATGCTGTGGAGAATTTCCTTCGAAATTCTAATTTGCTCCTCCCATTTTTTACCCGAATTCGAGTGATTTGTATCTACTATAACCGCAGGATTCTGCAATCCGCTTTCGTTATATATATCGCAAAGACGGCTCAGATCCTCATAATGATAATTCGGAAAGGATTGTCCGTGTTGATTTACCCAACCGCGCATAACGGCGTGCGCCAAGGGATTTCCCTTGCTTGAAACCTCCCAGCCGCCATAGCTGAACACGTGTCCCGCTTGCGCCGCCTTAATGGCGTTGACCATGACCGAAAGGTCGCCTCCCGTCGGATTTTTCATACCCACGGGCATATCCAATCCGCTTGCCGTCAAGCGATGCTGTTGATTTTCCACCGAGCGCGCTCCGATTGCCACGTAAGAAAGCAGGTCGGCAAGATAGCGGTGATTTTCGGGATAGAGCATTTCATCCGCGCCCGAGAATCCGGTTTCGGAAAGTGACTTCACGTGCAAGCGGCGAATCGCTATCAATCCGCGGAGCAAATCTGGAGAGGAATAAGGGTCGCTTTGATATAACATTCCCTTGTATCCGAGCCCCGTCGTTCTCGGCTTGTTGGTATATATTCTCGGAATAATTATTATTTTATCCTTTACCTTTTCATACACCTTGCGCAATCTCAATATATAGTCAAGCACTGCATCCTCTCGGTCGGCGGAGCACGGGCCGATAATTAAAACGAATTTATCGCTTTCGCCCGTAAAAACCTTGCGCAATTCGATATCGTTTTCTGCCTTTTGCTTTCTCATTTCATCGGTCACAGGATACATATTGATAATATCCTGCGGCTCAGGCAATTTACGTTTAAACTCCATATTCATAAAGACGTCCCCCAAAAAACATTTATTTATCAAAATATTTTCTACGCTCGGTAGAAATACGCATTATCCTCTTTATCGTATCCCCGTCACCGCTCTCAAGCGCATTTTTAAGCACCTTAAAATGCTCGAGAAACAGCTCCATTTGTGATATGAGCTCATCACGGTTTGAAAGAAAGAGCTCGCTCCACATATCTTCGTTGATCTTCGCGATTCGGGTAAGGTCGCGAAACGAGTCGCCCGTATAATCGACTAAATGCTGTGAATCCTTGCACGCCATCAAGGTTATGGCGATACAGTGCGTAAGCTGTGATAAAAATCCAATCATTTCGTCATGCTTTTCGGGCGAGAGTCGGCTTATTTTCCCCGCGCCTATCGCTTTTCCCAGCTCCTCGCAAAGAGAAATTCCGTCGGGTGTGTTTTTTTCGGTCGGCGTAACGATATAATTCGCGCCGCCAAACAGCTCGGGAAGCGCGTTTTCTATACCGCTTGACTCTTTGCCTGCCATTGGGTGAGCGCCGACAAATTCAACGTCCTCTCCAAGAATCTCTTGCATACGGTAAGAGGTACAGCATTTTACGCCCGTAACGTCGGTTACAAGCGCGCCGCGCTTTATATACGAACCGTATTTTTGCGCCCAATCAAGCATAGTATGCGGATAAAGAGCAAAAACCACGATATCGAAGCTGCCTATATATTCGGCATCTGCGTCGGATCTGCCGACATCGATATAATTATTTTTCAAAGCGTAATCTATAACCTTTTCAGAGCAATCTACAGCTCCGACGAAAAATCCGTTTTTCTTAAGTGCCGCGGCATAGCTTCCGCCAATCAAGCCGAGTCCCACGACAAGAATTCTTTTGCTTTTGTCAAGAATCATAAATATTTATCTCCAATCCAAGACGTTTCATATCATCAAAAAATTTCGGATAGCTTTTATTAATTGCCTCCGCGCCTTCTATTCTTCCGCCGAAGGCGGTTGCCAAAACCGAGAGAGCCATAACTATCCTGTGGTCATTGTGACCGTTGAGAGCGATCTGCGGCGCATGCATCTCTTTGGCTTTAATTTCAACGAAATTTTCATATACGCGCACGTCCGCTCCGAACTTTGCAAGCTCTTGGGCCATTACCTTAGCTCGATTGCTTTCCTTTATCGCCAAACGCCGTGTGCCCGTAAATTTACCGCCGCCCTTTAACGCGGCAATCGCGAAAAGAATCGGGGCAAGATCGGGGCAATTCGAAAGATCGGCTTCGACGTTGCCGTGCTTCATTCTTTCGAAGATTTCAACACATACTCTATCTCCCTGTAAGCTGTTATTGTTCAGTCCCAAAACGTCTACCTTGCCGCCAAGCAAGTTCAATCCGTAAAAGAACGCCGCCTGCGACCAGTCACCCTCGACTTCGATTTCGGCAGGAAAATAGCTCTGATTTTTGCGAATACGAAATATGTTTTCTCCGTCGCGTTCGATGCAAATACCGAATCGGCTCAAAATATCGACGGTAATATCCACGTAGCTTCGACTTTCAAACGGCGGTAAAACCTCAATCACACTGTCCTTATCCAAAAGAGGCAGCGCAAAAAGCATTCCCGAAATAAACTGGCTGCTGACATCTCCGGGAATTTTATAAACACCTCCTTCGATATTGCCGTTCAATAAAATTTCCTCTTTTTTGAAGGTAAAATTCACGTTTTGCGAGGCAAAAATCTGCTCGTAAACCCCCACGCCGCGCTCGATAAGGCGTTCCGTGCCGAATATCCGAGCACCTCCGCAGAGCAGAGCGACGGGAAGCATAAATCGAAGCGTACTACCGCTTTCGCGACAGCAAAAGCTCGGCAATTCGCGCTTTTTTGTCATTATTTTACTTCCCAATCCGTTAATACGGATATTTTTGCCCTCAAATTTCACATCCGCACCCAATGCGCGAATACAATCCAGCGTAGCGTCTATATCGTTGCTCGGCTCTACGCCTTTAATTATACTTACTCCCTTTGCCAAAGCTGCGCAGATAATCAATCTGTGCGCAAAGCTTTTTGACGGCGGGACAACGACACTTCCGCACGCAATTCCTTTTTTTATCTCTGATATCATTTTTTATCCGACACCAAAATATCTATCGCTTCAATATAACCGACAAGACCCTTTCCGACAATACTTGCTTTTGCAAAATCTCTTATATAGCTTATCTGCCTAAACGCCTCGCGCTCGCCGAGCTTTGAAATATGCACCTCTACAAAAGGAATACCCACAGATTTCAAAGCATCTGCAATAGCAATGCTTGTATGGGTATAAGCGCCGGGATTTATAACGATACCGTCAACCTCGGAAAAATAAGCATCTTGAATTTCATCTACAATATCACCCTCGTGATTTGATTGATAACATTCACACTCTATTCCGATGCTCTCGGCGTGCTCGGAAACAAGGCGGATCAATTCGTCATAGCTTTGACTTCCGTATATCTTCGGCTCGCGAATACCGAGCATATTTATATTAGGACCGTTGATTACAAGAATTTTCATATTCCTTCTCCTTTTTGAAAAAACAACTCAGGACTTTTGCTTTTCAGAAAGCACTTCTTCGTAAATTCTGTCAAGTGACGAGATATCGGCGTTCTTTCCCATAAAGAGTGCCGACGCCATAACTCCCTGTGCCACCAGCATATAAAGTCCCCCCTCGGCTGCAATCCCTTTTTTCTTTGCCTTTAAAATCAATTGCGTATCGAGTGGATTGTAAATAACGTCTATCACGCCGCAAAGCCGAGCAAAATGATCTATATCGACAGGGCACGCATCAGAATTCGGATACATTCCGACAGGAGTGGTATTGACTATAATTTCTGCGTCGGAATGAAGGGCTTTGGCTTTGTCGTAGGTAACGATTCCCTCTCCCTCGTGACGCGAAACAACGATAACCTCTCTCGCGCCCATATCCGAAACGACGCTTCTCATGGTTTTGGACGTTCCGCCCGTTCCCAAAATAAGCACCTTTTTCTCGGCAACACTTACGCCGGAATGTAAAAACAACTGCATCGCGCCGTAATAATCGGTATTATATCCGTATAAGATTCCGTCGCGATTGACAACGGTATTGACCGCGCCGATCTTTTTTGCCGACTCCGACATTTCATCTAAGTACGGAATAACCGTTTCCTTATACGGAATAGTGACGTTGACGGCGCGAAAATTGCGCTCTTTCATCAAGCTTATTACACCCTCGCGTGTTAATTCACAAAGCTCATATTTATAATCTCCCAGCTTTTCGTGGATTTCGCGTGAAAAGCTGTGGCCGAGCTTTTCTCCTATAAGCCCATATTCCATCAGAATGCCTCCCTGCCCTTTTGCAGAATGTCTGTACCGTATCGCGCGCTCAGCATATCGCATATAACAAACGCCGTCAGCGAGTTGATCACGGGACAAATTCTGCGAACGATAGCAGGATCATGTCTGCCCTTTATTTTTATCGAGGTGTTTTCGTTCTTTATAAAATCAACCGTTTTTTGCTCCCTCGCAATCGAAGGCGTGGGCTTTATCGCACATCGGAAAATCATAGGCATTCCATTTGTTATGCCTCCGCATATTCCTCCGTTGTTGTTGGTGGCGGAAACGACTTTGCCGTCAACTATTTGCATTTCGTCGTTACATTCGCTTGCACGGCTGTCCGCTATATCAAATCCCATTCCGAATTCGACACCCTTTACGCCGCCGAGTGAAAAAAGCGCGTGCGACAAAACACCCTCAACACTGTCAAACCACGGTTCTCCGAGCCCCGACGGCAATCCGTATACCGCAGTTTCGGTAACACCGCCCACGCTGTCAAGTGCTTCTCTTGCCTTTAAAATTTCTGCGCTCATTCTGTCGCCGCAATCCTTATCAAGCGCGGGGAAATTGGTGTCTGCCAAGAATTTAATATCGCTTTCGAGATTATCGAATTCTCTGTCGTCAATTTTTGCACAACGCTTAATATGCGTACCTACACCGATGCCGAGATTTTCAAGCGCAGGGATAAAAATCCCTCCCGCGGCAACGAGAGCCGCTGTAAGCCGACCCGAAAAATGACCGCCTCCACGCGAATCCTCGAATCCATGATATTTACAATATGCGGTATAGTCGGCGTGCGACGGTCTTGCCTTGCCGAAAAGCTCTCGGTAGTCCGAGCTGTTTTTATCCTCGTTTGGAATAACTATACAAATCGGAGTGCCCGTGCTTTTCCCGTTAACAACACCGCTTAAAATGCGAAATTCATCCTTTTCGCGCCGAGCGGTATCAAGCGAAGATGACGGGCGACGCCTTGAGAGCATTTTTTCAATATATTCGTTACTTACCGAAAGGCCTGGACAAAGTCCGTCGATAACGACACCTATTGCCTCGCCGTGACTTTCGCCAAACAAGGTAAGCGAAATACTGTTTCCAAACGTATTTTTCATGCCCTCTCCTCCATATATTTTTTGATTTCTTCAATACTTAATTTACGAAACTCATAGCTTCCTATCTCCTCGACAAAAACCGCACAAACTCCTCCGCAAACCGCTTTTTTATCGTGAGCGATATACGAAGCAAGCTCGCTTTCGTTTGCTTTGCAAGAGGTCGGAAGATCATATTTTTCAAGCACCGCGCAAAGCCGTTTTCGAACGTCGGGTGAGCACATAAAAAGCATTCCGAGCGCAACACACTCTCCGTGCATCCATTTGCCGCCCATATAGCTTTCAATTGCATGTCCGATAGTATGACCGAAATTCAAAACACGGCGCAGATCGATTTCTTTGGGATCCTTTTCGACAACGTCGCGCTTTATACACAGCGAACCGTTAATAATAGTATCAATATCTCGGAGCAGATCCTCGCTTTTCTCTATAAATTCAAAAAGCGATTTATTCAAAGTTGCCGCCATTTTAATTGCCTCAGCAAGTCCTGCCGAAATCTGACGCTTGTCCAAGGTCGCGAGCACGTCAGGGTCGATTATAACCCTCTTGGGATTGTAAAAAGCTCCGACGGCATTTTTGACACCGTCCAAATCGACCGCAACCTTACCGCCTATCGAGGAATCGAGCTGCGACAAAAGCGTTGTGGGAATGTTATAAAAATCAATCCCGCGCATATACGCCGACGCGGCAAATCCTGCGAGATCTCCGACAACACCTCCGCCTACCGCTATAACGCAATCAAAGCGTGTAAACGAAAGCTCAAGCATTTTAGAAAGCAACGCCCTGAAATTGTCGAGATTTTTGCTCGGCTCTCCCTGAGGTATGGTAAAGACGGTTGCATCTTGAAACGCCGATGCCACCGAAGCTGCATATTCGGACGGAACACCGTCATCGGTCACAACAAGCGCGCGCGTTTCACAAGGAATATATTCCGCAATACGCTTGCAAGCACCACGTTCAACGATAATATCATATCCGCCATTGTCGTATTTTACAGGAATTATCATAATTTCCCTCCGAAAATAAAATCAGTTATAAGCCCCAACCAGCTTTAAATTTTCACAGATCGCAGAAAGCTCGGTAAGCATATCTCTGCCGTTTTGAGTATTGATATTTCCCTCTGCCTCAACAAAGAAATAGTAGCTCCAAGCACGCGATTTAACGGGTCTGCTTCTGAGATTTCTCATATTGTAATTATGCGCGCCGATAATATTAAGCGGCTGCACCAAAGCGCCTGCCTCATTTTTGGTGGTAAAGATCAATATAAAATGCGTATCCGACGGCTTGCTTTGAGGCGAAGGCAAATGCTGAGCTCTCGAAAGCACCGCGAAGCGCGTTGTGTTGTTGCGCGAGGAATTAATGCCGCGTTCAAGAATCTCCAAGCCGAAAATGTCAGCCGTTTCAGCAGATGCTATTGCGGCAAGTGTTTCGTCATTCTGTTCGGCTATATGCTTTGCTGCAAGCGCGGTATTTGAATATGAAACAGCTTTCCATTGATGCTCGCGAATGTAATCGGCGCACTGTTCAAGTGCTTGCGGATGACTGATTACGGTCTTTATCTTGTCGATGGAAGTTCCCTTTTTTACAATAAGATTTTGAACCACCTCAAGCTCAACAACTCGATTTACGTAAAGTCCGCCCTCAAACATCAGATCCATCACCGCACCGACGTCGCCCGCATAGCTGTTTTCAATCGGCAAAACGGCGCAATCGTAATCACCGCGCTCAACCGCGTGATAAGCGTCAGAAAAATCCAAGCTCGATGAAAGCTGTGCATCGGGGAAGGCACGCTTTGCGGCAATATGCCCGAAAGCCCCTTCGACACCGCTGTAAACCACCTTAATACCTTCCAGCAAGCGCGACTGATATGCTCTGGAGGTCTTCATTACGTCACTCATAAAGCTTACGTAATATTCCTTAAGCACCTCATCGTTAATTTTAGCAGTACCGCGAGCAATAACCTCGGCTTCGCGCGCCGAGTTCAAGATAGGAAGCGCACAAGCGCGCTTATACTCCGCGACATCTCGGCAAGCATTCATTCTGCGCTCGAAGAGCTCTGCCATCTGCGCGTCTATCTCG
>JAZNBI010000125.1:0-3670 GCA_045586995.1 Eubacteriales bacterium | reverse complement strand
TTGCACCGATTCTTCTAAGTCTGATTTTTACTGCCATGGTTTTTCCTCCAAAAAATTAAATGTTTTTATATATGAAATCCCGAACGTTTAGAACGGCATTTTCAATCGTCCTTTTGCAAATTTTCCAAGCTTTGAAGGGTTTGAAAATTGCTTCATAAGCTTTTTGATTTGCTCAAATTGTTTCAATAATTTATTGATTTCCTCAACACTTGTTCCGCTACCCTGAGCAATTCTTTTTTTTCGTGAATAATTTATGATTTCGGGTTTGACTCTTTCTTCCATAGTCATAGAGTGTATGATTGCTTCGGTGTGAGCAAGGGCTTTTTCATCTATTTTAGCGTTTTTTAATGCGCCTGTATTCATACCCGGCATCATACCGACAATTTGGTCCAAACTGCCCATGCTTTTAAGCTGAGCAAATTGATCGAGGTAATCATCAAGTGTGAATGTGGATTGTCTGATCTTTTTTTCAAGCTCAAGAGCTTTCTTTTCGTCATATGCTTGTTCTGCCTTTTCAATAAGCGAAAGCATATCACCCATTCCAAGTATTCTTGATGCCATTCGTTCCGGATAAAACGGTTCAATAGTATCGAGTTTTTCTCCGATACCGACAAATTTAATCGGCTTTCCGGTGATATATCGAATCGAAAGGGCAGCACCGCCTCGGGTGTCGCCATCCAATTTTGTAAGAACAATACCTGTAATATCAAGCATTTCATCAAATGTTTTTGCAACATTAACTGCATCCTGTCCTATCATCGCATCAACTGTCAGCAGTATTTCCGAAGGGGTTACCTCTGATTTTATCGACTTGAGCTCATCCATAAGTTCTTCGTCGATGTGAAGACGTCCGGCAGTGTCTATAAAGACCATGTCGTAGCCCTTTTTGTTGGCAAATTTAATGCCTTCGCGTGCGATCTTCAGTGGAGATTCTTTATCACCGAGAGAAAACACGGGGATTCCAAGCTGTTCGCCGACAACCTCCAACTGTTTGATAGCAGCAGGGCGGTATATGTCACAAGCAACGAGCAACGGATTTTTTCCCTGCTTTTTATAAAGTCCGGCAAGCTTTCCTGCGTGAGTGGTTTTTCCTGCACCCTGTAAACCAACCATCATAACAACCGTGGGTGGTTTTGATGAAATTGTCAGCTTAGCTTGAGTTGTGCCCATCAAAGCGATAAGCTCTTCGTTTACTATTTTTATAATTTGCTGTGCAGGGAGCAGTGATTCGAGAACCTCCGAGCCAACTGCACGTTCCGAAACAATTTTTATGAAATCCTTTACAACCTTGAAATTTACGTCGGCCTCTAAAAGAGCGAGCTTAACTTCACGCATGCCCGCCTTGACATCTGCCTCGGTAAGCTTACCTTTACTGCGAAAGATTTTAAAAGCATTATTGAGTTTTTCTGTTAAGCTTTGAAACAACGAAATATTCCTCCTTAAAGTTTTACCGCGGCTCCTTATTTTACTATTTTTGCCAATTCCAAAATTTCATTTCGAAGCTCGTCTGAAATATTGGCGGTATCAATAAGAGCGGTGATTTTGTCGGTGCGTTGCTGTATTTCTCCAAAGCGTTCGGCCAGTCCGAGCTTTTCCTCAAAAAAAGCGAGTTCGGCTTCCGCTCGTTTAATTATATCTCTGACGCCTTGCCGTGACATGTCGATTTGTTCTGCAACTTCGGCAAGTGAAAGATCGTCATTATAATACATATCAAGTACAGAGCGTTTTCTTTCCGTAAGCAAATCACCGTAAAAATCAAGCAAAAACGCCTGTTTCATATCCTTTTCAAACACGGTTTTACCTCTAAAAAATAATGTGTAAAGCAAAACACTTTACACATTATATCAATTATATTATATTTTGTCAATAGTTTTTTAAAAATAAAATTATTTTACTTTTATGAGCGATTCGTTCCACATATCCGGAGCTTCAAACCCTAAAAGATTTACCATAGTTGCAGCAACATTCGAGAGTCCGAAGTTACCGTTATCCGGCTTGATTTCATAACAGTCGGACTTGAAGTTATCGTATATGATACACGGAACGGGGTTGAGGGTGTGGCTTGTTTTTGATTTGAACGAACCGTCCTTGGTTGCTTTTGGCGATTTTGTTTTTTTGTCTATCTCATACATTTCGTCTGCGTTGCCGTGGTCTGCCGTAATCAACGCTGCGCCCTTTAATTCATCGACAACAGCTAAAATACGGGCAAGCTGAATATCGAGCGCTTCCATAGAACAACGGGTAGCGAGAAGAGAACCGGTGTGTCCCACCATATCACCATTAGGGAAATTGACTCTTATATAACGGTATTTTCCGCTTCTCATACATTCTATAAGCTTGTCGGTAATTTCGGCGCACTTCATCCATGGACGTTGCTCAAAGGGAACTACATCGGAAGGAATTTCAATATATGTTTCAAGCTTTTCCGAGAACTTTTCTGATTTGTTGCCGTTCCAGAAATAAGTAACGTGTCCGTATTTTTGAGTTTCTGAAATTGCGAGCTCGCTAACATTTGATTGGCTGAGATATTCGCTCATAGTGTTGGAGATTTCGGGTGGATTTACAAGGAAATTATGCGGAATATGTAAGTCACCGTCATATTCAAGCATTCCTGCGTATATAACCTTAGGATAGCGAACACGGTCAAACTTATCAAATTTTTCATCGTCAAATGCTTTTGATATTTCTATCGAGCGGTCGCCGCGGAAGTTAAAGAAAATAACGCTGTCGCCATCATTTACAGTTCCGACAGGAGTGCCGTTTTCAGCAATTACGAAGGGGGGAAGATCCTGGTCGATGACCTTGTATTCCTCACGGTATGTTTTAACAGCTTCTTCGGCAGATGCAAACTGTCTTCCGATTCCGAGAACGTGTGTTTTCCAACCCTCTTGAACCATAGACCAATTTGCCTCATATCTGTCCATAGTGATTTTCATTCTTCCGCCGCCGCTTGCGATTTTTATATCAAAATCATTGCAGCGTACAGAATTCAAAAACTCCTCGAACGGAAGGATATATTCAAGAGCGGAGGTTTCTCCGACATCTCGTCCGTCGATCAGTATATGAATTCTGACTTTTTTAACGTCGTCTTTCTTTGCACGAACGATCATTGCTTTCAAATGGTCTATATGAGAGTGAACGTTGCCGTCAGAAAAAAGCCCTATAAAGTGCAGGGTGGAAGAATTGTTTACTGTATTATTGATGAGAGATTGCCATGTTGCGGAATTAAACATTTTGCCGCTTTCTATTGATTGAGATACAAGCTTAGCACCCTGCGCAAAAACCTGTCCCGAGCCCAAAGCGTTGTGACCTACCTCGGAGTTTCCCATGTCATCATCCGAAGGGAGTCCTACGGCTGTTCCGTGAGCTTGAAGCTTTAAACAAGGATATTTTTGCATAAGCATATCAAGTGTGGGTGTATATGCGGTCGTAACTGCGTTGCCCGCGCAATCGGGAGCAATACCGACACCGTCCATAACGATCGTAAGAACGGGACCCTTTATACCTTCAAAATTATTAAGCTTATTAAGTTTTTGTACCATTGGTGAATATTCCTCCATGAAAATAGAATAACTAAATATAGTATATATCATTTTGAAAAAATATCAAGTGATTTTGTCAAACTTTTATAAAATTTGAGATGTAAATTGTAATTTTTTGTATTTTAACC
>JAZNBI010000124.1:0-3645 GCA_045586995.1 Eubacteriales bacterium | reverse complement strand
CAAATACATTTTTCAAGGCGGAGTATATGGCAGCGCTGAAAATCACATTGCAGTTGATAAATCAAAAAACGGAAGTTCTGCAGGTTATGCGGTAAAGAGGTTCTTTCCTCCATACAAATCCATGATAATTTTGTATCCGGTTTTGAAGAAAGTACCCTGTTTACTGCCGTTTTGTTGGATTGCAAGATGGATAAAAGCTTTGTTCGGTAAGAAAACCAAGAGAATCGTCTCGGAAATGAAGTGTGCACAAAATATGTCTGACGAAAAAATCAAAGAGGTATCGGAGATTTGTTCCAGGTTAGGATTGTGATTGCTGTATAAAGCAATTACAATAATTATTTGAGTGAAAACGAAATGTACTCAGAAACATTTTAAAATAAGAAGTATATGCAGCGGAGTCAATTTTATTACGCTGCATATATTTCATTATATACAATTTGCTTGTCCGATTGACAAAATATATATACCGTGATATACTTACTTTGGGGAAGTTTAAATGTGCGTATATATTTTCGTATAAATTCAACTTTATGAGGTTTTTATGTTCAAGATAGCATTGGTTCAAAATATTTCCGAAATGCGAAATTATTCTTATGCCGATCTCAGAAAGGATCTGCACGAGTTGGGCTTTGAGATCCAACATTTCACAAGAGAGAATATCTCGTTTTTATCTTCTGCGCTGAGCTCCAAGCAAACCGACTGTGTGTTGTTTGCTTCTAACGTTTTTAACGATAAGACTATATATTCATATGTTATCGAGGAGGCGTTTGTAAAGACCTTCAAGGAGTATTTGGGTCAAGGCGGTGCTTGTGTTGTTATGCACCAAAACTCTCTTAAGGGACAGGAGAATCCTTTCCCGTTTATTGACGATTCGGTAGCTCACCTTGAAAGTAATTATGCGGAGAAATTTGTGTCGCTTCAAAAGCCGGGAGGAGCGACCGATGCCTACTTCAATTTTCCCAACAAAATAACGATAGAGCAGATTACCGATAACTGTTACGGAAACTCTGCGCTGTCGGGAAAATACTGGCTTCTTATGAGGCCGTCTGAGAATATGTGGTCGCCTATTATGCTGGACAGTCTTGGCAATATGGTAATAGCCAAACACAATTCAAAAAAGGTGATCTTTTCATCCCTCGTTCTGGACTATCAAAAGCACATCGGTCTGCTTCATAATATTTTGATAAATCTTTTGTCGGATAATCGCTCGTTGGCAATATTGCAGAGCCAAGCGTCCGATACCCTTGGCTTCAGTTATTTTCTTAATTCCCTTGAGAATAAAAAGCTTTATTATAAAAAGTACACCAATGACGAGCAAGGACTTGACGATCTTGTGGAAAATGCGCGGCTTGGAGTACACAGCGCTATTTTAATAAATAACGATCTTTTGCCATCTCTTCCCGAAAAAATAAAAGAAACCGTTGACAAATACGGCGTTAAGCTCATTGAGCTCAACGATCAGAAGCTTGAGAAATCAGATTCATTTACCGTTCACTCGGTTGATAAAAGTCTTGCGCTTATGTTCTCTAAGCTTGAGCTTAAGATTCAAGAGGATCTTGCGGGCGGATTCGTTTCGGGAAGCTTTATGAAGACCGCAGAGGTCTTGACGAAGCTTAAGGAATTTGAATCCGAGGGAATGACCCGCGGAATATACGATAAGAATAGTATTTCGCACGTGCTCGAGCTTATGTCGTCGCATATGAAGGAGGACGGTTCATACGACAAGACGTTTGGCGCAACCTGCAAAGCGTTTTGGGTTTTTGCCACCTTTCTTGGCAAAAACGACGGACTTACCAAAGCGACCTATGGGTACATAAAAAAGAACAAGGGTGTCGATACCGTAAGAGAAAAGCTGGAAAGATTTTCCGCAATTTCTGTGCTCGAGGATGACCCGAAGAAATATCTTTGCGAAACCTGTTCGGATATTATAAATGACGTAATATATTCAAGATTTGAATATATTACCGAGTATGATTTTATAAAGCTGACGCAGGTGGCGTTGGAAATAGGCGACGAGAGAATGCTTATGGGGATGTTTAATTATATAACAGACAACGCAAGCGAAAGCGGAGAGCTTTTCAATTCTTACGTTACGTCTATCGTGTCGTCATATCTTATAGATATGTACGGTATGATATCGAACGAAAAGGCGAAGGAGCGTATACGTGCGCTTTTGTTTGAGCTGGTTCTTTATTTGAGAAAGATAAATATTTCCCAAATGTCACTTGAGGAGTCGCTGCATACGGTATGTACTCTTTATAAGTTTGAAACGGTAGTGTCTTTCCCGATCGACGACTTGACCGAGATAATATTCAAAACGGGGAACATCCCTCACGAGTACCACACGTTTGAAAATCAGATAAACGTATATCAGAAAACGCGTCTTGAAATAGACAACATTGAAAACGAAAACAAAGAGCTTCGTCAAAAAAACAAATCTATGAGCATATACAAAAAAGTGTTCTTTGGTATGCTTACGATGCTTGCCGTGCTTATTTATTTCGGAGTATATATGTTTATTGTTCTAAACGATAGCGAGGTATCTGTTTTTTATAAAATTTTCTTGAAGATAAAGGAATCTTGGCCCTCGCTCTTTACGCTTGCGGTAGTGCCGCTCATAACCTTTGTTTTCGAAAAATACATAAAGAATAAAAAGGATAAACAATAATGCTTTTTGGAATAGGTGTATTGTTTGCTGTGCTTTGCGCTCTTTCAAAGGCGATAGACACGCTGATAAACAAGGATGTGATGCGCAATATCTCAGCAACGAATCATTCCCTGTACCGGATAATGTTCGTAACACCCGTGCTGCTTGTGGCGGCGTTGCTTCATTGGCATCTTGCGGTCGAGAGTATACCTTATATACTCATTTACGGAGTCCTTGAAGCTGTAAACGTTTTTGCCCATCAGCTTGCGGTGAAGAAATCCGACTCTTTGCATATAGAAATGATTTCCAAATCCAAGGTCGTTTTTACTCTCATTGTGTCTTTTGTTTTGATGATAGATACGCTTTCGTTCGGAAGCACTATGGGAATTGCCGTGTTTATGATCGGAACGGTTATGACCATAAATTTCCAAAACAAGAGTGACGGTGACAAGACCGGCGCGAAGGGAATAGTGTTGGAGATAATATCGGTGCTGGCGAGGACGTTTAAACCGTTTATACTCAAAAGATGTATACAGAGAGAGCTTATATCAAACGAAACTATGGCGTTTGTAAGTATGATAATTGCTTTTGCCGCGCTCTGTATTGCTTTCAGACCCAAGCTTGATCTGCGAGAAATATCAGTAAAAAAATATTCGGTTCAGGCAATAGTAGTGGCAGCGGGAATGCTTTTATCGGGCTGGGCGATCACACACGCTAACATAGTGGTCGTGAATGCCATAGAGAGCACGACGGTAATGTTCGTTATGGCAGCGTCTTATTTTATGTATAAAAAGAAATATCCCGTAATTGCCGTGGCGGGCTCGTTGCTGTCGGTAGCGGGAATAGTTTTGGCAATAGTATTTTAATTTAACCTAATATTTGATTTTAAATTCAGTATAAATCTTCTCCATTTGCAGACAGTAAAATTACAAATTTGTAAAACAAGGAGATTTATGTAATGTATGAAATCAGTCAAGCCCACCGGCACGGCCGGTGGG
>JAZNBI010000123.1:0-11747 GCA_045586995.1 Eubacteriales bacterium | reverse complement strand
TATATAACGAGCGACTGTATATTTACAGTCAAGGAGGTGTTAGGTTATGGCAGTACCAAAGAGAAAAGTATCAAAGGCCCGCAGAGATAAAAGACGTTCCAGCACTTGGAAACTTGATATGCCGGGAATGGTAAAGTGCCCTAAATGCGGAGAGTATGTTCTTGCTCATCGCGTATGCAAGGCATGCGGTTCTTATAAAGGCGAGGAAGTAATCAAGCAGGACGCATAATTTTAGTGTTCTATCAAGAGTTAAAGGATTCAAACTGTTTGACGACGTTGGTTGGCAGATAATGTTGAGTCCTTTTCTTTTAAGAAATTTTAAAAGAAGTGTCACTGGAAAGGGTTTTTAAAATGAAACACTCGTGTCTTTATAAAGCTTTTGTAAATATACTTGCGGGTATAATGCTTGTGTCATGCATATTTTTTGCAACGTCATGTCAGAACGCCAATGGGGATAAAGCAAGCAATTTAAATCTTCCGCCTGTTGATTATTCAAAAACGGATCTAAGCAAGCTGATCACTCTCGGAGATTATAAAAATATAACGGTTACGGCTATTTCTCCCGAGTTTACCGACGCTGATTATCAAGACGCATTAGATGAGCTTTTAAATGAATATGCCGATTATGAAAAAATCACCGACCGTCAGACCTCAAAGGGTGACAAGGTCGTTATTGACTACGAAGGATATATTGACGGCTTAAAGGTTGATGGAATTTGTAATTATGAGTATGAAGTGATGCTTGATGATTCAAGTATGTTCAATGACGCGGTCGATGGCTTTACCGATAATCTTATTGGCGTAATGCCAGGGGCTTCGCTTGAATTTGATGCAAAATTTTCTGAAGACTATGACGGCGACTATGCGGGCAAAGACGTCCGTTTTAAGGTTAAGCTTTATCATGTTTTAGGTGAGAATAAGGTTCCCGCCAAGCTGACGAATTCGTTTGTTTATGAAATCACAAGCGGAGAATATACTAACGTTGATGATTTTAATACATATTATAAACAATATTTTGCAGATCAAAGGGCCAATGAGTCAAAGACGGAGGTATATGAGAAGGTTTGGGATTCGATTATCAACAACAGTAAATTTCACCGTGTTCCGAAGGAACAGGTCGAATATTACTACGATAAGTATTTAGAAAGCTGCCAAACCTATTTCGATTATTATAAATCGCAAGGATATACATTTGAATATTTTCTTCAATCTTTATTTGGCGTTGACACGGAGGACGAGCTTTATGAGCTTTGCGTTTATTACGTAAAGCAAGAAATTGCGATTTTTTCTATCATAAAAGCTGAAAACATAACGCTTTCAGAGGAAGAATATCAAGAGAGCTATAATTCATATAAAGAAGATTACGGCGAGAATGTCATTAAAAATATTATTGATGAATATGGCGAAGAGTATCTTTACAACACATTTATTTCCGAAAAAGCATCTAATATGATTATCGAAATGGCAACCGTGGAGTATGAAAAATAATCTTTATTAAATCAGAAAATTCCGGAGTCTTGAATTCGCTTCGGAATTTTTTTGATTTAATCTCAAACTTGTTCTTGCATGCAGGTGCATAATAAAGTATAATAAAATAAAGGATTTTTGAAATCGGGAGGCGAGTCGCTAATGTTCGGTTATATAAAGACATATACCCCGGAGTTAAAGATAAGAGAAAACGAGTATTATAAAGGTGTATACTGCGGACTTTGTCATGCTTTGAAAAAAAGATGCGGTTTTATATCGCGACTTACTTTAAGCTATGATTTCGTGTTTATGGTTCTTGTAAGGTCGGCTGCAACAGATCTTGATATCGGTTTTAAAAATTCAAGGTGTATCGCGCATCCTCTTTCCGATTCTTCGGTTGCCGAGATAAACGATGAGCTGGATTTTGCGGCGATTTGCGAAGTGCTTTTGTATTATTATAAATGTATGGATGATATTGCTGACGAAAAAGGAAAAAAACGTCTTAGAGCAAAATTTATAAGGCTTATTCTGAACGGATCGCGTCGGCGCATTTTAAAGAGCGAACGTGCCTCGGAGGCGGCAGAGCTTGACAAATACATATCGGAAACGATGAAAAAGCTTTATAATAAGGAAAGCGAGCACGCACCGTCCGTCGATACCACAGCCGAGATTTTCGGTGAGCTGACAGCATACATATTTTCATACGGGCTTTGCGAGGACAAGGCGCGCATAGTTCGAAACATAGGCAGGCATATCGGACGCTGGATATATATTGTCGATGCGTGCGATGATTATAAACAAGATAAGGCATCAAATTCTTATAATCCGTTTATATATCTTTATGAAGGAGAGGATTTTGATGACGAGAAAAAGCTGTCGGTTAAGACGGCGCTTTTAGCCGAATTGTGCGAAATCGAAAAATCGCTTGATCTAATTGACCTTGAAAAATCAAGCGATATTTGTGGAGTTTTAAAAAATATTATTTATCTTGGAATGCCCGACGTATCCGAAAATATACTTTTTCCGAAAAGTAAGAATAACACACAAATAAATTCATAATGTTACGAAAGGAAGGCAATTTTAAAAAATGACCGACCCTTATAAAGTATTGGACGTCGATCGTAACGCGACCGACGATGAAATAAAAAAGGCATATCGCGATCTGGTAAGAAAATATCATCCTGATAAATACCGCGACAGCGACCTTGCAGATCTTGCTACAGAAAAGATGAAGGAAATTAATGTGGCTTACGATGAAATACAAAAAATGCGCGCGTCATCTTCATCTTATACACATAGCTCGTCAAGCTCATATAATCAAGGAAGCTCATATTCTTCAAGCGGAATATATGCAAATATCAGGAGAGCAATAAACAGTGGCGATATGGTGTCTGCTCAGGCAATGCTTTCCGCTATCTCGGCTTCCGAAAGAAATGCCGAATGGAATTTTCTTATGGGATGTGTGCTTTTGAGAAAAGGATATTTTATAGATGCTTTGAATTATATTGATATAGCATGCAAAATGGATCCGAACAACGAGGAATACCGTAATGCAAAAAATCAGATGAACAACAATGCTTCTAATTTCGGAAAAGAATATCGAACGGAAACGTCGGTAGGATGCTGCCCGTGCGGACTTTGCTCGTCATTTATTTGCGCTGACTGTTGTTGTAACTGTCTGGGCTGCGGTAATCGTTGTTAGCGGGGAAGCAACTAAAATATTTGGAGTTTGATAATGCAAATCAAAGAAAAGAATCTTAAAACAAAAAAGCTTGTGATGAGCGCGACGCTTTCCGCACTTGGTGTGATATTGCTTTTTGTTGGCGTTATTATTGATGTTTTAGACCTTTCAATGGCGGTTGCGGCTTCTGTCCCGTGTATGATTGCAGTATCGTTGATAGGAGGTATATATCCTGTAATGATATATTTGGTCACGGGAACCTTGGCAATTATTTTGTTGCCGTACAAAGCTCCTGCGCTGATCTATATTATGCTTGTAGGGTATTATCCTATCATAAAATCAAAGTGTGAAAGGATGGGTACAGTTTTCTCGCTTATAATTAAGCTTTTAGTCTTTAACTTTGCGCTTTTTTTGAGTGTGCTTGCATTCAAATGCCTGATTTCGTCGGAGGAAGCGCTTCTTAAGCCGTCGATTTTCCTGTTTCTTGTGGGAGATATTACCTTCCTTTTATATGATTTTGCGCTGTCTGTGTTTATAAAATTATATGTGGCTCGTCTGAAAAAGCTTTTTAAATTATAAAATATAAAATAAAAAAGAACCGACTACGAAATTTTTAAAGATTTCATAGTCGGTTCTTTTTATACTTTGACGTATTATTCTTTTATGTTAATCAGCCCTGAACTTCTCCGGTGGGCTTTTCAAGAGAAAGGTAATATGAACGAGCATACAAAACCTCATCCTTGTATATAACTCTGCTCCAACCCGTTCCTTCTGCTTCGTCCTCAACAAAGATACCGGTTCTCTTGAGCTCGGTTCCGTTAGTGGGATAGTACTTTGCAACCGACATAAGAGATGGCTCTGTGCGCAAGCTGAGTGCGGTTTCGGCAATAACGTAAACGGTTTCATCAACAGCGGTGAAAATGATTTCTTCGGGTTCTTTGGGCTCGGATGTAGAAAGATATTTGGTTACTACATAATATTCTTCGTCTTCATAAACCACTTTGCTCCAAACTTCATTATATCCAACGCGTCTTAACGATTGACCGAGACTTATCGAAATTCCGGATTTTGTTTCATCATTGGAGGAATCTGTTGCTGTACGAAGATTTACTGCGCTTGCATCAACGACCCAAACGGTTTCATCAACAGTTATAAATTCATAACCGGTGGGCTGGTCATCGGGTGTGGTTGTATCTTCGGGTGTAGTGGTGTCCTCAGGCGTGGTGGAATCATTAGGTGTAGTGGTAGAATCACCATTGCCATGTGGGAATTTACACGAAGCAAGCGAAAGAAGCATAACTGCAATCAGTAAAAAAGCAACAATTTTTTTCATTTTTTATCTCCTCTTATTTATACTTTAAAAATATCCTTGTAAAATCTTAACACTATCAGAAGCAGTACAAAAATTACATGAATCTTTATATATTATATCATAGACGATTATATCGTGTCAAGGCGAAAAACGCAAATCAAAAAGAAATTTTGGATTATTTTTCCTCGCGCTTTTCGCGTATAAGCATTTTTATTGCATTGATAGCGGTAATTACCGCTTTTTCGGTATTGTGGCTCTCGTTTTCTTCGTTATCAAGTCCTTTTAAAGCTCTTTCTTGATTCCAAATCACGTGGAAAACCGCTCCCGCTCTGACGCCGAGAGCAGATGCAACCGAAAAGAGAGTGGATGCCTCCATTTCGCTTGCAAGAACACCCAAGCGTTTCCACGCTTCCCATTTTTGCGTCAGCTCTGATGAGGTCGGCATGCGAAGCGGAGAGTGCTGTCCATAGAAGGAATCCTTGCTTTGAACGATACCTGTATGATAATTATATCCAAGCTGCTTTGCGGAGTCAGCCAACGCCCGCAAAACATTAAAATCCGAAACGGCGGGGAATTCTATCGGCGCATATTCTCGGCTTGTACCGTCCTGGCGAACGGCACCCGTGGCGACGACTACATCTCCCGAACAGATATTTAAAGCAATACCGCCGCAGGTTCCGACTCTTATTAGGGTGTGAGCACCGCAGGCGACCAGCTCTTCAACCGCAATAGCGGCTGAAGGCCCTCCAATTCCCGTTGAGCAAGCGGTTACCTTTTCTCCGAGCAGTGTGCCGTTCCAAATATTAAATTCGCGGTTGCAGGAAAGATGATAGGGCTCGTCAAAATGCTTTGCAATTAATTCGCATCGCGCAGGGTCACCGGGTAAAATACAATATCCGCCTATCTCTCCCTTGAGAGTTTTCAGATGAAATTGACGTGTTTTAGGGGCTAACATCATAATACTCCTTAAAATTATTTATTGATTTATCGTAATATCAAATCCGGTGCGGTATACTTCACCTTTTTTAAGAATAATCATATCCTTTTTTGAAGCAAAGTCGTCTACCTTTCCTTCGAAAGAGGGTAGCCCATTCCACGGTTCGATAGTTATATACGGCGCATCTGTGCGCGGCTTGTGCCACAAGCCGAGATATTTCATTTTCGGGAACGAAACCTCAATGCTTTTATTAGATACTTTAGACTTTAAGAAAACCTTTTTACTTGAACCCTCGAAAAACAGCGCATCGTCATCAAACATATCGTGGGTAAGGTTTAAAAATTTTCCGTCGCGCAAAACAAACGGTTCGGTTTTGCCGGTTATGAAGCAATTCTGGGAAAACAAGATTTTACGCGGATTTGTTGCTTCGGAAAATTCTATGTAATAGTCTTCAAATTTTTCGCCTTTTGTCAAAGGAACGTTAAATCCCGGGTGGCCTCCGAGAGAGAAGGGGAGCTCATCTCCGTTACAGCGCACCGTAAAGGATTGAGATAAAGTGTTTCCCGAAAGTGAATATGAAACCTCAAACGTAAAGTTAAAAGGATATTGAAGCAAAGTTTTTTCATTATCCGAAATGGAAAAGGTAATTGAAGAAGCGCTTCTGTTTACGACAGTGTATTCCTCGGTTGCCGCAAAGCCATGGTTTTTCATCTCATATTCTTTGCCGTTCCAAAAATATTTTTTCTCAAAAAGTCTGCCGCAAACAGGGAAAACGAGTATTGCGCGTTTCGCCCAATATTTTTCATCTCCTTGCCAAAGATACTCGCATCCGTCATCTTTTCCGATGATGTGCATAAGTTCCGCGCCGCTTGAAGAAATCGTGACCAAAAGTTTTTCGTTTTCAATATTATATAGCATTTAATGCCTCCGAAAGCAGTTATAATTTGTATTATAAGTATATCATATTTTTTCAAATACTTCAATAGCAAGTGTATAAATTTATCGTTGCGGGAAAGAATAGGTAATGAAAATTATTGAAAGGGAAAGCTTATGAAAAATATAATAAAACTCAACGCATCGATAATTTCCGCCGCATCTGTAGTTGGGAAAGATGAGCATGAAGGCCCTTTGGGAGATCGCTTCGATTTTTATAGCATGGATGATAGATTCGGTCAGGACACTTGGGAACAAGCCGAGTCGGAAATGCAAAGAATGGCGCTTAACGGAGCGCTGGCAAAAGGCAAATTTAAAGATAACGATATAAGTGCATTGTTCGCGGGAGATCTACAGAATCAATGTGTCGGTTCGGGATATGGACTTATGGACTTTAATATACCTTATTTCGGGCTTTACGGCGCGTGTTCAACGAGTATGGAGTCTGTAATACTTGCATCAATAGGTATAAGCGGCGGAATATTTGAAAAGTGCGCGGCGGTTACCTCATCACATAATTGCGCTGCGGAAAGACAATACCGATCGCCCATAGAATATGGCTGTCAAAGACCTCCGAGCGCACAATGGACTGTAACCGGATCGGGTGCTTTTATTCTTGGTAATAAGGGACGTGTCAAAATTTGCGAGGCGGTCGTAGGCAAGGTTAACGAAAACGGTATAAATGATGCTAATAATATGGGCGCGGCGATGGCACCCGCGGCGGCGGATACGTTATTGAGATATTTTTACGAAAGCGGAAATTCCCCCGATTCATTTGATATAATTTTAACCGGTGACCTTGGCGCAGTGGGCGCGGGTATTTTTTGCGATCTGGTAAAACAGGCGGGAATTACCTTTGAGAAGGGAAAATACAATGATTGCGGTATGATGATATACGATCTTGAAAAGCAAAGCAAATATTCGGGCGGCTCGGGGTGCGGCTGCTCTGCGGTGGTTTGCGCATCATGGCTTATCCCGCGAATTATTTCCGGAGAAATAACTCACGCGCTTTTTATGAGCACGGGAGCAATGATGAGTCCTTCAAGCATTCAGCAAGGGCTTGCAATTCCTGCAATTGCACACCTTGTTCATTTTCAATATGACCAAAATGGAGATTAATATGGATTTTATTGATTATTTAAAGGCGTTTATAGTTGGCGGGGGCTTATGTGTTATCGCCCAAATATTGCTTGACAAGACAAAGCTTACCCCCGCAAGAATACTTGTCAGCTATGTCGTTGCGGGCGTTATATTGGGAGCAGTAGGTCTTTACGAGCCGATTGTGGAATTTGCGGGCGCGGGAGCTACAACTCCATTAACGGGCTTTGGACATGTAATTTCAAAAGGGATAAAGGAAGCCGTTGACAAGGAAGGGGCACTCGGAATTTTGAAGGGAGCTCTTACCGCAGCTGCCGGAGGTATTACGGCCGCGCTTGTTTTCGGATATTTTGCCGCTCTTATTTTTAAAAGTAAACCAAAGAAATAAAAAACACTGCCGCAACTTCAGTTTGCGGCAGTGTTTTTATATAAGCTGTTGATTGTTTATTATAAGTGTGAATTTCAGTCCGAGTGCCTCTGCGGCTTTGCGGCAGAGCAACATTCTTTCGAGAAATATTTCAAAATAGTCCATAACCGAGCTGTATTTTGTGTCGATTTTCAGAATCAGTGTTACAAGCTTTAAATCATTATCTATTTTTACCTCCGAATGTTCCACGGAATAATTAACTCGGTCATGAATATCAAAGGACGAAACGTCGTGATTGCGTACTCGGCTGCGGCGCACGTCAGTCTTGTCCGCGAGAATGAGCGCCGCGGCCACTGAATTTACAGGTACGCCCGTGCCCTCATCATGATTTCCTATCGCGGTGGTTATAGTAGCTATATCACTTGCGCTCATTCCCAGATTATCGAGCAATCGGAACGCCATAATAGCTCCGCTTTGAGAATGGTCAACTCGATTAACCAAGTTTCCTATATCATGCAGATAGCTCGCAATACGTGCAAGCTCTATCGTGTGCGGATCAAAATTAAGCGACTCGAGAATATATTTTATAGTTTCCGCAACCTTTGTTATATGTGCAAAGCTATGCTCGGTATAACCGAGAGCGATGAGCGATTCATCGGCTCTTTTTATATATTCGTTTATACGTTCATCCTTTTTAATTGTTTCGTAAGTGACCATAGTATGTATCCTTTCGAATTTTATCTGACTGAGTATTATGGTATCATAATAAAGCTTTTTTGTCAATGAAAAATCACGCAACAGGATTTTTTCCGTTGCGTGATAAACTTAGTATTAAATTACGAAATTAATATTTGGAGAACAATTGTAACAAGGTACAGAAAAGTGCTCGATAAAAATTATTGTAAAAATACTTTGTTTACAGCAGATTAGATAGCTTTTACATTGATAGCACGAATCTTGCTGCTGTTCTTGGGATCTGCTTCTGTATCAAAAGAAACCTTTTGACCTTCAGCCAAGGTTTTGTAACCGTCCGAGATAATTGCGGAAAAATGCACGAATACATCATCGCCGCCGTTATCGTTGGAAATAAATCCAAAACCTTTGGTAGGGTTAAACCACTTAACTATACCGGTGTTCATTGCGTACCTCCAAAAAAAGTTTACTCAAATAAAAAATTCACAAACTCATAAATCATTATATAATGAATTACAAGGTTGTGAGGTTCAAGTAATCATCTGAGTGCAGGTACATTATATCATCAAAAAAGTTTTTTGTCAATATTTTTGAAAAAATATTTATTTTTGAGAGAATGTATGATATAATTATAAAATAGGAGCATGTAAAATAGTGATTGGGAGGGGAGTATATGCGGTTTCGTCAATTTAAAGATTTATTTAACGACAGAAGAACGGTATTGAATAATAAAATTAAAGAATCGTTAAGCTCTGTCCTTCCGGTAACTCTTATTGTGCTCGTGCTTTGTTTTTCCGTTGTGCCGATCCCTGCGGATATCTTCCTTATGTTCGTTATGGGCGCTTTTATGTTGATAATCGGCATGGGGCTCTTTACGCTCGGCGTCGATATGTCAATGATGACAATGGGACAGCATATCGGATCATCCTTGACAAGATCCAAGAAAATTTATTATATGCTCGGTGTTGCTTTTTTTGTGGGATTTATGATTACTATTTCCGAGCCCGATCTTCAAGTGCTTGCCAATCATGCACCTGCAATACCCACGATGACGTTGATCATAGCCGTCGGAATAGGCGTCGGCGTTTTTATGATGATATCAATGTTGAGAATTATTTTTCAGATAAAGCTCTCATATCTTCTTTTTGGCTTTTATTCTTTAGTTATGGTACTTACTTTCTTTGTAAATCCCGATTTCGTTCCGGTTGCGTTTGATTCGGGAGGGGTTACAACAGGTCCTATGACGGTTCCTTTTATATTGGCGCTCGGTATCGGTGTTTCTTCAATGCGTTCTGACAGCAATGCGGAAAGCGACAGCTTTGGTCTGGTGGCGCTTTGCTCTATAGGTCCGATACTTTCCGTGCTTATTTTGGGTATTTTGTTTCCTAATAGTGGGGAAAGTTCTTCTGTGTCAAATGTGGCGGAAAGTGTATACGCCGGTGATTCCGCAGAGCTGTTTCAAATGTTTTTAAAAGCTTTCCCGAATTATTTCAAAGAGGTTGCAATTGCAGTTGCGCCGATTGTTGTGTTTTTCTTTGTTTATCAGCTTTTTTATATAAAGCTTAACCGTGCAAAGCTTTCTAAAATACTTGTGGGTGTGGCTTATACCTACTTTGGACTTGTACTTTTCCTTACGGGAGTGAATGCCGGATTTATGCCGGCAGGAAGTTATATAGGAGAGGTCATGGCAACCTCAAAATTTCCTTGGCTTATGATACCCGTCGGTATGCTTATAGGTTATTTTATTATCTCGGCTGAACCGGCGGTGCATATATTGATAAAGCAAGTGGAGGAAATTACGTCGGGTGCGGTTTCCGGAAAATCAATTTCGATTTCGCTTTCTGTTGGCGTGGCGTTCTCGGTTGGAATTGGAATTCTAAGAGTTCTCACCGGGATTTCATTGCTTTGGTTCGTTATTCCGGGATATATAATCGCTTTGTCGCTTTCATTTTTCACACCCAGTGTTTTCACCGCAATTGCATTTGACTCGGGAGGGGTAGCATCCGGACCGATGGCGGCAACCTTTCTTTTACCTTTTGCTATGGGAGCATCAAAAGCAATCGGCGGAAACGTTGTTACCGATGCATTCGGACTCATAGCGCTTGTTGCTATGACCCCGTTGATTACAGTACAGCTTTTAGGCGTTTTCTATCAATTAAAGTTGCGCCGCAGCGAAAAAGCTTCGAACGGTATGGTACTATCCCCCGAAGATATTTCACAATCTGAGTCCGATGAGGACATCATTGAATTTTGAATGGAGAAGATCGTATGAATAATATTCAATTGTTGATAACGATTATAAGTCGAAAAGATACCGAAGATTTTATCAGCTTTTATGAGAAATACAATGTGGGAATTATCTATTCTACTCCATGCGTAGGAACGGCACACAAGAAAACACTCGATCTGCTGGGAATTGAGCAAACAGATAAAACGTTGTTGTTTTCTGTACTTGCCTCAGAGGATATAAAAATGCTTTCGAGAAAGCTTTCATCCGAGATGGATATTGATCTGCCGGGACGCGGGATTGCGATTTCCTTACCCGTTTCAAGTATCGGGGGAGGGAAAGCAATGGATTATTTTTTAAATGGTCAGGAAGTTACAGATGCGGAGGAGATTGGCATGAACTCGAAATATGAACTTATACTTGCGATTTGCGAAAAGGGGTACAGTGACATCGTTATGGATGCCGCCAGAGAAGCCGGCGCAAACGGCGGAACGGTAATAAGAGCAAAGGGTACAGGCGCGAAATATGTCGAAAAATTTTTCGGAATGTCTATCGCGGACGAGAAGGAAATAATTTTTATTGTTTCGCCGACTTCAAAAAAGAATGATATTATGAAGGGGATTATGCGAGATGCGGGTATAGAATCAAAAGCGCATACTCTTTTGATATCGATTCCGGTTTCCGAAACCGCCGGATTTAAGCTTATGGAACAATAAAGAAAAGATATAAAAAATCCTGTTCGATTTTCGAACAGGATTTTTTATACTGTTTATTTAGTCTGTAACGTAAGGAAGCAAAGCTACCTGACGGGAACGCTTAATAGCTGTGTTGAGCTCGCGTTGATGTTTTGCACAGGTTCCGGAAATTCTTCTGGGAAGAATCTTTCCGCGCTCGCTGATGAACTTTCTCAATTTTGCTGTATCTTTATAATCGATATAATCGACCTTATCTGCACAGAAAATACAAACTTTCTTTTTCTTGCGGAACGGGCGTGCCGGACGTGCTGACATTTCTGTTCTATCCATCTTATGA
>JAZNBI010000122.1:0-9285 GCA_045586995.1 Eubacteriales bacterium | reverse complement strand
TAACAAACGGAAAAATCTCCTCGTTAATAAACGCTTTTTCGACCTGCTTTAAAATCGAACGCATTGTAAAGCTTCTCCAAAAGGTCAGCGTTGCGGGAACAGCGTTGGGGGCGATGCTTTCCATACTGTTTACTGCTTCGGGGCTTATATCCGACTTCTACTCGGTTTATATAGTTTTGTATCAACTGATATGGCTGATGCCGACTGTTATACTTTCTAAATTGCTAATATATTAAGCTTGAAAACAGGTCTGAGGTTTTTTCTTCGGACCTGTATTCAAGAAAAGAGGTTTATGTCAAATGAATAATGAAATTACCAATATTTTAAAATCGGTTTCAAAGCCGGGAAGATACTGCGGCGGCGAGCACGGTCAAATAATTAAAGATAAAGAAAAGGTATCTGCAAGATGGGCTTTCTGTTTCCCTGATACTTATGAGATAGGAATGTCCAATCTCGGAATGAGAATTCTTTACGGTGCGTTAAACAACCAAGAGGATATCTGGTGTGAGAGAGTGTTTGCTCCCTGGACGGATATGGAAGAAAAAATGAGAGAGCATAAGATTCCCTTATATGCTCTTGAGAGCAAAGACCCTATCAAAGATTTTGATATTGTGGGCTTTACTCTCCAATATGAAATGTGCTACACAAACGTTTTAAATATGCTTTCTTTAGCCGAGCTTCCGCTGTTAGCAAAAGACCGAACCGACGATATGCCTATTATCATAGGCGGCGGTCCGTGCACGTATAACGCCGAACCTATAGCCGACTTCTTTGATTGCTTTTCAATCGGTGAAGGCGAGGAAATGCTTGTCGAATTTACAGAGCTTTACATAAAAATGAAAAAAAGCGGCAACTATTCAAAAAAGGCGTTTCTTCACGAAGCTGCAAGAAGCATTAAAGGCACCTACGTTCCGTCATTCTATGATGTTACTTACAACGCCGACGGCACAATAGAGCAATATAAGCCGATTTTTGATGATATACCCAAAAAGGTAGAAAAAAGAATCATCGCAAAATTAGATGATGCATATTTCCCAAAAAATCCGATTATCCCTTATATTGAAACCGTTCACGACCGTATTATGCTTGAAGTATTCCGCGGGTGTATCAGAGGATGCAGATTTTGCCAGGCGGGTATAATCTACCGTCCTGTCAGAGAAAAATCACCAAGTGTGCTTTGTGAACAAGCAAAGGATATTTTTCAAGCTACCGGATATGATGAAATATCTCTGTCATCCTTGTCAATAAGCGACTATTCCTGCTTAGAGGATTTAACAAATCTTTTACTTGACTGGACAGAGGAAAATATGGTCAGCATTTCCCTGCCGTCGCTTCGCATTGACAGCTTTTCGGAAAAGCTGATGCAAAAGGTTGCTTCTGTTCGCGCGTCATCTCTGACCTTCGCTCCCGAAGCGGGAACTCAACGTCTGCGCGACGTGATCAATAAAAACGTAACGTTCGAAGACCTTATGCGCTCTGTCGGTATAGCTTTTAACGCAGGAAAATCTCTTGTTAAGCTTTACTTTATGGAAGGTCTTCCTACAGAAGTCCTCGAGGATCTCGACGGAATTTCAGCTCTTGCATCGGCAGTAATTGATGAGTATTACAAAGCTCCAAACAGAAACAAAGCTAAAAAACCGTCGGTAACAGTAAGCGTTTCCTGCTTTGTGCCAAAGCCGTTCACACCGTTCCAATGGGAAGCTCAGGACACAATAGAAACGCTTGAAGAAAAGCAAAAATATCTCGGTTCAAAAATAACCGACCGCAAAATAAAATACAACCATCACGACGCAAAGGTATCAAGAGTAGAGGCGGTTTTGGCGCGTGGCAACCGTAAACTTTGCGCGGCTTTATTAAAAGCGCATGAAATGGGAATGTCATTTGATGCTTGGGATGAATATTTTGATTATAATAAATGGGTAGAGGCGTTCGAAAGCGTCGGCTTGGATATGTCTTTCTACGCCAACCGCGAATATTCCGAAGCCGAGGTTTTGCCTTGGGATATTATCGACTGCGGAGTATCTAAGGAATTTTTGCTCAAAGAACGTCATCGTGCATATTCCGAGCATACGACCGAGCATTGCCGCAAGGTGTGCAGTGGGTGCGGAGCAAATAAATTGGGGGGTGAAAAGTCATGCTGTCCGAAATCAAAAATATAAATCCATCAAAAATCTTCCAAAAGAACTCCCTCCCCCTCTTGGAAGTTCCAAAAAACGTAAGAATTAAATTTTTCAAAACAGGGTCTTTACAGTTCATTTCCCATCTTGATCTTCAGCGAACAATGGCTCGCGTTTTGGTAAGAGCGGGTGTTCCCGTATGGTATACGAAAGGATTCAACCCTCATGCAAAAATGATATTTGCCGCACCGTTGTCGGTAGGAAGTCAAAGCATTTGCGAATACATGGATATCAAAATCGACCGCGAGCTTGATTTCGAAATTATTAAAACTCAAATGAATGAGGAATTGACAAGCGAAATGCAGGTTACAGATGTATATACTCCTCAAACGAAATTTACCGATATAGGATATTCCGAATATGAATTAGAAATATTTACCGACAGCTCCGTTTGCGTTGCCAACCGAATTTCAGACCTACTTTCCAAATCGCCGCTTAATATCATAAAGCGAACCAAATCGGGTGAAAAAGAAACCGACATTTCCGGAATGATAAAAAACGTTTCGGTTGTGTGCAGCGAAAAATCGATAAATATCAATGCGCTTTTGGCGACTAACAGCGTGGATTTCCTCGGGCCTGAATATTTAATGACGGCATTAAAAAATTCAGATGTTTTTCCGCAAAGCAACGATAAGCTTTTCTATAATATTACAAGAAAAAGATTCTTGCTTTTTGACATGAAAACAGAATTTAAATAAACTATTCCAACAAAAAATTGCACTTCAATAATGAAGTGCAATTTTTATTTGATTTTTACTTTAAAATAACCTTTTTAAAGCTTTTTTTACCGCGGCGTACAACCATACCGTCAACGAATGCGGTCTTGTCAAAAATCGCTTTAATATCCGAAATCTTTTCTCCGTCAACGGTAACTCCGCCCTGTTCAACCGCACGTCTTGCCTCGGATTTAGAAGCAACGAGTCCGGCTTTAACGAGCACAGTCAAAATATCTATCTTTCCGTCTGTAAAGTCATCTTCGGAAATTTCTTCAGAAGGCATATTTTCAGAATCTCCCGCAGCCGAGAAAATTGCCCGCGCGGCGTTTTGAGCTTTGCTTGCTTCTTCCTCGCCATGAACGAGCTTTGTAAGCTCATATGCAAGAATTTCCTTTGCGGTATTAAGCTGAGAGCCCTCCCATTTATCCATAGCATCAATTTGCTCGATCGGCAAGAATGTGAGCATACGAATACATTTCAAAACGTCGGCATCCGCAACGTTTCTCCAATATTGATAAAAATCATAGGGTGTGGTTTTTTTAGGATCGAGCCAAACAGCTCCCGCTTGAGTTTTTCCCATCTTCTTCCCTTCCGAATTAAGAAGCAGGGTTATAGTCATAGCATAAGCATCTTTGCCAAGCTTACGACGAATAAGCTCCGTTCCACCCAGCATATTTGACCACTGGTCATCTCCGCCAAACTGCATATTGCACCCGTACTTTTGATACAAATGGAAAAAGTCGTAACTCTGCATGATCATATAGTTGAATTCAAGGAATGAAAGTCCCTTTTCCATTCTCTGCTTATAACACTCGGCAGTAAGCATACGATTTACGGAAAAGCACGAGCCGACGTCGCGCAACAGCTCAATATAATTAAGGTCAAGCAACCAATCGGCATTGTTAACCATGATCGCTTTGCCTTCTCCAAAATCTATAAATCTGCTCATCTGCTTTTTAAAGCATTCGCAGTTATGAGCAATAGTTTCTTTTGTCATCATCGTACGCATATCGCTGCGTCCCGAAGGATCGCCCACCATAGCCGTGCCGCCGCCAATAAGCACGATAGGTCTGTTACCTGCCATTTGAAGTCGCTTCATAAGGCAAAGCGCCATAAAATGTCCAACGTGCAAACTGTCTGCAGTCGGGTCAAAACCTATATAAAAAGTTGCTTTACCATCATTGATAAGCTCTTTTATTTCGCTTTCATCTGTAAGTTGCGCAATTAATCCGCGCGCGGTAAGTTCATCAAAAATAGTCATAATTCTCTCCCCTTATAAATAAAACTCGTCCTCGGTTACCCAAGGACGAGAATCTTCCCGTGTTACCACCTTGATTTACATTCGACTCACGCCAAATGCCTCTGCGCTCTTACGAGCGTGCCACTATAACGGATGGTACCGTTGCGTTTTCACGCAAATGCTCAAGAATGTATTCGTCTGCAAGCAGCATGCCCCTCTCATCAAACGGTCGCTTTCTGTTTGCTGAATTTGCAGATTACTTTTTTCTGTCATCGCATTACATATTATAAACTATAATACATTTTTTGTCAAGCGTTTTTGGATTGAGTATAATAATTCACAACGGCTTTTATAATTTTTTCGGGAGTATAATCGCTAAATTGAATTGCCCCGTTTATTCCATAATCATTTCCGTTAACAACAACCGTACCATCTCGGTCAAGAAAAGCATTTAAAGCAAGTAAAACGCTTTTACTTTCAAGCGCCTGTGCGGCATCGCCTTCAAGAAAAACAACATTCGAAATATTTAACATTTCGGCAAAACGTCTGCAGCTTGTTTCGGAAATTTTTCCGTTACTATCATTTTTCATCGGCACGATATGACATACCGCGCCGAATTTTTCAAATATCCCATTTATATAACTCGGATCGCTGCCTCCTCTGAAAATCGGAAGGCAAACCGACGGCTTTAGGGCGCAAAAAGCAGATACCGAATCCAATTTTTCGGGCAATTCTTTTTCTTGCTCCGATATTTTTTGTTCGAAATTTTCGGAAGCAACAGTTGTATATCCCAACAAAAGACCGTCTATATCTTCGTCACTTTCTATAACAAAAGATCCTATGGAAAATTCGTTCAAAACCGATTTGCAAATTTTATTATCGGCTGAAAAGGAATATACATCGGAGGACATAGCGCATAACGTAGCTTCAAGCGAATCCTCCACTGCTCGCGCGGATAAAATCTTTCCTTTTGCCGCAAGAGCCGAAACGTAGGAAAACAGATTCCTCATATTTTCGAAATTAGGAAGCCCCGATTCAGCGACTCCCGCTTTAAGATAATAAATTTTACTTCCCTCTTTGAAAAAACCATTCTTAATTTTAATATTGAATTCAGCAATGCCAAACACCGAAACAAACGGAGATACCGAGCAAGCTTCAAGCTTTTTGCCAACTCCGTTTAAAAGAAGCTCGGCTTGCGCACGGTATACCCCAAGTATTGTGGCAAGCGAAGCACCGAGTAAATGCTCGTCAAATAAAGACGATGTTATAAAATAATTCGGATATATGCCTATTGAGTGTCTGTTTGCACCTGCGGCAATAAGCTTTGCCGCTGCCGATACGGTTGCACATATTGCCGCCTGAAAATCATCCGAATTAAAATTAGAAGATGAGGCGCTCACCAAAAGCTTTCCGTCATCAACGCAAAGCGTCTGATTTTTATTGTCTTTTTGTGAAAAGCAATATGGCCTGACCTCTCCGATAGCTTCTCCGTTTTGCATCGTATCTATCTTAAATGTCCTCGGAGATGAAAATTTCAACGATTTTAGAAATTCGCTTTCAAGCGAAACAGGAGATTTTTTATGACGGCGGAATGTATACCGTTTTGAATTGTTTACCGTTGCAATTTTGTAAAAGTCAAGCATATTCTTTTCGGCTTCTTTTTTAAGAAGCTCAAAATTCTTTTCTTTAAAAAGCACCGCTACTCCGCCTATGGCAAAATCGCACAGCTCGCAAAGCTCTAAAGCATCTTCTCCGGAATCGTATAAGCTATCAATCTTCATTCCGTCAGACAGCGAAAGCAACGCACCGATAACACCGTCCTTTTCAATCGGCAGCACGCATTTAATCGCTGCAGACACAGCTTTATCAAATAAAAAATCACCGAGCGATGAAACAAAGCCAAAATAATTTTGAAATTTATCGGGAGATATCACCGAAACAACGTCACCTGACTCTATTACGGCACTTAGCTTTGAAGGGTATTTGGAATCGGATTTTTTATTACCTATATAGAGCAACGCGCCCGAATCGTCATTCATACCAATGGTAATCTGTTCTTCGTACCCATTAACAATAAGCTCGCTCTTTCCAAAGCTTCCACCTGCGCAGCTTATGTCTTTTGGGAGAGTATTTTCGCCCAGATTGTTTTTTATATATTGCGAAATGCAATCGGCAATCGATTCCAAGGTGTAGCCGTACAACTCAGTCCTGTTTAAAGCGCGCATTTTGCTCATAAGGTCGGAATAGCTCTGCATAATTTCTTTATCATTTGTCAGCACGTTGCCTACTGAAACAGAAGAAGGATCATAATAATTTTTTTCTATTATGCGGTCCAAAAGCCGAATCTCTTCAATTACGGGGTCATTTTTTTCAAACTTTTTATAATAATCGCGGCAAAAGCAAAGATTTTGCAGTGTCATAAAAAGCCCCAGCTCGTTTTTCATTTTTTCAAGCAGAGTATCTGACATAGATGCAAAATTCTTTATAGTCCCCACGTTCAAGCGGCTCGACGAAAAAGCTTTCGATTTTTTTACAGAATCCATATTTTAACTCCTTATAATTTACAATTGTTATACAAGCTTTCCTTCGCATCCGTTTTTTCTGAGCGCGAAAAGCTCCACTTCCCTTATTTCCGATGTTAACGGATGCTCGCTTTTTACGTAAACCTCAATAAAATTCTCGGTGTGTCCGAAGGCAAACCCATCAAAAAAGCTTTCAAAAAGCACTTCATATCTATTGTTAATTTCGGATTTGAGCATTTCTCGCTTGATATCATTCTGAATCGCTTGAAGTTTCTCAACCCTCAAATGCTTTTGCTCCTGTGAAACCTGTCCGCTCATCTGTGCTGCGGGTGTTCCCTTTCTTCTTGAATACGGAAAAACGTGAACATTAAGAAATTGAGCTTCCTTAATAAATTCAAGTGTTTTATTAAAATCCTGTTCGGTTTCCCCGGGAAATCCGACAATAATATCGGTAGAGAACATAACCTTGGGCATAGACGCACGAATTCTTTTTATATTTTCAAGTGCCATTTTTGTATTATACTTGCGTTTCATAAGCGAAAGAATCTTATCGCATCCGCTTTGCACGGAAAGATGAAAATGTGGCGCCAGTGATGAAACATCTCTTATTTTGCTTACAAAACCGTCGCGCATAAGAGAAACGTCAAGCGAGCCAAGGCGAATCCTCGGCAGATCCCCCAATGCGTCAATATCACAAAGCAGCTCGGCAAGTCCGTATTTTTCAAAATCTCTCCCGTACGCAGCGGTTTCAATCCCCGTAAGCACGATTTCTTTGCATCCGCTCTTTATTAGGTCTTTAACCTCCGAAATAACGTCTGACGGACGTTTTGATCTCACTCTTCCCCTCGCATATGGTATAATACAATATGTACAGTGATTTTCACATCCGTCTTCAATTTTTACATAAGCTCTTGTTCTGTCAAATTTGGTTATGTGCATATCTTCAAACGGAAGTGAATTAACATCTCCAATAGAAATTTCCGCGCAGTTATTCTTTATTCTCTCCAATGCAAAACGCTTTGCATATTTTACGACCGACATTTTATCCGAATTGCCGCATATATAGTCTACTCCCTCAATTTTCGCAACGCTTTCTGGCGAAACCTGAGAAAAGCATCCGCAAACTATAATATACGCATTCGGATTTTTTTTGATTGCGCGCCTTATAAACTGTCCCGCTTTTCTATCCGCCTCTCCTGTAACGGTACAGGTATTTATAATGTAGATGTCACAAATATTATCCGGCGGCAGAATACAAAAGCACTCTTTTTCAAGCGCCTCGGCTATCGCTTCGCTTTCGTATTGATTAACCTTGCATCCAAGGGTATATATACCCACCTTAATATCAGAAACCATAGATATCTCCAAAGTACAAAATTCTTAATTATTATTTTACCACGTTACTAAGAAAATGTAAATAAAAAATTATTTTTTCATTTTGTCATATAATTTGGAATTTGGTCTTGAAAAAGCGAAAGAAGTGCAGTATAATTATATAAGAAAAATGATTAGTTTTAAGATGTGCGGTACTAAAAACACATCGGAATTTTTGAAGAAAGGTTTTGGATGATAAAATGAGTCAATTACACATCATCGACCACCCACTTATTACACATAAGCTCTCAATTATGAGAAACAAAAAAACCGGCTCAAAGGATTTTCGTGAGCTTCTCGGCGAAATTGCAATGCTTATGGGCTATGAGATTACTCGTGACCTTCCCCTTGAAGATGTTAACATCGAAACCCCACTTACAAAAATGAAAGCCAAAATGATTTCGGGCAAAAAGCTTGCCATCGTTCCTATTCTCCGTGCCGGATTAGGTATGGTTGAGGGCTTGCTTCGGCTTGTTCCCGTCGCAAAGGTCGGTCACATCGGTCTTTATCGCGACCCCGACACTCATCTTCCCGTTGAGTATTATTGCAAGCTTCCTTTCGATATTGAAGAAAGAATCGTTATTCTTGTTGACCCGATGCTCGCAACAGGCGCTTCGGCTTCGGATGCTTTGACAATGCTCAAGGAGCACGGCTGTAACAATATCCGTCTTATGTGCTTGGTTGGCGCACCTGAGGGTGCAAAGAAGGTTCAGGAGGATCATCCCGACGTCGATATATATATCGCCGCGCTTGATGAATGTCTTAACGAGCACGCATACATCGTTCCGGGTCTTGGTGACGCCGGCGACCGCATATTCGGAACCAAATAATAAACAAGTTACTTTGGGGGAGATTTTCTTAAAGAAAAGCTTCCCCAATATTTAAAATCCACATTGTCGGGAGGACTTTATATTGCGCCAAATCATAATAAAATCAAATGACGCAGGTCAACGCTTGGACAAATTTTTGACCAAAGCGGTAAAAGGCCTTCCGCAGTCAATGATGTATAAATATATCCGCACAAAAAAAATTAAACTCAATCGTGCGCGTGCTCATGAAAATGATATTCTGCAAGAGGGCGACGAATTATTGCTTTTTATCCGCGACGAGTTTTTTGATATCCCCTCAAACGATGACGGCGTTCTTAGTCGAATCGTTCCGAAGCTTGATATAGTATACGAGGATGAAAACATTATACTCTGCAACAAGCGTCCCGGAGTATTGGTGCACGAGGATAAAGCCGCAAACGAAAATAC
>JAZNBI010000121.1:0-14536 GCA_045586995.1 Eubacteriales bacterium | reverse complement strand
TGCTTTTTCCGGATTCGTTATTACCCTCAAAAATATTCATTCCTTCGCAAAGGTCAAAGCTTTTTTCTTTGATAGAGCCGAATTCCGTTATATTGATGTTAATTATTTTCAATGGCGCTCTCCTTTCATATCAAAGGATTTCCGTCAATAGCGGAAAGCCCGATTTGGAGAGCGTGGGCGGCAGTTAGCTTTTCCTCGATCGACATCGAATTGATTTTCGGAAGCAGAACACGGTAAAGCTCGCCGCGCAGCGTCATATCCGAAGCAAGTGCTTCGGCATTGTATACAGGCAACGTTTCGTTTTTCAGCTTTAACAAGAAGGGGCGGTCATTATCTTTTTCTGAATTTTTATTTAAATGGTCTGTAATCTCCTGAAGATCGGGCAAAAAATCCATATCTACAAGCCCTTGGAGAATCAAGCACAATGCGGTTTCTTTGCCGTAATTCGATTCTTTTATAAACTCCTCTGCCGCAAAAGCGATCTGAGCGTTTGAATTTATTTGACTTACGTTGAGATTTTTTGTAATATACCGTCTTTTTGCAAATTGTTTGCGTTCGGTTTTTATCTTTCCTTTTGAAATACTTCCGATTACTGCAGAACCAAAATTCGGCTCGTCAAATCCGCGTCCCTCGGGTATGCCGCAATAGGATATCGTTGTATTTCCCACAGTGCGCATATCCGGATATTTATGTATATGTCCGAGCGCGGCATAGTCGAATCCGATTTCGGCAATATTTGCCTCGCTGATCGGAGCGTATGGCGACAGCGGCGACAAAATGTCGGCATGCGCGCACAAAAAGTTTATGTATGAATCTTCAAGGTGTAGCGGAGTTTGGATAAGGGGATTTACCCTGAGCTCTTCGGAATTGAAGGCATATCCGTAAACACGCGCACCTATATTTTCAAATTCAAAAAAATCAGTTGAGTCTGCTTTGAACAAATGTACGTTATCCGAAAATTTATGTATTGAATATATACCCGAGCTTTGTCTGTATGGGTCATGATTTCCCGGGCTTATTACAATGGGACAGGGAACTGCGGCAAAAGCGTCGGAAACCGCAGAAATCGTTTTTTTACTGACAAATCCGGAGTCGAAAAGGTCGCCTGATATAAAAACAATATCTAATTTTTCGGCAGTTGCAAATTCCATCATCGAAATGAAGGTAGAAAGCATTTCCTCGCGTCGTAATACCGACATTTCTGCGGAAAGTCCCTTTAAGGGGCTGTCTAAATGAATGTCGCCCGTATGTAAAAAATTAATCAAGTCAGAGCTCTCCTTTTTGAATAATTTTAGGTTAAAACTCCTTTTTTAAGCTTCTGGTAAATAGCTTGTGGATGGTTTCCGTGGGGTCTTTTTTCATATAAAGAATTTCATATACTGCTGTGCTTATGGGCAATTCGACATCATATTTTTTGCCGAGTGAAACCAATGCCACAACGGTGAAATAACCCTCTGCAAGCTTTTCAAAGTGGCGCCCGTTGACGAATTCCTCTCCGAAGGAGCGATTTTGACTGAACTGTGAAAAAACGGTTGCTTCGTAGTCGCCGAGATGGCATAATCCATACGCTGAGAGCTCGTTTCCGCCCATTGCCTTTATTAATCGTGCTATCTCCCGTGTTCCGCGTGACATAAGCGCACCCTTAAGCGTTGACAGTCCTAACCCATCGAGCATACCCGCGGCAATCCCAACTACGTTTTTTGCTGCCGCACCGATTTCGTTGCCTATCAGATCCTGACCGTAGTAAAACCGTATAAGTGTCCCCGAAAAGCTGTCAACAAGCATTTCCTTGACCTTTTCGTCGGTACTGTCGATAACCATACAGTTAGGTATTTCACGGCAAAATTCCTGAACGTGTCCGGGGCCGAGCCAGACCGCTACTTTGTTTGAACTGCTTACGTTATCCTCCACGATTTGCGAAAGTCGTCGTCCGGTGGAAATTTCAATACCTTTCATACAAAGGACGAAAACTTTATTTTCTACGTGCAGATGCGCAATTTCGTCAAAAAAATCCTGTAGGTTTTGTGAATTTATTGATATTACAACGATATTTGCACTTGTAATGCAATTTATATCGGTCGTGAGTGTTATTTCACTGGGCAACGTGAGATATTCATTTTTTCTTTCTCTGAAAAATTCTTCTGTACGTTTTGAATTTTTACGTCCGTAAAGCGAAACGCTGTGCCCCAATGAATTGAGATAATACGCGATAAAGCTGCCCCAGCGTCCACATCCGATGACGGCAATTTTCATTATTATATACCCTTTCGGAAAAATGTATTTTTATAATTACTGTAATTATATCACATTTTTTACCTATATTCAAGTGAAAAAAGCTTTATTTTTAGTTGAAAAATGAATTTATGTGTGATATAATAATTTATCAAAAGAAACAAGTCGACATATTGCAGTTCATAGATAGGGGGAGAAACAAAATGAGATTGGAATTAAAAAATATTTTCAAAAGTTTTGGCGAAAAACAGGTTTTGAACGGTGTATGTTTTACTGCCGAAGGCGGCAAGGCGTTTGGACTTTTGGGAAGAAACGGCGCAGGAAAAACCACCTCTATACGTATTTTGATGGACGTGTTCTCCGCAAACAGCGGAGAAATATTGATAGACGGAAAGCCGATTGATTATAATAAAATCGGATTTGGATATTTACCCGAGGAAAGAGGACTTTATCCTAAAAAGAAAATTATTGACCAGCTGGTATATTTTGCCGAGCTTAAGGGTATGAGCAGAGCAAATGCGATAAAGTCGGTGGATTATTGGCTTGAACGTCTTGGCATGACAGAATATCGGAATAAAAGACTTGACACCTTATCCAAGGGCAATCAACAAAAAATACAGCTTATTACCGCAATAGCGCACGATCCCGAAATAGTGATTTTGGACGAGCCGTTCTCGGGCCTTGATCCTGTGAATGCGATGCTTCTAAAGGAAGTGATCAAGGAAGAAATAGCCAAGGGCAAAATCGTGCTGTTTTCGAGTCATCAGATGAGCTATATTGAAGAATTTTGCGACAGTATTGCAATTATACATAACGGTAAAGTTGTATTGACGGGTGATTTGCGCGAAATTAAGCGCAATTATCCCCGTAATAAGCTTGTTATATCATCACAGGACAGTGATAAAATTATGTCATATTATGAAAACTCTGCGGCTTTCGGAGATAACTCTGTTATTATTAAACTAAATTCTTCCGAAGAAAAGCTTGATGTGATGCAAAATCTTACAAAAAATTATGACATCGACGAAATCAAGGTGTTTGAACCTTCTCTCAACGATATATTTGTAGAGTATGCGGGCGATAAGGAGTAGGGAAATGAAACAATTTAGAAAAATATTGAACTTTGAATTGAAGAACTATTTTGCCAATAAGGTCTTTGTTGGTGTTACGGTTTTTTTGATGGCAGTCATTACGGTTGTTATGTGTCTGCCCCGTATAACAATCGCTTTTGAAAAAGAAGATGACGTTATATCTCAAGATACACTTCCGATAATGATACTCTCAGGAGAGGGCGCGGAGCTTGCAAACGATATGTTTGTCGAAGCGTTTAGCGGATATAACGTGATCCTTTCTAATGAGAACACAGATGCCATTAAAGAAAAAATCGTATCGGGCGACGCCGAGTGCGCATTTGTTTTGAATTCACTTACCTCTTACACCTATTATGTAAACAACCTTTCTATGTATGACAGTAATACCGTTATTGCGAGCGAGGTGCTTCAAGCTGCATACCGTTTAAACGCTATGATAACCGGCGGTATTTCATCGGAGGAAGCGGTCAATATTATGTCTGCTCAAATTGAGAGCGAAACCTTCAATCTCGGCAAGGACCAGATGGAAAATTTCTTTTATACATACATTATGATTTTTGCTTTGTACATGGTTATTCTTCTCTACGGACAGATGGTTGCAACGGGTGTTGCAACCGAAAAGAGCTCGAGAGCGATGGAAGTGCTTATTACAAGTGCAAAACCTACGTCAATGATGTTTGGTAAGGTTATTGCAGCATGCCTTGCAGGGCTTATTCAGCTTGTTGCGATATTTGGCTCGGCGTTGCTGTTCTTTAATATAAATAAGAGCTATTGGGCAGATAATCCTATTGTTGATTCGATTTTTAATATGCCTGTAGAATTGTTCCTTTATATGCTTTTGTTTTTCATTCTGGGCTTTCTTGTTTACGCATTTTTATTTGGAGCCGTGGGCTCAACTGCATCTAAGCTTGAGGATATCAATACGTCGGTCATGCCTATCACATTGCTTTTTGTCGGCGGTTTTCTTGTTGTTATGATGTCGATGGCAAACGGCAGTGTAGATAACACCTTGATGAAGATTTGCTCATATATCCCTTTTACATCGCCGATGGCAATGTTTACAAGAATTGCGATGAGTACCGTGCCTGCATATGAAATTATTATTTCGGTCGTTATTCTAATAGCTTCCACCGTCGGTGTAGGATTCGTTTCGGCGAAGATATACCGTGTCGGCGTGCTGCTTTACGGTACACCACCGAAAATAAGCGCGATTTTTAAAGCAATAAAAAAATCATAATGTTTTTTTGCAAAACATTATGAATAAAATTGACATAGCTCAGTACGTGTGATTTTTATGATAAGCGCATAGAAAACAGTGCAGGATTTTGCCATTGTTTTCTATGCGTTTTTAAATTTTTAGAATTTTTTCAAAAAAACGGAACATTTTTAATAAAAAAACGACTATATAGTAGAAGCTTTGATGAAGGAGTATTTTATGAAAAAATTAATATCTGTTATAATAATTCTGTCAATGTGCGTTGCTTTTTCGTCTTGTGGTATAAATCCCGAAAGCTATTCCTTGGCATCGGCCGCGGAAGCTATGGAGATAGATTATTCGGATTTTCGGCAGGAGGAATATTCTGAATTTCTTGAAAAAATTTCCGGATTTGCCGCAAAGCTTACTTATGAGGTCTATTCCGACAGCGACAGACAAAGCAATATTTGTATTTCGCCCGTTTCGGTATATATGGCACTGGCACTTGCCGCCGAGTGCGCAAACGGCGAAACAAGGGATGAAATACTGAATGCAGTAGGTGTGACCTACGGTGAGGTAAAGAACTTTACCAAACTATTATATGCTTTTTCCAACCGAGAGTTTTATTACACCAATATGCTTGGCAACGAGAAGCTCTTGGCCTTCGAGGAACTGGCTAATTCAATTTGGGTAGATAAAAGCATTACGCTAAAAGAAGAAGGTGTAAACGATCTTGCAAACAACTATAATTGCGATTTGTTTGGCGTGAACTTCAAAACGAGCGAAGGTGAAAAAGCCATAAATGCTTATATTGAGGATAAAACGCACGGAATTATTGATGGGGATATAGAGCTATCGCCCGAAACCTTGATCACTCTTATCAATACCTTCTATCTCAAGGAGGTTTGGAATGAGGACGGCAATGAGCTTAAATTTACGGATAAAACGTATGATTTCAAGAACTCCGATGGAAGTTTTACAAGCACCAAGCTGCTTATGGGTTATTATTCTAACGGAAACATCTACGAGGGTGATGGATATACCTCATTCTATACGAGGACAGAACACGGATTCGATATAAAGTTTATCCTTCCGACAGAAGGGCGCACACTTGAGGAAGTTTTTACTTTGGAAAACATCTGCAATATCAACGATCTTGGTGACTATGGATATATAGATGACGAAAACAAGCAGATTCACCACACCAGAACCTTTTTCCCCGAATACAATGCTTCCTTTGATGGCAATCTCTCGGACATACTCAAGGATGATTTCGGTATAGTAAAGCTGTTTGATCTTGAGGAGTGTGATCTTTCCAACATTTCGGATGAACCCCTCGCTTGTGATGGTGT
This sequence comes from Eubacteriales bacterium, assembly GCA_045586995.1. Lineage (GTDB taxonomy): Bacteria > Bacillota > Clostridia > Oscillospirales > CAG-272 > JAZNBI01. Next base: position 8,666 of record JAZNBI010000121.1, on the reverse strand, counting down.
AATTCATAAGTGCAGTATTGACGTTAACGATAAGGGTATTGAAGGAGCGGCGGTTACCGTAATGCCGATGGCAGGCGCCGCCGGTCCTCTCGAAGGATACGAGAAGGTGTATCACGACTATATAATTGACCGGGCATTCGGATTTTTGATAACCGACAGATACGGTGCTGTGCTGTTTTCCGGTGTCGTAAATAATGTAAGGTAGTTAAATAAAACGATTTAATCGTATTTTCTGTGAAGATATAAAATACTCCCGAACGTTTTTCGTTCGGGAGTATTTTATATCTTAAAATTTATATATTTTTTTGACCGAGGCATTGTACAAGGATCGCTTTTTGAGCATGGAGGCGATTTTCGGCCTCATCAAAAATTTCTCCTGCGTGTGCCTCAAATACCTCGGCAGTGATTTCCTCTTCTCAGTGAGCAGGCAGACAATGGAGCACCATAGCATCCTTTTTGGCAACCGACATAACCTTTGAATTTATTTGATATCCTTCAAATTCTATTTTTCGCGCCGCAGCTTCCGCTTCTTGTCCCATCGATGCCCAAACGTCTGTATAAAGTACGTCTGCTTGTTCTGCCGCAAGCATAACATCGTCGGTACAGGTAAATTTACCGTTCTCGGAAGCCCACTTCATAATTTCCGCATCCGGCTGATGATTTTTGGGGCAGCCGACGGCAACCTCCATTCCGGTTTTAATTCCGCCTACGATAAGAGAGTTTGCCATATTATTTCCGTCGCCTATGAAGCACAGCTTTTTGCCCGAAAGCGTTCCCTTGTACTCTCTTATAGTCATAAGGTCGGCAAGCACTTGGCAAGGGTGGCAGTAGTCGGTCAATCCGTTGATTATCGGAATACTTCCGTATTTTGCCAATGCTTCAACCTCGCTTTGCTCAAAGGTTCTTATCATAATACCGTCAAGAAACCTCGAAAGCACGCGCGCGGTATCTTCAACCGGCTCTCCGCGACCGATTTGCAGGTCATTAGAGGAAAGAAACAGTGCCTGTCCTCCGAGATCGTACATACCCACCTCAAACGAAACTCTTGTACGGGTGGACGCTTTTGCAAATATCATACCGAGTGTTTTACCCTTTAAAATATGATGCTCAATGCCGTTTTTCTTCTCGTATTTGAGTTGATCGGCAAGGTTTAGCGTATGCTGTATTTCCTTTGGTGACATATCCATAAGTTTAAGTAAATGTTTCATTTCGCACAAATCTCCTTTAATATCTCTATGCCCTTTTGCAATAAATCAAACGGTATATTAAGCGCGGGCAACAGACGAATTTTATTTTTTGCTTTTATGGGAAGCACACCTGCTTCAATACATTCATTGATTATATCGGAAGCGGGGCGTACCGTTTCAATGCCTATCATAAGTCCCATACCCGATACGCTTATGATGCCTTTGGCGTTTTTAAGCGTGTTAAATATATATTCGCTTTTTTGTCTTACTTCAAGCAACAGCTTTTCATCAATGCGTGAAAGCACGGAAAGTGCCGCGGTACAGCATATTGGGTTGCCGCCGAAGGTTGACCCGTGCGTTCCGGGGGTCAGGGTCTTCTCAACCTTTTCTCCGAGAAGCGTTGCTCCAATCGGCAGACCGCCGCCGAGCCCCTTGGCGGTGGATACGATATCCGGCTCTATTTCGTAATTCATATATCCGTAAAGCTTTCCGGTGCGTCCGTTTCCTGTCTGAACCTCGTCACAGATAAGTAAAATATCTTCTTCTTTTGCGATTTTCGCAAGCTCTTTTACAAAATCCTGTTCAAGCGGAAGAACGCCACCCTCGCCTTGTACCACTTCAAACATTATTGCGGCGACCTTGTTTTCGGAAATGCATTTGCGAAGGTCGTCAATGTCGTTGGCTTTAGCATAAGCAAAGCCCTGTGTCAAGGGTAAAAAATCTTTATGGAATGTATCCTGTCCCGTTGCGGCGAGAGTGGTTATAGTTCTGCCGTGAAAGCTGTTTATAAGCGTTATAATTGTTGAATATTCGCACCCTTTCGCTTTGAAAGCGTATTTTCTTGCAACCTTGATGGCACATTCGTTTGCTTCCGCACCGCTATTTGAAAAAAATACTTTTTTCATACCGGTTCTGTCACACAATTCTTTTGCTAAGAGTGTGCACGGCTCGGTGTAATACAAATTCGATGTGTGCTGAAGCTTTAAAAGCTGCTTTGAAATGTCGTGTGCCCATTTATCATCGGCAATGCCAAGTGTGTTAACGGCAATTCCGCTGTTAAAATCGATATATTCTTTGCCGTTATCACCGTATAGAATCGACCCCTTGCCGCCAACCAAAGTAATCGGAAAACGCGCATAAGTGTCGGCGATATATTCCTTGTCGAGTTGTATAATATCTTTCATTTGATATTTTCCTTTCTGTTGCGGGGTTAATATACAAGCCCGATTTTTTCATCTGCACCGCGCATAATGTTAAGACATTGAATGGCTGCGCCGGATGCGCCCTTGCCGAGATTGTCAAAGCGCGCTGCAAGTATAATTCTGCCGCCCTCTCCAAATGCCGATACCTCCATATCGTCGCGTCCCGAAAGGGAACACGCAGACAAAAATCCGTCGGCGTCGGGGGCTTCCTTGAATTTTACAAGCCCCGATGTGTATTTTTCTGCATATATTTTTTTTATATCGTCAATATTTCCGTTTAAAGAATCCTCAAACAACTGCACGGTTACCTCCATACCGCTGTAATAGTCGGCTACTATCGGAGAAAAAACAGGCGCATAAGAAAGTCCCGTGATCGCCGTCATTTCGGGAAGGTGCTTATGCTTTTGAGAAAGCGCGTATTGACGCGGAGCGTCATAGAGCTCAGAACGGTTTTCGTCACCATATGCGGCAATCATATTTTTCCCGCCGCCGCTATATCCCGTAAGCGAAAACGAACATAGCTTTGCGTCCTTTGGAATAATTCCCGAAGCTACCAAAGGATATACCAAAGCTATAAAACCGCTTGCATGGCATCCGGGTACGGCAACTCGTTTTGAGCAAGCAATTGCTTTTCTGTGAGCAGCTGAAAGTTCGGGAAATCCATAATCCCATCCGCTTGCGGTACGGTGCGCCGTTGACGTGTCTATAATTGCCGTGTTTTTGTTTTCAAGCATTGAAATCGCTTCTATTGCCGCTGCATCGGGAAGACATAAAAATGCGAAATCGGCAGAGTTGAGAGCTTCTTTTCTGTATTGTGCATCCTTTCGCTTTTCGTCGGAAAGGGTGATAAGTTCTATATCCTTAAAGTCAGCAAGCCGCTCGTGAATACGAAGCCCTGTTGTTCCCGCGCTGCCGTCAATAAATATTTTCTTCATTTTAAGAAATTTCCTTTTTAATATTTAATTTTGCCTTTAACAAATTCTATTTGCAGGTCGATGGATTCTTTTCCACAGCCGCCTATGCTTGTCCTGCGTGCGACGCAATTTTCAAGCTTTATGGCAGTGTATATGTCAGTATCAAACAACTCGCTTTTTTCTTTGTAAACCTCTATGGGAAGCTCGTCCAAAACCGTGTTGTGCTCAATACAGTAAGCCACAAGCTCGCCCGTAAGCTTATAGGCGGTTCTGAATGGCATACCCTTGCCTACAAGATAGTCAGCGCAGTCGGTAGCATTTATAAATCCCTTTTGTGCCGCACGGTACATATTTTCGCTCTTGACCTTAATTGTAGCAAGCATAGGTATAAAGATGGAAAGACACTTTTTCGTTGTGTCAACGGCATCGAAAATCGCCTCTTTATCTTCTTGCATATCCTTGTTGTATGCAAGCGGAAGTCCCTTTAGCATAGTTAATAATGAGGTGAGATTTCCGAACACCCGTCCGCTTTTACCGCGAACGAGCTCTGCCATATCAGAGTTCTTTTTTTGCGGCATAATGCTTGAGCCGGTCGTATATGCGTCATCAAGCTCAACAAACGCAAATTCCCAGGACGACCACAGGATAACCTCCTCGGAAAATCTTGAAAGATGCATCATACAAATTGAAAGCGCAGAGCAAAGCTCAACGGCAAAATCACGGTCGGAAACTCCGTCCAAGCTGTTTAAGCAGATACCGTCAAATTCAAGCTCCTTTGCGGTGAACTCTCTGTCTATAGGATAGGTCGTTCCTGCCAAAGCGCAACAGCCGAGAGGGGAAGAATTCATACGCTTTTTTGTGTCGTTTATACGGTCGATATCACGGCAAAACATCATTGCGTATGCAAGTATATGATGCCCGAAGGTGATGGGCTGAGCGCGCTGAAGGTGCGTGTATCCGGGCATTATTGTTGCGGCATATTTTTCGGCAAGTGTTGAAATAACCTTTATCAGCGAAGAAAGAAGGTCGGTTATTTTATCACATTCATCACGCAAATAAAGACGCAGATCCAAGGCAACCTGATCGTTGCGGCTGCGCGCGGTGTGCAAGCGCTTTCCCGAATCACCGATACGGCTTGTAAGCTCGCTTTCAATAAACATATGTATATCCTCGGCGTCGGACGAGAAATCAAGCTTGCCGCTTTTTATATCCGATAAAATTTCCGAAAGACCGTCGCAAATTTTTTGGGTGTCGGAAGCACTTATAATGCCTTGCTTAGCCAGCATTTTTGCGTGCGCTTGAGAACCTTTTATATCACATTCATACATTCTTTTGTCGAAGTGAAGCGATGAGTTAAAATCGTCTGCTTCGCGGTCGGTCGTTACTTTTGAGCGTCCCGCCCAAAGTTTATCGTTTGACATAGTTGCCTCCGTATATTCAAAAAATGTTTGTTTATTCTACTTTATATGCATAATTATACATCATTTTGCGATAAATGTCAATATTTTATTCAAAATAAAACGCACTTTCAAAGGATTTGTGCATAGCAACCATTAACGCTGTTTAAAATGACAAAATATATGTAGAAAAGTATTAGATGCGGGATTTATATATTGGCTTTTCGGGGGAATATTTGGACTATTTAGCAATTGGGGGATAAGGATTTTCCTTGATATATAAAGATTTTTTTGAGTATCAACCATTAAAAATACCGCTTACAAGAAATATTTTTGACCTTTAGAAAATTATTTTTGAATAAATAAAAGCTCCACGCTTAACAAGCATAGAGCTTTAAAATCGGTTTAACAATACAGTTCAATTATTTAGATAGTTTAGCATCAAAAGATGTATACTTGGAAATTTCTACATCTTCCACGCATGCAAGCAACAACCAACCCGCCATATCTTCGGTAATCACTTCTGGATCGTTTGCCTGTTCAACTTGTATGCATATGGATGTACCTGAGGTTTTAACCTCTTGAAGCGCATATCGGAACGATCCGCTGTTTGCAGGAATGTAAATGATTAATAGGGAATGTTCTTCATAAAAACTTTCCCTGTCAAACTGTGCTTTGTCCATAGCTTCAGAAAATGATCGAACTGTATCATAGCCCTGATCAAACAAAAGAATATCGTTGTAAGTTTCTTTAAAATTCTCAAGTTCTTCCATAGTGTCTATTTTAAAAACAGGAAGATGTTCGTTAGGCTGGTTTTGCAATAATTCGTAGTTTAAAGCACCTTCGTAAAGAGCTGAATTATCGGTCCAGCCTACATAAGAGATTGTGTTTGCAAAATTATCCGATAAATCGAGCATTGGCCCACCAACCGTATTGTTGTTCAATACGAATACGGCAGCTAATATCATTAAGCAAAAACACGCTGCCATAGAGCCGAATTTTAACCATGTCGACTTGGCAAACCACATTACGGTGCCTTTCTTGGAAAACTTAGCATTGTTGATATAGGTTTCATCAATTTCGCCTAATGCTTCATATAATTGTTCTTTCTTCATATGTCATACCCTCGTTCAATAAGATAATTGTGTAATTTGGATCGAATTCGGCTTAGCATTATGGATACTGCAGTACTTTCCATACCGTAACTTTTCGCAATATCTACGATGCTTTCTGTATACCAATATCGACGAATGAAAATGTTTCGTTTGACTTCTGACAATGTTGAGAGAAATTTATTTATGGCAGATACAAGATCTTTCATCACAAAGTCATCAGATGTGTTATCATTACCGGATACACATTCAGCCAATTCATCGAGAACAAGTGGTAATTCGCCGCCGCCTCGCTTATCCGCATGATTATGCTTATATCTGTTAAATGCTAAATTGCGTACGATCTTTCCTAAAAATGTTGATAGCATTTTGGGGTTATGTGGTGGAATGCTGTTCCATGTATTTAGATATGTATCATTAACACATTCTTCAGCGTCTTCGTTATTACCTAAAATATTTTTAGCTATCGAATTGCAATATTTGCCATACTTGTTCGCAGTTTCTTGAATTGCTTGCTCGTTACGCTCGCAATATAGTTGTACAATTTTTTCATCATCCATTTGCGTTCACCTCACTTTCAAATTACTTCTTCATCTATATACACAACTTTTCGGGAATAAAATAACAGATCGATCTTGTTTTTATTTAAATTAATTTAATTTAATTTAATGGTCTGTCATCTTAGTAATATCCATAACAAAAAACCTTTACGAACATTGAAAAATATTTCTTGTATGTATATATTATAGCATATTTTTATCGAAATGTATATTTATAAATATATTTGTCGATGGCAATGTTGACAAAACCGAATGTATATACTATAATAACAAAATAAAGAAAAAATAATGGATGTTCGAAAATGTCGGAAAATACTATAAAAAAAGATTTTTTTAACGGTTTTAAAATAGGAATACCAATATGCCTCGGCTATATAGCGGTGGCATTTTCGCTTGGAATCACGGCTTCACGAGCAGGGCTCAGCGCGATGCAGTCTGCATTGGCAAGTATATTGCTCAATGCCTCTGCGGGTGAATATACGGTGTTTGAGGTCATCGCATCAGGCGGCGGATATCTCGAGATCGCGCTTGCCGAGTTCGTGGCAAATTGTCGCTATCTTCTTATGTCCTGCGCATTGAGTCAAAAGCTTTCGTCAAAGGCGCGCTTACCGCACCGTATGCTTATGGGATTTGCCGTTACCGATGAGCTTTTTGGGGCTTCGATAGGGCAGGAGGGAAGAATTGCCCCTGCTTTTTATTTCGGTATGATGGCAATTGCCGTACCCGGGTGGTGTCTTGGAACCTGGTGCGGCGCGGCGCTGGGAAATATTTTGCCGTTAAGCGCAGTGAACGCTTTGAGCGTCGGACTTTACGGAATGTTTATCGCTATTATGATTCCTGCCGCAAAGAAAAAACGGGCGGTCTTGATAGTTGTCGCTTTTTCAATGCTGCTCAGCATAATATGCTCGGCTTTGCCTGTTTTCTCGTCTGTTTCTTACGGAACGAAAATAATTATTCTTACCGTGGTTATATCGTCTGCCGCCGCTCTTATATTTCCGTTGAAGGAGGATGGCGATGAAAAATAACATATATATCTATATTCTGATCGCGGCGGCGGTTACATACGCAATACGAACGATTCCGCTAACGCTTTTGCGAAAGCCGATATCAAGTAGATTTATTCGCTCGTTTCTTTATTACGTGCCATACGTTACGCTTGCCGTGATGACTGTTCCTGCGATTTTTGAAACGACCGACTCTTTTTTTGCCGGATTTTTAGCATTTGCGGTTGGAATTATAATTGGGTGGATTACCGAAAATTTATTTTTGGGCGCCTTTTCTGGGTGTGCGGTAGTATATTTGTTTGAGATGTTTTTATGATCTATTATATAGGTAAGGGAAGGACTATGAAGATATTTGAACCTAAAATTATTAAAACAATTAAGAATTATGACAGAAAGCAACTGGTTAATGATATTGTTGCGGGGCTGATAGTTGCGATTATTGCGTTGCCGCTTTCCATAGCGCTGGCAATCGCTTCGGGTGTTTCTCCCGAACAAGGACTGTATACCGCAATCGTTGCGGGATTTGTGATTTCATTGCTTGGCGGAAGCCGTGTTAATATATCAGGTCCTACAGCCGCTTTTGCAACCATTGTTGCAGGTATAGTTGTGCAGTTCGGTGTCAGCGGATTGGTTATAGCGACGATCATGGCGGGAATCATATTGATAGTTATGGGTCTTTGCAAGATCGGCTCGCTTATAAAATTCATTCCTTATACGATCACGACCGGATTTACGGCGGGTATTGCCGTAACTATTGTAATCGGACAGTTAAAGGACTTTTTTGGACTTACGTTTCCTGCGGGAACAAATGCTATTGAAACGTTGGAAAAAATCAAAGCTGTTATATCCTCAATATCGACGATAAATCCTCAAGGGGTTATCGTAGGTGTCATTTCTCTTGCCGTTCTTATTATCTGGCCGAAAATAAGCAAAAAAATCCCCGGCTCGATAATCGTTGTCATACTGGGAATTATTTTGGTTAAAGTGATAGGTATGGAGGTAACTACGATAGGCGACCTTTATCAAATTACAAGCAGTCTTCCGAAGCTTTCGCTTCCGAGTTTTGATGCATCGCTTGTGCGTTCGCTTTTGCCGAGTGCCTTTACCATAGCGATTTTAGCGGGAATAGAGTCGTTGCTTTCCTGCGTTGTGTCGGACGGTATGATCGACGACAAGCACAATTCCAACACGGAATTGATAGCGCAGGGAGCAGGAAATATTTTTTCCGCACTGTTTGGAGGTATCCCTGCAACGGGTGCTATTGCAAGAACTGCGGCAAACGTTAAAAAC
>JAZNBI010000120.1:0-25003 GCA_045586995.1 Eubacteriales bacterium | reverse complement strand
ATAATAAGTGCTGCTATTGTGTTATTTGGATAATCTTTAAAAAACAGAAGGACAAATACAGGGACAAGACACAACCTGAAAAAAGAGAGAATATTTGGTATATGTTTTAATTTCATTTTCCTTTTTTACCGTTCCAATCTACAATAATACTACTATTATTACCTTCGTAATTAAAATTTAGTTAAACCTGAAAAAGTCAAGATTATAAAAAAATTTATAGATGTATGTCTGATTTATTATATCTCCGGACAAAGAGTCGACCTTTCCGGATAAAACACTAACAAGGAATGAAACAACATAGCTGAGAAGGCAAAGATCAACAAACGCAACTATGACTCCCAACGCCGTTCCAAGCAGTCGGTTTATTGCATGCAACACAGGAAGCTTAAACACTCTGTCAAGTATAAATGCAACTATCGACAATAAAATCATTGCCAGAATAAACACTAAAATATAAGCAACGATATTTGACAAAAACGCAGCCGCCGGATTGGATATCGCTTCTGACATCTGGTCAGCAATGTCTTGAGTTGCAATTGAATCGGCTCCAAACTTTGAGGTAAGAGAATCGATATCTATAAATTTTTTTAAGAACTCGGGAATGTTTTGAATCAGCTCCTCCACCGTAGAACCGCTTTTCTCAATTGCAGAGCTTAACATGTCCGAAATTTTATCGTTAATTTTTTCAGAAAAAACATTTTCAAAAAACCATTTGCTTAACTTCGGTCCAAAAATATAAGCCGCCAAAACAGAAATGATGGTCTTTCCGAATCCAAAAAATGCTTTTATAAATCCCTTCTTAGAAAAAGAAGCAACAACAATTACAGCAACAAGCACAAACACAAAATCTATAAAATAATTCACGAAAGTTCCTCCACCTGTTTTTTTAATTAAACGATATATGATTAGCAATCGAATCGGAGCAAAGCATTACGTTTTGCTTCCCACAAACCACCAAAGAAGCATTATATGTGTTTGCCTTTTTTAATTGCATTTCGTTTGTTTTATAATTTAGCCGCACAACACCGTCCGATGTGAGCATAAAAATGTAATCCTCAATAAGATGAACCGAAATTATATCCTCTTCGATTATATCATTATATAATAATTTCCCTTTTCTGTCAAATAAAATAATCTTGCTTACGTATTCTATTACACTGTCCGAAGATGAGAGCACCGCAACTGTGCCGAACTCATTTGAGTCAGCCGTAACAAGCGTATTATCTGCAAACAAATATGAGGATATTGTTTTCCCTCTATCGTTAAAGGAATACATACCGTTATCGCAAATTAAATTTATACCTCCGTCAGAACGAAATTCGACATTCAAAGGAAGCGCCTCATCAATATTTACTGTTGCAACAGCTTTACTTTCCCCGATACGGCATATCATAAGCTCGGTCGAAAAGCTCTCTCCGTTAGAGTCGGCAGAAACTACCGCTATAAGATCTCCGGCGGCATTTATGTCAACATCCGTTACATATTTATCCTTATAGTACCCATTTTTTAATTTAAAAGAACTATTATAAAAATAAACGGCTGATGTATATTCTTTAGATGAAGTAATAATAGCAAATGATCCTGTATCGGAAATTGAGGCACCGCGTATTTCGTATTCGGTGTTGCCTGAAAATATCTCGGAAAATGAGTTGTAAATCGAAAATTTTTTGCTTCCGAAATCGTATGTCATAAAATATTTATCAGACGCTATAATTCTTGGATTTCCATACTTAACATTTGCCGAAAGCGATTCTTTGCCTGTAGCATTAAAAAACGAAACCCAGGTATTACCCGCGACCGCAACTCCTCCGTTATAGCTTGTGTAGGTCTGTTCCGAATCGGTTTCAAACAAAATGCTTGTATATCCCACCTCGGCTATATCTGCGGCGGTGTTAATATCTTTCACAAGATAATACCAATTTTCATATGTTATCATTCTCGGATTTGATAATATAGAAGTGACAGAAAAGACAAGCAGGAGTAAAAACAACGCAACACGAGCATAGTAGTATTTTTGACATACCGTCTGATAATATTCGCTTTTAACATTTTGAAAACGTATTGCTTTCACAATGCGTTTTCTTACGTAATGCAAGATTTTTTCTGAGATTTTCTTTATATTCTCCGAGAATTTCATTTTTTTCTCCATAATGAATGAAGTTAATATTCAACTTTATTAAGATACAGTCCATAAGCAGGCGCCGTCATCCCCGCAGCGCATCTGTTACGGCTGTCAGTGATTTTTACAATATCTTCCGGGGGAATTTTGCCGTTTGCAACCATTAAAAGCGTTCCCGCCATGATCCTTACCATATTGTAAAGAAAGCCGTCTGCGGCAACTTTAAACGTAATAATATCCCCGAAAGTAAAGACCTCGGCATAAAACACGGTTCTTATTGTGCTTTCAACACGGCTTCCCTGTGCCATATATGACAAAAAATCATGTGTCCCGCAAAAATAACCTGCAGCTTTTGACATCAATTCAACAGTATCTTTGTCAATCGGCTTTGGCAAGCACAAAGATCTTCCTTCTTCAAATGGATCTCGAACCTTACCGTTATAAAAGCGATAAACATACTCTTTGTATTTGACATCATAACGAGCATGAAAAGTATCCGGAACAAATGACGCTTCTTTTACTGCGATGTCGCTCGGAAGAAGCGAATTAAAAGCGCTTGGCACAGATTGAATAGGTATTGAAGTTTCTATTTGCGATGCTCCTTTTTTACAAACGGTAGCGCAAAATTCGTTTGCGTGAACACCACTGTCTGTTCGACTGCATCCTACTATATCACAATCAAACCCAAAGAGTGCTTTTGATGCTTTGTTGAGCTCTTCTTGAATCGTTGCTCCGTTTTTTTGAACCTGATAACCGCAATAATTAGTTCCTAAAAAAGCAAGTTTCAGCAATAATTTCAAAATATCACCGCCTTAAACACCAATAATTGAAAAATTATTAAGCGCAAAAAGCATAACACCGAAAGCAATTATTATGCCAAGCGATACAATATCAAGTGTCGAGGATTTTAATATATTCATTCTGGTGCGGCCTTCTCCGCCGTGATAGCATCGGCACTCCATAGCTGTCGCAAGCTCATCCGCGCGTCTAAACGCGGATACAAAAAGCGGTATTAAAATAGGTATCATCGCTTTTGCTCTCTCTATTAAGCTTCCTGTTGAAAAATCCGCTCCGCGTGCTTTTTGCGCAGAAACTATACGTTCTGTTTCTTCAAGTAACGTCGGAATAAAACGAAGAGCGATAGTCATCATCATCGCGAATTCGTGAACGGGCAAATTTATTTTTTTTAACGGGGCAAAAAGCTGCTCAATTCCATCGGTAAGGGCAATTGGAGTCGTTGTATACGTCAGAAACATACTTGAACCAATAATAAGAGCCATAATTCTTATTATCATGTAAAATGCATTTAAAATACCCTCGCGGTATATTTTTATGAATTTCCATTCAAACAAAAGATATTCACCGGAAGTAAAAAAAATATTTACTATAACGGTAAAAATCAATATAAAAAATATTGCCTTGAGCGATTTTAATACAACTTTAAACGGTATTCTACTTATCAAAACAATGATACAAGCCGACAAAGCAAGCATCAAATAGCTTATTAACGAAGTACAAACAAACGCGCACACAATATAAAGAATGGCTATGACAATTTTAAAGCGCGGATCAAGCTTGTGTAAATATGAGTCCGCGGGATAGAATTGTCCCAGTGCAATGTTTTTCATTATTTATGTCCTTATTTTATATTTTCTAAAAGTTTTAAAATGGATTTTTCGGCATCATCTACGGTATATATTGCACAATCGGATTTAATTCCGTTATTTTTCAGCATAATCATAAGTTGAGTTATTTGAGGTATATCGAGCCCCATAGATAAAAGCTCCTCCGACCTTGAAAATACGTCATGGCAACTTCCTTGCATTGGAATCTTACCGTCCGCCATAACAATAATATCATCACAATATTGAGCCATATCCTCCATGCTGTGACTGACGATAACAATAGTTGCACCCGTATTGGCGCGATATTCGCATATACCGTCGAGAAGCGATTTTCGTCCCATAGGATCAAGCCCCGCTGCCGGTTCATCCAATACCAACACATCGGGATACATTGCCATAACTCCCGCAATTGCCGCGCGTCTTTTTTCTCCACCCGAAAGCTCAAACGGAGAGCGCGGAAAATAACTTTCATCAAGTGAAACAAACTTCGCTGCGTGTCTTACTCTTTCGGAAATTTCTTCGGCAGAAAGCTTCATGTTTTTAGGCCCAAAAGCTATATCTTGCTCTATCGTTTCTTCAAAAAGCTGATATTCGGGATATTGCATAACAAGTCCGACTCGAAATCTTATTTTTGAAATTTCTTTCGGCTTTGCCCATATATCCTCGCCATCAAGCAAAACTCTGCCTTCAGACGGCCTTGCAAGACCATTTAACAATCTGACAAGTGTCGATTTGCCTGAGCCGGTATGACCTATAATGCCTGTAATAGAGCCGTTTTTTATATTCAGATTAATACCGTCCAACGCTTTTTTTTCAAAAGGCGTTCCGGGGCTGTAAGTAAATGAAATGTTTTCGAGAGTGATTTTTGACATTGTAAATTCCTTATTTTTTTAAAATACGAATTAATTCATCGACACATTCATCGGGAGTAACCGATTCTGCTAAAACATCGATCCCATGTGACTTTATACGTTGCATAAGCTCAGTGCATTGAGGAACACTCAAGCCGATAGAATTGAGCATCCTATAAGAAGCAAATACTTCTTTCGGCGTACCGTCAAGAAAAATCTCACCGTCGTTGAGCACTATAATTCGGTCTGCTCTGGCCGCCTCATCCATATTGTGAGTAATTATTACAGTTGTAATTCCCAAATCGCGATTAAGATGCTCTATGGTATCCATAACTTCTTTGCGCCCATTAGGATCAAGCATTGCGGTGGATTCGTCGAAAATCATACATTTGGGTAGCATTGCAATCAATCCCGCAATAGCAACGCGCTGTTTTTGACCACCCGAAAGCCGCGACGGATCATATTTTGCAAACTCTTTCATTCCGACAACATTCAAAGCATGATTTACTCGTTCGCGTATCTCGTTCGAAGGTACGCCAAGATTTTCAGGCCCGAACGCTACATCTTCTTCGACAACGGCCGCGACAAGCTGATTGTCGGGATTTTGGAACACCATTCCCACATTACGTCTGAGAGTGTATATATCCTCGTCAGACATATCCGAAGATGTTATATCCTTACCATCTACGTATATCTTCCCGTATGTAGGAATCAATATCATATTTAAAAGCTTGGCGAGAGTTGATTTTCCAGAACCGTTGTGACCGATTATTGCAACATATTCGCCGAGATTTATTTCAAACGAAACATCTTTAATTACAGAATTTTTAGTTTCTTCGTAAGAAAACGCAAGATGTTCGGCTTTTATGAAAACATTTGACATATAAAATCCTTCTTGAAAAAATTATTGCAGAAACCATCTGGCACTTGAACCGCAGGGCAGTAACAATCCACTTGACGTTACAGGCAGTGAAAGCTCCCCTGCCTCTACCTTTCCGCCGAATTTTGACGACACTTTCAATCCGAGGATATATTGCATTGTTAGCGGTGAAAGCCCTGTAGTATACGAATTTATGAGAAAGAACAGCGGCTCTTTGGACAATATTTTTGAAGTTAAATCCACCAAATCACCAATAGAATCCTCAATTTTCCAGACCTCTCCCGAGGGGCCTCGACCATAAGAGGGTGGATCCATAATTATTCCGTCATAAAAGTTTCCGCGCTTTATCTCACGTTCAACAAACTTTTTGCAATCATCTACGATATATCGAATTTTTGCATTTCCGAGCCCCGAAAGCGCTGCATTTTCTTTGGCTTGGGCAACCATACCCTTCGAGGCATCGACATGACACACAGATGCACCTGCTTTGGCGGCGGCAACAGTAGCTCCGCCTGTATACGCAAAAAGGTTTAAAACCTTTATAGGACGCTTTGAATTTTTAATGAGCTCGGAAAACCAATCCCAATTGGCTGCTTGCTCGGGAAAGAGCCCTGTGTGTTTAAATCCCATCGGCTTTATTAAAAATTTCAAATTGTCATAAGTAATCGTCCATGACGCAGGTGTTTTATTCTTAACCCAAGAACCGCCGCCACCGGATGAGCGTCTATATATACCGTCTGCATTTTTCCAAAGCGGACTGCGTTTTGAATTTTTCCAAATAATCTGAGGGTCGGGACGAATTAAAATATATTTTCCCCAACGCTCAAGACGCTCTCCGTCAGAAGCATCGATAAGCTCATAATCATCCCATTTTTGAGAACACCACATTTAAAAACTCCTATTTGTTGTAATAATCCGCTAATTTTGAGCATCCGCAATGAGCATGGCAAATAGCGATTGCCAAAGCGTCTGCCGTATCATCGGGTTTAGGTATCGAGGATAATCCCAAAAGCATTGTTACCATTGACATGACCTGCTTTTTCTCGGCTCGTCCGTATCCGACGACTGCCTGTTTAACTTGAAGCGGAGTGTATTCGCGTATATCCACTCCCAACAATTTAGCAGCAAGCAAAATAACTCCTCTTGCCTCTGCAACTCTGATTCCGGTCTTTTGGTTTGTGTTCCAAAAAAGCTCCTCTATTGCCATATACTCCGGATTGTATTTTTTTATTATTTCGGTAATTTCATTAAAAATTATAATAAGTCTTTGCTCGGTGTCCATTCCCGCGGGAGTTTCAACAGCACCGTAATCTATAGTTTTTAATTTGGATCTATTATAGTCGATAACGCCCCATCCAACAATGGCAATACCGGGGTCGATTCCGAGAATTATCATAACTCTTTGTCATAACCTCTCTTTTTGAAAATGTATAGATACAATTACTTATGTTAAATTATACCACACAGATGTCAATAAGTCAAAACATTTTTACGATTTAAAAAAATATTATAATATATAAATAAATTTTGGTTTACAATATGTGTTTTTTGTGGTATAATTTTTTATATATTTTGTAAAACCTTAACGGAGGTGCAGTAAAATATGCTACCAATGAAGCTTTCGGTTGGAGATATTGCTGAATTAAAAAAAAATCACCCATGCGGCGGAGCACGGTTTAAAATTCTTCGTGTGGGTAGTGATATCAGGGTCATATGCCTTAAATGCGGTAGAGATATGGTTATCGACAGAATAAAATTTGAAAAATCCATAAAAAGACTAACCTCTGCAATTGCCGATTCAGAGAGAGCACAAGACCGATAAACGAATGCTCATTTTTTCAATATACTTTTAACTTTCAAGGGAAAGGATGTCTTTAAAAAGGCAGTTATGAACCAATGAACGAAAACAAAAAAAATCAGGAATTTCATCCCGAGGCAATCATCTCCGAAAACGCAGGTGTAAACGATATTTACGAAAAAACAAGTTGTTTGGGTAGAATAAGAAAATTTTCCGGGGCACTATATAATTACGAATATTCATATCTCGCATTTGCATTTTTAGTTCCCGCCTTAATTATGTATTTAATATATGTCGCTATGGAAATTCATCCGTTTGGTGACGGCTCGGTTTTAGTGCTTGATTTAAACGGGCAATACGTCTATTTTTACGAGGCATTAAGAAATTTTATCTATGGTGATACAAGCTTGCTTTATTCTTTCTCTCGCGCGCTCGGCGGTGAATTTATGGGTATTTACGGGTATTATATCGCAAGCCCTTTTTCTTATATAGTTGCACTTTTTCCGCAAGATAAAATACTCGAGGCACTTTTGTGTATCTTCTTGGTTAAATGCGGAATTTCGGGCGCGACATTTGCCTTTTATCTCCATAAAACATCTCGCAAACCAAACAAGGTTTCTATTATTATTTTTTCGACAATGTATGCGCTCACCTCATACGCAGTCGTGCAGCAACATAACTCTATGTGGATAGACGCTCTTATGTGGCTTCCTATTCTAACCTATTCAATAGAAGAACTTATAAAGAACAAAAAATACAAGCTTTTTGTGTTTATTTTGTCACTTTCTGTGATGAGTAATTTTTACATTGGATATATGGTATGCCTATATGTTGCCATTTATTTTATGTATTACTATTTCGCAAACAACGAAAACGGCTTGAATAATCCTTTAAAAGAGAAGCTTCATTTTTTGCGCTCTCTTTCAAGAATTGCTCTCGCTTCCCTGCTCGCAATCGGCATTTCGGCTGTTATTGTTTTAACTTCGTATTATTCGCTTACATTTGGGAAAACAGACTTTTCAAATCCAAATTGGGGGTTTTTCACAAAATTTGACTTCTTGGATTTCTTGACAAAATTTCTTCCCGGAACTTATGATACCGTTCGTGTAGAGGGACTTCCGTTTGTTTATTGCGGAGTTATTTCGATTATTCTCATCCCCATTTATTTTATTACAAACAAAATTTCCGTTCGCGAAAAAATATTTTCGGGTGTTTTTATCGTCTTCTTCCTTCTCAGCTTTATATTGAATCCCTTAAATCTTATTTGGCACGGATTTCAAAATCCCAATTGGCTAAATTACCGTAACAGTTTTATCCTCTGCTTTTTCTTACTGGTTCTCGCGTATAAAGGATTTGAAAACTTAAAATCGGTTAGCGGAAAAACGGTTTTGGGAATTTCATCGGTTATAGCAATTGTTGTTATGTTCCTTCAAAAATTCAGCTTTGACAGCTATGTGCTAGACCAAAACAAAGGAGAATATACTGCCGGGAAATTACAGTCGTTCCAAACGATTTGGTTTGCATTGATTGCTTTGGCAATATATATGATTTTGCTTTGTATGATTATAAAATCGCAAAGCTCCCGAACCTTTACTGCAATGATTTCGCTTTTCGTTTGCGCAGAGCTCTTTTTAAACGGACTTATATGTGATTTAGGATTGGGCGCAGATGTCGCATACTCGAGTTACAGCTCCTACAACAACTTTATTGGCGGTATTCGTCCTATTGTCGAAACGGTTAAGGATTCGGATGACTCATTTTATCGAATGGAAAAAACTCACCATCGCAAGGTGAACGATAATATGGCACTTGATATAAGGGGGCTAACCAACTCAACCTCCACACTGAATTCGGATACTATCGCGTTCTTAAAGCATTTTGGATATTCATCAAAGTCACACTGGTCAAAATACAACGGAGGAAATCCGCTTTCAGATTCCCTGCTCGGTATAAAATATATAATCACTCAAAATGAAGTTAACAAAACCTATTACCCCGAAACAGTAACTACAAACGATTTTATATCCGAATATTATTCCGAATTTGCGTCCGACGAAAATTACAATGCATATCTAAACAAATACGCGCTTTCAATAGGATACGCCGTAAGCTCGGATATTCGCAAATTTACCTTTACCGACATCAGCGGAATATCTTACTATTCTACTCCTTATGAAAAGCTGAACGCTTTTGTAACCGCCATGCTTGGCAAAGAGGAAACGATCGAGGTTTTCTCTCCCATAAAACTCAACACAACAGATATTCAGGGTTGTTTAAAAAGTTCAATTGCCGAGCACTACAAATACGTTCCGAGCTCTTCCGACCGCGATGCTATTATTTCGTATACAATAACCGCCCCGAAAGACGGACAGATCTATTTTTATCTGCCAAGTGACTATCCGAGGGAGGTTGAGCTTGCGCTAAACGGAAAATCTTACGGAACATTTTACGGGAGCGACAGTACGCGTTCGATTTTCCTCGGCACGTTTAAAAAGGGAGAGATCATTGAGCTTCAAATGTATTTGACCACTACCGTGCTTTATGTAAAGCAGGATGCCAATGCCTTCTTTTATTTCAACCAAGATGTATTCGAGGATGCTATAAACGAGCTTTCTCAAACTCAATTTATAGTAGACGAAAACTATTCCGAGGATAATCTCACCGGGAAAATAACAACAACACAAGACGAGCAGACCGTTCTTTTGACAATTCCCTATGATAGCGGTTGGATTGTTACGGTGGATGGGAAAGAAGTTAACACACGCGAAACCGCAAATGCGCTCATAACATTTAATATTGCAGGCGCAGGAGAGCATGATATTTCTGTAAAATACCGTCCTTTGGCATTCACTCTCGGGCTTACTGTAACATTATTGAGCACTGCAATATTTATAGTTTTACTATTTTTTGATAAAAGATTAAAATCATCGTTATCAAAAATAAGAATATTTGCGTTGGCATCATCTGAAAAATCAGGATCCAACACTTCAAACGATTTACCTGACAACGAATAACAAATAAAAATACAATTGAAGACAACAAGGAGATTTAGATGTTTTACTATATAAGCGGAACACTTGCACAACTCACCGATACATTCGCGGTTGTTGACGCAGGCGGCGTTGGATATAAATTGACAATAAGTTATACAACCTATCAAGCGATGCCGCCTCATATTACCGTAGAAGCACCGCCTCGCGTGCAGCTATATACTTATATGGCTGTTAAAGAAGATGGCGTAGAGCTTTTTGGGTTTGCTTCAACGCAAGAGCTTTCGGTTTTTAAAATGCTTCTTACAGTATCGGGCGTCGGACCTAAGGCGGCAATTTCTGTACTTTCGCAGCTTTCGCCCGAGAAATTCGCATTGGCAGTTTGTTCGGAGGATACAAAAGCAATTTCAAAAGCAAATGGTGTCGGTGCAAAAACCGCGGCGAGAATTGTTCTTGAACTAAAGGACAAGCTTTTGAAGGATTCTTCCGTCGCCTCAACTCCCACGTTACAGATGTCTAATTCGACTTCTTCCGACAAGGGACAAAAAAGCAAGCTTTCCGAGGCACAGGATGCTCTTATGGTTTTGGGATACACAAAGCCCGAAACTATTGCGGCTTTGCAAAAAATCGATATTCAAAATACAGAGCTTGAAGAAATCATTCGTCTTGCGCTTAAAAGCTTGATGAAATACGGAGGATAATTATGGACGAAAATATCTTTGGAAAAGATGAAAATCGAATAGTAACATCCTCTTTTACAGAAGAGGATGGCGAGGTAGATCTTTCTTTGCGTCCGAAAAGTCTTGAAGAATATATAGGTCAGGAAAAAGCAAAAGAAAATTTAAAGATATATATAGAAGCTGCAAGGCTCAGAGGCGACACTCTTGACCACGTTTTATTATACGGACCTCCCGGCTTGGGAAAAACAACTCTCTCTAATATTATTGCATCTGAAATGGGAGTTAATATCAGAATAACCTCGGGCCCCGCCATAGAAAAAGCAGGCGACCTCGCCGCGCTTTTAACAAATCTGAGCGAGGGTGATGTGCTTTTTATTGACGAGATCCATCGTTTATCGCGTACGGTCGAGGAAATACTTTATCCCGCAATGGAGGATTATGCGCTTGATATTATCATTGGCAAAGGACCTTCGGCAAGAAGTATTCGCATAGACCTTCCTCGCTTTACGCTTATTGGAGCAACAACACGTGCAGGACAGCTTACAACACCTCTAAGGGATCGTTTTGGCGTTATTATACGTTTGGAGCTTTACAAAGTCGAGGAGCTTGCATCTATTGTCAAAAGAAGTGCAAAAATACTTAATATTGAAATTTCCGAAAGCGGAGCATACGAAATCGCATCGCGTTCGAGAGGAACTCCCCGCGTTGCAAATCGATTGCTAAAGCGCATTCGTGACTTTGCATTAATAAAAGGCAGCGGAGTTATAGACCAAAAAATTGCAAAATATGCTTTGGATCGTTTGGAAATAGACGGCTTGGGCTTAGATAATATCGACCGAAGAATGCTTGAAACAATTATAAAGTTTTATGACGGAGGTCCTGTCGGGCTCGACACACTGGCTGCCACGATTGGAGAGGAGGCTATTACACTTGAAGACGTCTATGAACCGTATTTAATGCAAATCGGATTTTTAAGCCGCACTCCCAGAGGACGTTGCGTAACGCATCTTGCATATAATCATCTCGGAATTCCTTTTTCAAAGAAAAATTCGGCTGATGCTACTCAACTAAATCTTTTCCCCACTGATGACAAATAATAATTACAACAATGTCGGGAATGTAAAAAGAAGTGTTCTTATGCAGGTATAAATATAAAAATAATCACTAAGCGGAAGAGGGTTCTTCCCTTTCCCGCATTCTATTGTAAATGCCGGCTTTGAGTATTCTTGAATAAACCAATCTGTAAGTCCTCCATATGCCGAAGCGCCCTCGGGGGTAGAAAGCTTGTATCCGCTTATGCGTGAAATTATTTTACCTATCGATTTTATTCGAGGAATCGAATTTCCGCAGCTTGTATAGTATATTTCTTCTCCCTGCGAGTGTAAAGTTAAAATTCCTTTTATATCTTCAATGTTAAATTTTATAAAATTAACAAGCGCTGAAGTTTCGGGCTCGGAAACCGGTGCTTTGCCGCTGTATCCAGAATACCGTCCGCTTACAATATGTTTTTCTTCTTCAAAAATCTTATATTTTTCAAATCCCGCATCATAATTATGATTTAGATCCACGCCCTTTGCGTTAGACTGCCAGCGACTGAAATCGAATGAGTTTTCGTTCATCTTTAAAAGAGTGTTATACTTTGTATCACCTTCCGAAACACCGTTTATTGAAATATCGACACCGTCGGGATTCAACATAGGGACCACATAAAACGTGCGGTCGGAGTCGAGAAACTCAAGATAAATATTATTTATACTGCGTCGTTTTTTTAACAGCTCACAGTACTCGTTTATAAATCTTATTAGAACCACAGAAGTGATCCATTCGCCTCCGTGGTGAGCTCCTATGTATAGAACTGATTTTTTTCCTTTACCTATTGTGATCATCGGGATTTTCTTTCCGTTTTGACTTTCTCCTATATATGTAACCGATATATTTTTATATCTTTGTGAAAGCACGTCTATATATTTCACCATCATTTCATAGTCCAATTTATATTGAAAATCAAGTAGGTTTTTGCTTGTATTTATCTTTTTTTCTATCATTATAACCCTCCGAAAAGCTTTTTTGTTATAAAGATATGAAAATATAGCATATAATAATACCTTTTTGATTTTTTATTTGATGTTTTTTATTTTCAATTTTAAGAATATTAAGTTGAGGAAATTATGCAAAACAACAATTTCTATAATATCACAAAAAAAAGAATATTAATGTTTTTTTCAATAACTGCGTTTATATTATATTCTGTTTACAGCTTTTTATTGGCGCCTCTTTATGTATACCTGTCCACAAATATATTATATTCCCACACCGCGCTCCCCGAGCTTGTAGAATTTATTTATACTGCTTGTGAGCTTGCTGTGTTTTTTATCGGCTTTGCGTGTATTATTTATTTTATTTATGCATTTGGCGCAAAAAAATCACTTCCTATTGTTCTTGTATATTCGCTTTTTACGCTTTACAAGCTTTTGGCAAATTTCGCTATGTCTTTGATCACGGGCATGATAACAAGTACTGACGATATTTCTATGGCTGCCTATACAGGGTTGTCTTATTTGATAATAGAATTATTTGTCTTGGCTTTATTGTTTTTTATATTTTTCTTGATTTTTAAAAAATCTTCATCTTGTAGAAATCTCATTCCGTTTTCACATATGATAGACTTCAAAAATCCATTGCAAAAAGCAGCACTCGCCGCGGCAGCTATAATTTCGGCGTTTAAAATCGTTTCCAGAATCATTTATGATTTCTTTTACGGAGCACCACAATCCCTATCCGATTTCTTATGGATGGTAGGATATTATACTTCCGATATTTTTATAGGTGTAATTGCTTATTTTACTATAATATATTTTTTGCTTCACTTTGATTCAAAAGCAGGAAAAGCAAAAGAAACCCGATGATGTATCATCGGGTTTCTTTTTATAAGAAATATTACAAATATTTCTTCATTATGTCTGTTGCTTCGTTTACAGGAACAGACGAAGTGATTACAACATTTATATTGAGTTTGGTAGAAAACTCATTCAGTTCTTCAAGAAGTGTTTCAAAAGCGCCGATATCTTCATTACAGATTTTAAGTGCAGAGTCTATAAAAAGGTCGGTTACGTCATGATTACTTGCAAGAATTCCGGCAACAAAGCCAAAAAGTGATTGTGCATCGTTTATAAGAAATTCCTCTGTGTTGATAAGACGTGCTTGATATTTGATATCATAGCGAAGCTTAATTCCTTTTTCAATGCAAATTACATCTCCACGCGAAAGCGCAATCGCATCGTTTACCATTCCAATAAGTGTTTTTGTTTTACCGGTTCCTTTTATACCAATAATCAGTTTTAACATCGTTAACCTCCAAAAATATTTCTGTAATAGAATTATACTATATTTTTGCTAAAATTTCAAGTGTTTTTTTTATTTCTGATATATTCTTGCTTCAAGTTCCGCTTTTTTTTGTTCATATCCGGGTTTTCCGAGCAAAGCAAACATATTTTTTTTATATTCTTCAACTCCCGGTTGATTGAATGGATTTACACCTAACATATATCCCGAAATAGCGCACGCAAGCTCGAAGAAATATATAAGAAATCCAAGCGAGAATTCGCTCCTATCATCTACTTCAATAATAATGTTGGGAACACCTCCATCGACATGCGCAAGAACAGTTCCGAGAAGCGCGGTTTTATTTATGTCATCGAGGTCGCTTTCCGACAAGAAATTAAGTCCGTCAACATTGTCATTGTCAAATGGCACTTTCGCGGAGGAATATGAATTATTAATATGCAAAACGGTTTCAAATAAATTTCTTCTGCCGTCCTGAATGTACTGTCCAAGCGAGTGCAGATCTGTAGAAAAAATAACGGATGCCGGAAAAATCCCCTTTTGGTCCTTACCTTCGCTTTCGCCGTAAAGTTGTTTCCACCATTCCGACATCATTTGAAGATAGGGCTCATATCCGACTAAAATTTCGGTTTCTTTTCCCTTTCTGTAGAGTATATTACGAATGGCAGCATATTTGTAACAATCATTTTTAAAAATGTCGGTTTCTATAAACTTATGAGATGCTGCCTTGGCTCCATCCATAAGTTTGTCAATATCAATTCCGGAAACGGCAATAGGCAAAAGCCCGACCGCACTGAGTACAGAAAAACGCCCTCCAATATCATCAGGAACAACAAATGTTTTATATCCCTTGCTGTCTGCAAATTTTTTCAGAGTTCCCTTTTCTTTGTCGGTTGTAACAAAAATACGCTCTGATGCTCCCTTTTCGCCATATTTCTTTTCAAGAATTTCTCTGAAAATTCTAAACGCAATCGCCGGTTCTGTGGTAGTTCCGGATTTTGATATAACATTAAGACAAATATCTTTACCTTCGCAAATCGAAATAAGTTCGTTAAGTGCGGAAGCACTGATATTGCATCCCGAAAAATAAATATCCGGAGTGTCTTTTTTTAGCGCATTATAAAGATTTGAACGCAAAAATTCTATAACGGCTCTTGCTCCTAAATATGAACCGCCAATACCTATTACGATAAGAATATCGCAACTTTTTTTTATTTTCTCTGCAGTTTTTTTAATTTCCGCAAATTCTGCTCTGTCATAATCATCGGGCAAATCAACCCAACCGAGAAAATCGTTTCCCGCACCGTTTCTTTGACGCAAAAGTTTATCAGCCATATCTACGGTGGGTTGAATATTTTCCAGCTCATTTCGAGTTATAAATTTCTCGGTATAAAAATCATTTACACGTAATGACATAAGATCCCTCCTCATATTTATTTGATACTTTTATTTTACTACTTTTTTACGTATATTTCAATATTTTTTTAAATTATTTTAAAATAAATTTTAAAAAAGTGTTAAATACCACGCCCCAAAATTGAATTTTATCAATATTTTGCGAAGATTTTATATCAACACATCCTATTTCCTTATTTCCGCAATAATATCTCAAATATCCAACTGTATCTCCTTGCTTTATAGGTGCTGAAATGCTTTTAGGGAGTTCTATAGTATATTTTACTTCTTCGTGACCTTTTGGAAGCACCGAAGAAAACTCAGGGCAATCCAAAGCACAATAATTTGATGTACCGCCCATAATACGTATATCTTCCAATTCGATTTTTTCTGATTTATATATTGAGTAGTTGGCGTATCCCCAGTCAAGAAGCTTTGCGGCCTCTGCATTTCTTATATCTCGCGTCGGGGCAGCCATAATTACCGCTATCAGCTCCATTCCATCGCGTTCGGCAGTTGCGGAAATGCAAAATTTAGCTTTTGAAGTCGAGCCGGTTTTAAGCCCCGTTGCCCCTTTGTAGAAGCGTATAAGTCGATTTGTATTGGTAAGACCGAACGCTCCGTCACGGATGCTATCCATCCATATAGAGCTGTATTGAAGTACTTTGCGATGTTTTATAAGTTCTTTTGACATAATTGCTATATCTTTTGCTGAGCAATAATGGTTTGTTACCGTATCATCAAGACCGTTTGTATTTTCAAAATTTGTATTTTGAAGCGAAAGCTCTTTTGCTCGTTCGTTCATTTTTTTTACAAAAGCTTCCTCGCTTCCCGCAATATATTCAGCCAAAGCCAAAGCTGCATCATTTGCAGAGGAAATTATAACGCATTTTAAAAGCTCCTCGACCACCATGCTTTCGCCTTCTTCGAGAAAAACCTGAGATCCCCCCATTGATGCTGCGTTTGCGCTTATTGTAACCATATCGGTATATTTTATAATACCTGCATCAATTGCTTCCATCACCAAAAGTAATGTCATAATTTTTGTAACAGATGCAGGTGGCAGGCGTTCGTCGGCATTTTGTTCGTAAAGTATTTTCCCTGTCGACGCCTCCATGAGTATCGCACTTTTGCAATTCAGCTCAGAAGGAAAAGCATCCACCTCAACCGCAGCGGCAGATATGAAAACCACGCTCTCAAAAAAGATAAGTATCAGTGTAAAAATAAATGATAAAATTTTCTTCATTTTTCGCTCCTTTTAAAATATCATCTTAGAACAATATATTTCATTTTTTGATGCGATATTCATATATTCATAAAGAAATAAATAAAAACGGCAGCTTTAATACTTATTGATAAAAAGCTGTCGTTTTTTAATTTTATTCAAAAAATATTTCTATAAATTTGTAACTGCTCTGCCTCGTTTTTTTAAATATTTGATTATCACAATGAGCACTGCCGTTCCTGCAATTGGAAATATGGCAGTAACAAGCATGCCGAATTTCATCCCGATTTGTTCGGTCGTAAGCGATAATACATTCCCCAATTCTTTTGCCCAAGCGGAAATTGCTACGGCATCGACAATAGCACCAAGGGCTTGCGGCGCCACAGATGCGCCCAAGTCCCCGCCTGTCGCCATAAGCGCATATGCCGCTACACCAAGCTTGGGAAAGTTCTCTTCCATTAAAATCAATGTTCCTGGCCAAAGCATTGAGGTAGAAAGTCCCGTTAGTATACAAGCACATATTGAAACTATTACACTTGACGAAAAGGCAACGGTAAGATAACAAACAATAGATCCAATCATACCGAGCAACAACACCTTGGATATATTCTTACCGTATTTTGCATATAAGCTTCTTCCAAATCCGAGTAATACCGCAAAAAGAGCCATTCCGAAAACATCCCCCCATATTTTAGGAAGTTCGAGTACGCACTCAATATAACTTGATATCCAATTTGTCATAGCGTTTTCGGCAGCGCTTCCAAAAAATATACATGCAATACAAAGTATAAATCCAATATTTTTCTTGCTGATTTTTTTATCGGTCGAGCTTTGTGACATATTGAAATCCGGTATTGGAGATGTAAAGAACAAAAATGCAGAAATCAAAGGTAAGAATGCCCAAAACATTACAAGATACATCCAATTTTCCGAACCGAACAATGCCAGATAAACGGTACTTATAACCACCACGATCAAAACACCGTAAGCATATAGCGAGTGCAGTATACTCATATCCTTTTCAGGAGTTTCGGATGGCAGCGCTGCAACGGTCGGACTGAGAAGCACCTCGCTTAATCCGGCGGAAACAGAAAACAAAAGCGTTCCGATACAAAGTCCCAGATATGCAAAATTCGGTGCTACAATGGGCATTAATGCGTAAGTGAGCATTCCCAAAGAGGTAAGGCACGGCATAATGCGAAGCGTTTTTTTAATATTAAAAAATCTTGAAAAAAACGAAAAAATCAAATCAATACAAAGCTGAGTGCAAAAATTGATAAGAACAAGCGTACCGAGCAATGTATATGAAATATCATACATTTCATGAAAAGTAACAAATAATAATGGGGGCAATGCAAATATGGATGACATTGCAACGTAAGTGTAATAGCAAGTATACTTGGTGCGTTTATAGTTAGACTGTTTCATGATGACTTTTCCTTTAATTGTACGTTTTATATAATGATATCACATTTAATTGGTTTTTATATTAAAAACCAATTATTCGCTTCTTAATGCGACAACCGGATCCTTTTTGGCGGCACTTCTCGAGGGAATGATTCCTGCAATTAGCGTAAGAAAAACGCTTATTGTAACCAATGTCACAGCTATAGGAAACGGCAAAATTGCATTTAAATTATTAATGCCTGTTAATTGGTGTAAGATAAAATTAATAGGAATACACAAAAGATAGGTGACCAATACGCCTATTGCGCCCGAAACAAATCCGATTATCATAGTTTCGGCGTTAAACATACTCGAAACATTTCGTTTCGAAGCACCTATTGCTCTCAGTATGCCAATTTCTTTTGTACGTTCTTGAACCGAAATCAAAGTTATTACACCTATCATAATTGAAGAAACAACAAGAGAAACGCCTACAAAAGCAACTAAAACATACGTGATTGCATTTATTATAGATGTAACCGAGGACATCATTAATCCAACATAATCTGTATAAACAATTTGCTGTAATTCATCAACATTATTATTGTAATTATCAATAGTAGCTTGAATAACATCTTTATTTTCAAAGCTTGAGGCAAACAAATTTATACTTGAAGGATTATCTAAATCGACACATCCAAGCTCTTCCAAATTGCTTTTATAGTCTGAAGTCGAAAATTCAAGGACTTCGTTATAATATTTCGCACATTCCTCAACGGTATAAGAATCCATTGCCATCATCAATGCACCCGCAAGCTGAGCTTGCTCCATTTTTTCAAGCTGCGTCTTTACTTGTAAAGCATACTGCATTTTGAAATTTTCAGAAACCATTTTAGAAAATATTTCTGTCAAATCCTCATCATTCATCGACGAAATATAATTGGATATATTTTCACTATCCATATTCATTTGAGCGGAAAAGGCCTCTTTTATTGCGGCTTCCATATCAGCCCGTGTCATATTTTCTAACGTCATTTGGACCGTGGCATCAATATCCGACTGCTTTGGAATACTCATAATTTTAACATATGCTTGTGCTTTGCCAAAATCATTCAACTGAGAAATATATTCTTTAAATTCCAAAGCTTTTTTCTCGTCATTCAAATCTACGGTGTTTGATTTAAACGGGAGTCCCGAGAATATATCAACGGCAGGGTCGGCCTTTTGTGCTTTGACCGCATCGGAATTCTCTGATTTTTGAATTATATATTCGGTCAGCTTAGACGTATAACCTATGGAGCCGGTCAACATTCCCGATACGGCATCTTCATTCGGTCTAATAATTCCCGAAACCTTTAATATTATGCCGTTATCATATAAATATTTAAGTCCGGCTTGAGATTTTCTTAAATCCGTATAAATACCTGTAGTGGCATCATAAGTATAGCAATCAGCCCCTAAAATTATACGGAATTCCATATCACATATTTCGGAATATGTCCATTTGTGCTGAACAATTTCAATATCGGTTTTATTGAAGGCGGCATTGGCAAGCGCGTCGATATCTTCCTTGGATTTTAATCCCAACGCATAAAGTGTAATATCGTCAATTTCGTTATCTTCATCTACAACCAATACTATTTCATTGTGTTGTGTAGGCCAAGAACCGTAAATAACATCATATTGTCTATACAACAAATCATTAATTAGATCACCGTTATTGCTCGGAAGCATTTCTTGCCACAGCTTCATCGACGAGGACATCATAGACGTCGAGCCCATACCATAATCTTCGCTAAAATCCATCATAGATGACAGATCCATTCCGAAATACTCAATCAAAAGCTCTTGCATAAGCTCTTGAGTATCCGAACGGATTATATCTCCGTCAATATTTTTTGTGTAAACCAACAAGTCTGTATTGTAAGTATATTGAACCCCATTAAGAGCACGCTTAAAATCAGACATGTTTTCGTTATCGGCAAGCTCGCTTTCTATATACGCCTTGAATGCTTTCAAATCATTATCTGTAGTTTCGGCATTATTCAAAGAATTAATAAGCTGATACACCATTGCTTTTTGATACACAGCGTCATTTTCATGCTCACCGCTCGATTGCGCGTTGCCCATAAATGTTGTAAGCAAAGTTCCGATGTCGATATGCTGAGATTCCAAGGTCAAAGGATATGAAGCAAGCGTATCTTCTTGAACCTTATTAATATAAGTTGTCATTCCCTGCGAAACGGCAAAAATAAGAGCAATGCCTATTATACCAATGCTACCTGCAAAAGAAGTAAGTATGGTACGCCCTTTTTTAGTAAACAAATTATTCAGTGACAATCCAAATGAAGTAGCAAAAGACATTGTCGGCTTCTTCACTTTTTTTGATTTTTCGTATTTTTCTTTTGCTGCTCTCGTTTCTTCTTGATATTCTTCTGCCGTCAAAGGAGCAGAATCGTGGGTGATCTCGCCGTCAAGAATATTAATAATACGAGTAGAATATTTTTTTGCCAAATCAGGATTGTGCGTAACCATAATGATCAAACGATTTTTTGAAATTTCTTTTAGGATTTCCATGACCTGAAAGCTTGTTTCGGTATCAAGCGCACCGGTCGGTTCATCTGCAAGAATAATATCCGGATCATTAACGATAGCTCTGGCAATAGCGACTCTTTGCATTTGTCCTCCGGACATTTCGCTCGGCTTTTTGTTTAACTGAGAAGCAAGACCAACCTCCTCTAATGCTTTTTTAGCGCGCCGTCTTCGTTCTGCTTTAGGCATACCTGTAAGCGTTAGAGCCAATTCAACATTTTTCAAAACGCTTTGATGCGGAATCAAATTATAATTTTGGAACACGAATCCAACCGAATGATTGCGGTAACTGTCCCAATCCCTATCCTTAAAATCCTTAGTAGATCGTCCGTTAATAATGAGATCTCCGTCTGTATATCCGTCAAGACCACCAATGATATTAAGCATTGTGGTCTTTCCACACCCCGACGGGCCTAAAATCGAAACAAACTCGCTTTCGCGAAATTGAATGTCAATTCCCTTTAAGGCGTGAACGGTTTCGCTGCCCATTGGGTAGTCTTTTTTTACATTTTTTAATTCTAACACTATTGAATGATCCTTTCATATTACTGTTTTCTATTATACAACAAATTATCAATGATGTAAACAAAAAAACAGGAGAAGTATATAAGAAAAGCCCCCCTGTTGTCAATTTATTTTATATTAATACTTTTAGTGTCTTAAACTTTATATTTTTATGTTTTTTGATAACCAGCAGTACCGTATTATTATAACACAAATTTGTAAACATTTCAAGCATTTGGAAAAATATAATGCTTGAGTTTCAAAAAAAGTTATATTCATATTAATATTATTTTGTTATCGGGGGATGACTGAATTTTATGGTGATTCTTTGTAAAATTCCCTTCTCATCTTCCTTCTAACACGATTTATGTGGCGTTCAAAATTACCGTTATTGATAAGTTCGGTGAGAACATACTGCATAAAAGTAGGAACGGTGCAGGAATAAAAGCCGAGTTTTTCCTCGTAAAGCGCCACCAAACGCTTGGGAAGCACCATATAACCAATACGAAAAGACGGAGAAATCGTTTTTGAGAAGGTGTTAAGGTAGATTACATTGTCATTGTCGGATAGAGAGAAAAGAGTTTCTGTTGGCTTTGTGGATACCGAAAATTCCGATTCGAAGTCATCTTCAATGATATAACGATCTTTTTCACCTGCCCAACGAACATACTCGTGTCGCTTGGATGCCGTCGCCGTAACACCGCTCGGATAGCTTCGATATGGTGTTGTGTGAAGAATATCGGCAGATGTTTCGCAAAGCGCTTTGCTGTCGATACCTGTTTGCGTTAAAGGAAGTAACTCGTATCTTATTTCGGTTGCCTTGTAAACCTGTTCGATTTTCTTATACGACGGCGCTTCAATGGCAAATACACGGTTTCTTCCAAGAAGCTCCACAATGAGCCCATACAGGTATTCAGAACCCGATCCTATTATGATTTGTTGCATATCAACCGTAATTCCTCTGTTGCGGGCAAGGTACCTTTTGATAGCATTTCGAAGCTCATTACAGCCTAAATTGGGCGACTTTTCAAGCAAGCAATCGCCATATTCTGTCAAAACTTTACGCATTGTTTTGCTTAAAACGGACAATGGAAAATCGGTATTTGAGTGATCTACATTATAATCGGAATGGTATTTATGCCCTGCTTTTTCCGACGATGCAAAGCCGTCGCTTTTGCGGAATGTCACCACATATCCGCTTCGTGCCCTGCCTTCTGCGTATCCTTCGTCACACAATAGAGCATATGCGTGTTCCACGGTGATTGTGCTTACACCTGTTTCCTCTGCAAGCCCCCTTTTAGATGGGAGCTTAGCGTTATACGTGTAAACTCCGTTTACGATATCGTCCCGAATTTGACTGTATAGTTGAAGATAAACAGGGCGTTTATCTGTATCAATAATATATTTCATCTGGCTATATTAAATACTCCTTAATTGGCAATTGTAATATGGTCAGATATATTATATACTATTTTTGTGAGAATGTAAAGGAGGTAGATTTAAAATGAATTCAAAAATCAAAAAAATTGCTGTTGCGGCATTGATGACGGCACTTGTTTGTATTGCTACGATGATCATCAAGATTCCTTCTCCCCTAAAAGGATATTTAAACCTTGGTGACTGTATCGTTTTATTAGCCGGATGGATGCTAACTCCCGGATACGGATTTTTGGCGGCAGGACTTGGCTCTGCGCTTGCTGATTTGTTTTCCGGATACGCTACATACGCTCCCGCAACATTCATTATCAAGGGGACTATGGCATTGGTAGCTTTTTTGTGCTTCAATCTTATGAACAAAAGGTTCGGCAAACTTACGTCACAAATAATTGGTGGCATATTGGCTGAGATAGTGATGATTATGGGATATTTTGTTTTTGAGGGCTTGATGTACGGATTTTCTCCTTCGGTTGTAAATATTCCCGCAAATGCAATTCAGGGCGTTGCAGGTATCGTTGTCGGTACCGTTTTAATTAAGGTGTTTGAAAAAGCAAAACTTACGAATATATTTAATTAATACTATATAAGGCAGTTCGAATTCTCGACTCGAAGAAATATCGAAAATGGATCTATGGAAATCCGAAAAAAGTTAGGGTCGAAAAAAGCGGAGAAATCTTATTGATTCTCCTTCGCCGTGTTGATAGAGGCGATCAGCATTCTGCGAATAGAACCGCAGTCATGCAGAACATTTTTCGCAATCTCCTCAGAAATGATATTTGCCTTTTGTGCAATTTCTATCCAATACTCTGTTTCGTAACACTCTTTGAGGGAAATTTGCAATTTGGCAACGAAATCCGCTTTGCTGTGAGCATATTTTGCCTCTCGGATGTTTGCTCCAATACTTGTGCCGCTTCGTTCAAGCTGGTTGGCTAATGAATAGTGTCCTTTGATGCAATCTGTCAAAGTCAAAATTTCGACCGCAAATTCGGTTGACAAATCCGCAAGCTTGTTTTCTGCCATAATTATCACCTCTTGGATATAGTATAGGATAAATCCAACGAAAAGTCAATGAAATCGTGCTGCGCACGATGAAATCCGAGCGGGGCTCGGATGAAATCTTCGGCGTGCCGCCTCAGATGAAATCGAAGCCTTGCGGCTTCGGATAAACTAAATCCGCCTCCATCTCCTGCCGTAAGGCAGATTTCATCGCGAAGCGATTTCATCCACCGCAGGTGGATTTCTTCCGCCATCGGCGGATTTAGTTGAAAAAAGCAAGTCTTGCGACTTGCTTTTTTCTGTGATCTTATATATTTTTCCAAGGTCTTAGTTCACGAAGTTTATTCAAACAATTGTTAAACGTTTCTCCAAATTCTTCTGGTATATCCTCCGACAAATGTTCTTCTTTAGCAATTGCATAGGATGCCGGTTTCCATTTCATAAATAAGATGGCGTTATCTAATTTTACAAAATCGGGAATATTGCCGCAATATTTTAGATTGTCCGTCGATGGGAAGTTTTCAATTGTGAAATATCCAAGCGGCATCACGGGTTCGTCTGGCAAATCAGTAATTGAGGGTAGTGTTTCATATAGTTTTGTCCATATCCAGGAATAGGACGCATACGTAGCAAAAAATTTTTGTCTGGATATGAAGCATATCAATCGGTATTTGCCGTCAATTTCGTATGCGAAGACATCTCCACACTTGAATGAAGGAAGTTTAGGTTTCTCAACTTTAATGTATTTAATGTATTTTTCGGTCGGTATTTTGCGCTTTTTTGTTTTCCCGCGCGGAATTATGAGCGCACTCAAAAATTTATCAAGATTCTTTTTTCTTAGCTTCAGATCACTTTCTGTTGCTTCAAGTTCTCGTAAAAATTCAATATTTGAACCACTATTTATGATTTCTGCGATCTTTTCAAGTATTTCATCCGAAATACCGCCGCACATCCACTCCGCTTTGCCAATGGCAAAATACACGTCGTGTAATACGCCGTCGTTTTCATCAAACTCTTCTAAATATTCGTCAAGAATATCTTGTTTGATATCAATCAAAGGTTTTCCTTCGTCATATTCCTCCATGAAGCGCTCGTATATTTCGCAGTATTCATCGCTTTGCGTGATTCCCATTCCCCAACAGCCCATAAATGCACCGCCTTTCTTTGCTTTATTATACCACAA
>JAZNBI010000119.1:0-7240 GCA_045586995.1 Eubacteriales bacterium | reverse complement strand
GCCGCCGCAGAGATGCTTCCGTATTCAGCTACACACGCAAACGAACGGTAGAGCGATATTTTATCGATCATTTTATATTCTTAATGTTGATGTCGAGTTGGTTGAACGGAATTACAATGCCCATATGCGCAAATATATCGTGCATTTGCTCAAGAATATCGCTCTTTGCAGTAACTATATCCGAGGGCGCACACCAAAATCTCAATGTGAATTCAAGTGAGGAATCCTTCATATTCGTCATTCGCAAAAACGGTGCGGGATCCTTCAGTATCTTTTCGTGCTCGCCTACCATTGCAAGCACGATTTTTTTGACCTTTTCAATGTCTGTGCCGTATGCAACGTTGAAGGCGATGTCTACACGGCGTCGGCTTTCAACGTTGTAGTTTATAATTGTGGCAGAGGTCAGAGTTGAATTCGGAATTGTAATGTGTTTATTGTCAAAAGAGATTATTTTAGTATAAAAAATGCCGATGCTGTCAACAACGCCCGATTGACCTGACGATTCGATAACGTCGCCTTTTGTAAAGGGGCGAAAAATGAGGAGCATAATTCCTCCCGCAAAGTTGGAAAGCGAGCCCTGCAAAGCAAGACCTATTGCAACTCCTCCGGATGCCAAAAGCGCTATGATGGATGCCATCGGAACTCCGAGTATGGCAACAACCGAAATTACAAGCACAATGTAAAGTGTGATTTTAATAAAGCTGTTGATGAAGGTTACGACTATCGGGTCGAATTTTTCGCTTTTTTTGCTCTTTGTAAATATTTTAATGATGAATTTAATCAAAAAAATTCCGACAACTAAAACTATTGCCGCAAAAAGCAGTTTTTTTGCTATTTCTACTGATGAGTTGATAAGATTTTGCCAAACTTGTTCCATATTGGTATACCTTCTTTTTCTAAATATTTGTATTTATTATACCACGTTTTGCG
Organism: Eubacteriales bacterium; assembly: GCA_045586995.1. Classification (GTDB taxonomy): domain Bacteria; phylum Bacillota; class Clostridia; order Oscillospirales; family CAG-272; genus JAZNBI01. The sequence continues at coordinate 6,310 of JAZNBI010000119.1, read as the reverse complement.
TTATAAGTAAATAATATTCATAAAATTCATATTGATTTTGAGGCGGATATATTTTATAATGTAGGAAAGTATGTATAGGAGGTGCGTTTTGATGATTTGTAAGCTTTGCCCCCGTGAATGCGGCGTTGACCGTGACAAAAAAATGGGTTTTTGCAGGATGTCGTCGGAAACGATGGTTGCATATTTTGGCTTACATATGTGGGAAGAACCGTGCATAAGCGGAAAAAACGGCGCGGGAACTATTTTTTTCTCGGGATGCAGCTTGCGTTGCGTTTTTTGTCAAAACAGCGCCATAATCGGCAAAAATATCGGTAGGGCTTATGACGAGCGCCAGCTTGTGGATTTGATGTTTGAGCTTCAGAAGCGCGGCGCGCATAATATCGATTTGGTAACTCCTACGCACTTTGCCGATAATATTGCATCTGCTCTTTCTATGGCAAAAGCATCGGGTAAATTGAAAATTCCTGTCGTTTATAATTGCGGAGGGTATGAAAAGACGGAAACCTTGAAAAAGCTTTCGGGCTTGGTTGACGTTTATATGCCGGATTTTAAATATTGCTCTCGGGAGCTTGCTTCGGAGTATTCCTCAGCACCCGATTATTTTGAGGTCGCTTGCTCGGCTTTAAAGGAAATGTACGCTCAGGTCGGAGGAGTGCGATATGACGACGAGGGAATACTACAGCGCGGAATGGTAATCAGACATTTGGTTTTACCCGGTTGCCGTTTGGATTCTGTAAAAATTTTCGATGCTATTGCAAAACTTTTGCCAATTAACGATATTGTTTTGAGTATTATGAGTCAATATACCCCCGAGTTTGCCAACGATTGCAAATTTCCGAATTTGAAGCGCAAGCTTACTACCTTTGAATATGAAAGCGTTTTGAAGCACGCTGAAAAGCTTGGCTTTAACGGATATATGCAGGGAAGGGACTCGGCAAATGCCGAATATACGCCGAAGTTTTGATTTGCGGCGGTAATTGGTTTTCAATATTGCAAATAATCTGTATATATGATATAATACTATCGCGGTATATACCTTTGCAAAGGTAAAAACTCTGCCGCTTTTTTGCTGAAAATTCGACTTTAAAAATATTTTTTATAAAAAGCCGAAAATCGGTCACTTTTTTGACCTTTTTCGGTATATTAGTTAGGAGGGTTACAAATGACCGGTGATATTGAGAAAACTCAAGTTCTTCCTATGGAAGTTACCGACGAGGTTGTACGCTTCTATTCTCCTTTGGTTTACAGAATTGCAATGATGAAAACAAAATCATCACACGATGCCGAGGATATTTTTCAAGATGTGTTTTTAAAGCTTGTAAGCGTAAAAAAACCATTTGAATCCGAGGAGCATCGCAAGGCGTGGATCATTCGCGTTACCATAAATTGCTGTAATTCTCACTTCGTCGCCCCATGGCGTCGGGAGATGTCAACATTGGATGAAATTATAGAGGCGCAAACACCGAGTGAGGATTCCGACCGCCCCGATATTTCGGTGGCTCAGGAAGAAAACTCGTCGGACTTGCTAAAACAAATATGGAAGCTTCAGAGCAATATGCGAGAAGTTATATTACTGTTTTATTATGAAGATCTTTCAATAAAGGAGATTTCTCAAATTGTTGGTCAGTCGGAAGATACCGTCAAAAAGCGTTTATCACGCGCTCGCCAAAAATTAAAGGTGGCTCTCACCGAATAATCAGAAAATAAGTTTTTTTGGGGTTTACGATTATTTTTTAACAAAAATCGCCGCCGTATCGGAGGCGATATGGAGATCAAGATGAGATTTAACAGGGAAAACAAAGTCGAAAATGATATCAGCGAAATACAGCTGCGCCAAGCAATGGATAAAATTCGACCGAGCGAGGCGCTTATTTCCAAAACTCTTGACAGGGTTCACGAAAGGCAAAATGAAAAAAGCTTTGGAGCTCGACGTTTTGAAAACATATTTTCAAACCAAGCCGTGTGGCGTAGGGTCGTTCCCGTTATGTGCGCGTTGGCGTTTGTATTTGTTATCGGATTTCAAGCTTTTAACAAGCTTATGCCCTACGAGGTAAACGGTTCCTTTATGGAAATTGATGCATACGGCATAGTGACGACTAATACGGCATCTTATATATCTGCCCGCGAGGCAGGCGGCTTGTTACCGTCCGATGAAGAAGCGTATCTTGAGCACTTTTCAAATTGGGCAACTAAAGAGAATATGAATTTTATGGTTGCCGACGGAAAGGTCACTTCTTATAACCTTTATAAAGCTCAAGACGAAAATGCAACTGTTGATTTGGTGTGCGTTTTGCAGGTTGAGCTTTATGATGTGATTTCTCAAAGCAAAAATATTTTTCATACCTTCGATAAAAAGGATAAGATCACCGTCATTATATATCCGCATTCCGAAACGGATTGCGAAGGTATGTATATGAAGGATATTCGTTTCTGCTTGACTACAGGGCTCGACGGAACACCTACAGATGAAGCGAGCAAAGCGATAGGCGCTTATGATTCGTGGGTGGTTTACGATTGCTACACCCCGAAAACGAGTTAATATAATAAATAGATATTTATATTTTAAAAAATCAAAAAAATTTTAAAAAAGTTGTCACCTTTTTATAAGTTGTTTGTATTATAGGTGTAACACCCAAAAAACAATAAAAAATGAGGTATTAAAAAAATGAAAAAGACAATTGCACTTTTACTCGCAGTATTAATGATGATTACGATTATCCCCCTTTCGCTTATTTCTTGTGTAGATAACAATACACAGGATGACGATCCTAATGTAGAAGCACCTCAAACGTTGGACAGTATGCCCCTTAACGCTATTCTCAGCCAGATCGTTTCTCTTTCGGGTCAAGAATTCCCGCCTTCCTTTGAAACTCAAGAGTTGACACCTGAAATCACCGGCGTCGTGCTTGGGTACGAGGGCTTTTCCGGAGATTTTGAAGAGGCACTTTTCTTTGAGCCCAAAATTTCTTCAACTCCGTTCTTGTTGGTGCTTTTCCGCTTGCACGAGGGCGCTGACGTCGAGGCGTTTGCCGCTGACGTTAAGCAGGGCTCAGATCCCAACAAATGGCTTTGCGTTTCTGCAGACCAAGTAGAAACCGCTATCTCAGGAAGAACCGTTTTCTTCGCTATGATTGGCTCCGAGCTTATGGATATGAAGCTTCTTACAGACGCTTTTGCAGCTATTGACCCCACAACCTATAATCCTGATGATTACGAGGACGAGGGTGCGATGGATTCGGTTACAATGTCGGATATTTTACATTCCGCAGCTGAAAATTGCGAATTCATTTCTATGGTAGATTATATCAACTTGGATGAAAATGCGCCTTTCGGATTCTCCGCAGTTGACGTTAACACACTTTCTGATTACATTATAAATCAGTCTGCTGCAGACAGCACTTCCAAATATCTTTTCGGTTTGTTCCGCTTGACTGACGATACAGATACCAATTCCTTTATCGCTACACTTCAACAAAATCTTGATCTTACTTCCTTTGGCGATGATTGCTATGTGGTTACACTTACAAAGGAACAGGTCGTTGCTTTTATAGTTGCTAAATCCGCAGACGAAGGCGACCAACTCGCTTCCTTTATGTTGGAAAATTACGAGATGTCCGTATACTTTCCCCAATAATAAGCCGATTTAACTAACAAAGAGGTCACATATGCTTTTTTCAAGTATTTCTTTTCTGTGTTTTTTTCTCCCAATTGTACTTGGAGTATATTTTATAGTACCAACTAAAGTCAAAAATTTCGTCCTGCTTTTCTCGAGTTTATTCTTCTATTTCTGGGGCGAGCCGATTTACGTTTTGGTAATGCTGAGCTCTTCGGTTATAGGATATCTTTTCGGATTGTTGCTGAATAATGCAAAAGGCAAACGATTTGGAAAATTATATCTTGCTTTAGCCGTTGTCTGTACATTAGCGCCGCTGATTTTCTTTAAATATAGTGATTTTTTCTTACAAAATATCAATGATTTATTCGGTACTTCGATAGGGCTTTTAAAATTGGCGCTCCCTATCGGAATAAGCTTTTATACATTCCAAATTCTCTCCTATGTGATAGACGTTTATCGCTCAGACGCACGAGTACAAAAAAATCCTATCTCCTTTATTGCATATGTGACCCTTTTCCCACAGCTTATTGCAGGTCCTATAGTGCGCTATCAAACCGTTCAGGATGAGCTTGATAGCCGCACGCACACACTGTCGGATTTCACGCAGGGAATCGTACGATTTTGTGTTGGTCTTGGCAAAAAGGTGCTTATTGCAAATTCACTTGCCGAGCTTTCAAATATTTTGATAGGCGCCGACGAGCGTTCGGTGCTTTCATATTGGATATGCGCCATTGCCTATACCCTCCAGATATATTTCGATTTTTCGGGATATTCGGATATGGCAATAGGTCTTGGACGTATGTTCGGATTCCATTTCCTTGAAAACTTCAACTATCCCTTTATGTCGGGAAGTATAACGGAATTCTGGCGCCGTTGGCATATGTCGCTCGGTACTTGGTTCCGCGATTATGTATACATTCCGCTCGGCGGAAACCGTTGCTCAAAATACAGGTGGTTATTTAATACGCTTGTGGTATGGTTCCTTACGGGATTTTGGCACGGTGCGTCCTGGAACTTTATTTTGTGGGGACTTTATTTCGTAGTATTTTTGCTTCTCGAAAAGTTCTTCTTGAAGCGTATTCTTGACAAGCTCCCGCAATTTATACGTACTTTATACGTAATGACATTTATCGTGTTCAGCTTCGTTTTGTTTAATGCAAACGATATGAGCGAGGTTATGCATAACTTTAAGGGTATGTTCAGCTTTGGCTCGCTTGCGTTGACAGATACGAATACATTGTATTATCTCACCAGCTATGCAGTGCTTTTGTTGGTTGCTGCGGTTGGCTCTACGTCGTTCCCGAAATGGATCGTGGAAAAGATATGCGGTGCTCCCAACAAATCAAACGAAACCGTCGATGCGTGTGTCGAAAACGCGACGCGTTCGGTTGGCAAAGCCATTGTTTCCGTATTGCAGCCGATCTTCTGCGCTTTTATATTGCTCACGGTTACCGCGTATCTGGTAGACGGTTCGTTCAATCCTTTCTTGTATTTCCGTTTCTAAGGAGGTAAATATGGATTCTCAAAAAGCTTACTATTCAAAGCGCAAGAGTGTGCAACGCGTTATTTTAAGCGTATTCTTGCTTATATTGTGCGGCTTGTGTATCTTGACATTAATACTTCCGGATTCGGCGGTTTCAAATAGCGAACGCAGACCGCTTTTACAGTTCCCGAATTATGAGGAAATGAAGGCGGATGCCGAGCGCAAAGGCAAAGAATACGTACTTTCGCAATATTTTTCGGACCTTGAGAGCTATTTGCTCGATCAATTCCCGGTGCGCGATTGGTTTCGTTCTTTGAAATCAATATTCAAACTGAATTTTCTTTTTCAAAAGGATACCAACGGATATTATATTGTAGATGATTCGCTTTTCAGTATGGACGGCGAATACAGCGAAGCCGCTGTTAAGGATGCCATTGGGCGTTTTAATGCAGTTTACAATAAATATTTCAGCGAACTGAATGCCAACGTGTATTATTCGGTAATTCCCGATAAGAATTATTTTGCGGCAGAGAAGCATGGATATTTGCATTATGATTATGATGCAATGTATGACAGCATTAAGGATATGATAGACGATAATATATCTGAAATCGATATCCGCAATATGCTCGATTTGGACGATTTCTATCGCACCGACCCGCACTGGACACAGAACAAGATATTTCCTGTTGCAGATGCGTTGCTTTCAGCAATGGGGGCTTCTAACGTGGCTTCCGATTACAATTGGACCGAAAATAAGCTTTCAAATTATTACGGTACCTACTACGGTCAGGCAGCGTTGCCTGTTGCTCCGGATGATTTGATATATATGACATCGGATGTGTTTAATGGAGTAACGGTTTACGATACGCTTACCGATAGCTTTGTCGGTATATATGACGAAGAAAATTTCTCTAACGTAGACCCATATGACGTCTTTTTACAAGGCGCGGTTCCGTTGCTTACCATAAAGAATCCCAATCAGAGCAATGGAAAACAGTTGGTTTTGTTCCGCGACTCTTTCGGAAGCAGTATAGCTCCGCTTCTCGTTTCGGAATATTCCGAGATCCTTGTGGTTGATATTCGTTATGTTTCTTCCAATTCGCTAAAAGACTATGTTGAATTTAAACCCGAATGTGATGTTCTTTTCCTTTATTCCACTTCGGTTTTGAATTCTTACGGAGTATTTTTGTATTAAAAATGTCATCTGC
>JAZNBI010000118.1:0-13316 GCA_045586995.1 Eubacteriales bacterium | reverse complement strand
AAAAATACATCCGCCCACAAAAAGTGTAAAATCAATATCATCGGTATAGATGCCCGCACACAAAAGTATAGAAAAAAACATAGTTATCGTTATTCTATATACATTTTGAAGAATTCTATTCGGTGCAGACATTTGCGCGCTTTCGCTTTTGCGAGCACAAAACGCAAGGCAACCCAGCACGGTGTAAATCAATGCAAGCACAAATGTATAAGCAAAGGTTTGCCAAAAAGCATGATCTTGATTTGTCGAAAAAATCGACGAAAATCCCCCTGTTACAAAGTTTGCATTGGAGGTGAATATCCACGGTATAGTATTTGATGTAATAAACGGAATTTTATCTTGTATGGCATTTACAAGCAAGGATATAAAAACTCTGGGCATAAAAAGTATAAGTCCCGTCAGCATAATATTCACCGCGGGTGTTCCGCTTATTGAAATAGCGATTGACATTGCCCCCGCAACCAATAAAGAAGCTGCAATAATATTGGGAATGATCACCAGTGATGCAACATTTATGACAAATATCTTCGGGAAAGACATTGCAATAATCAGTGATACGCATGAGCTCACTCCGACTGCTATTAATACCCACGTAACGACCGCAGCAAGGAAGCTGAAAAAAACACTCTCTCTTTTATGCGGCAACGAATGATAAAAGTCCGAGCTATTGCGTTTGTTCATAAAGCCAAATAAGGACATCATCATAAACGGCACCATTAAAATATACGCTGCATATATTATCGGGTGTATGTCTATAAACCTAATCGATTGAGTAAAATCCAAATCATTGGAAGAAAAATTTACGAGCCGCCCAAACAAGATCCAAACGGCTTCTATTGTAAATACAGTCGTGGCAAGTATGCCTATTAATTTAAGCTGTTTAATTCCTTCTTTAAATAGCCCAAAATTAAATAATTTGATTTTTTTCATTTATAACAATCACCCTTCTTAATCAAAATTAAATTTATATCCCAAAGCTTCCATTTCATAAGTAAAAACTTCTTCAAGCGACAGTGGCAGCACCTCAAGTAATATCGGATTCATTTCACGAAGCTTTTCAACCGTTTGTTCTCTTTCACCTTTTATTATCATATTGGTAACCGAGCCCTGCTTTTTGAAGGAAACTATTTTCAATGAGTTGAACTTTTCTTTTCCGTATTCCTCATCAAAGGCAATTTGTATCTTAAATTGTGATGTTTTTAGCTTTTGAATGTCGCTTTCGAGAACAAGACCTCCCTTGTGAAGCAATGCAAGCTGATCACAGGTATCTTCAAGCTCGCGTAAAGAATGAGATGTAATAATAGCAGTTGCCCCTCGTTCTGCCACATCGCTGCAAATCAATTTTTTGACATAATTTCTCATTACAGGGTCAAGTCCATCAAAGGTTTCATCAAAAAAAATATATTCCGGGCAGGCAGCAAGCGCAAGAATCGTAATTGCCTGTCTTCTCATTCCTTTTGAAAAAGTATTTAACGATTTTTGAGGATCGAGCTCAAAATCACAAATAAGCTCGTAAAATCTTTCATATTTAAAATTAGGATAAAGGTCATTATACATTTTTGCCATTCGACTCATATTGGCTCCTGATAAATAAAACAGGTCATCCGGAACGAATGCAATCTTATTTTTAGCATTTGGATTTTCGTAAACGTCTTCCCCATCCACCTTAATTGTACCTGTATCTGCACGGTAAACTCCGGATATAAGACGTAAAAAGGTTGACTTTCCCGCCCCATTGGAGCCAACCATACCATAAATACATCCTTTATTTATGGTGCAATTTATATTGTCTAACGCCTTAAAATCTCCAAATTTTTTAGTAACGTTTTCTGTCTTTATCATAATTTATCTCCGTTATCACAAATATTTAAGCAATCGATGCAATCATGCAATTCACTTTTGTCTATTCCCGACATAATAAGTTTTTTCACCGTTTCTTTAAAATCCGAAAGCTTTTCACGATTGCCTTGTAAAATTATATCCTTTGCGTTTTCGGATATATAACATCCTTTACCGGGTACAGAAAAAATAATTTTGCGAGAATCCAGCTCCGAATATGCTTTTTGAACAGTGTTGGGGTTTAATGAAAGTTCAACAGAAAGATTTCTGACCGATGGCATTTGAGCCCCCGGCTTTAAAATTCCATTAATTATAAATCTTTCGACCTCATCTATAATCTGCTCGTATATCGGAACTCTTGACATTGGGTCAATTTGAAACACATCTTTCTCCTTTCACACAGCTGTACTGTGTATAATAGTACAGATATTTTACCATATAAATAAATATTTGTCAAGTATAAAAATATCCGCAAAGTGATTTTCACTTTGCGGATATTAAACAATTATTTAAACTTACGTTTTCTTGCAGCTTCTGACTTTTTCTTGCGTTTTACGCTGGGCTTTTCATAGTGTTCTCTCTTGCGAAGCTCTGTAAGGACACCCGAACGAGCGCACTGACGTTTAAAGCGGCGGAGAGCGCTATCCAAGGATTCGCCTTCTTTTACTCTGACCTCTGCCATATCTAATTTTCCCTCCCTCCGCGTGTACCAAATACTTTTCGGAACATTACTTCGACTATTATACAACAAAATTTAAATGTTGTCAATACATTTTTTGTTTTTACTTTTAATCTTTTATTTTATAACAATATTGACGATTTTATTGGGAACAACTATCTCTTTTATTATGGTGCTTCCCTTTATTGCTACAGAAATTCTTTCATCGGACTTGGCTATCTCAAGCGCCGTATCCTTATCACAATTCAACGGAATATTTACGGTTGCTCTGACTTTACCGTTAATTTGAACCGCTATTTCAATCGTATTATCTACGGTCTTTGCTTCATCATATAAAGGCCAATCCGAAACAGAAACAAACTTTTCAAATCCCAACTGCTCTCCGATCTCCTCGCAAAGATGAGGCGCAAACGGGCAAAGCAATCTTATCAAAACAGAAAGCTCATCGGATGTAATTGCTCCAACATTGTATACCTCATTTACAAAGGTCATCATAGCTGCAATTGCTGTATTGAATTTCATATCTTCAATATCGCCGGTAACCTTTTTAATCGTTTTGTGTAGCAGGCTCTCGAGCTTGGGATTAAATCCGCTTCCGCTCATAATCTCAGGCAATGCGGCAACTCTGTCAAGAAAACGCTTGCATCCTTTTATACTCGCTTGCGACCACGGTGCGCTTTTTTCAAAATCACCTATAAACATTTCATAAAGACGCAAAGAATCTGCACCGTATTCGTTTATAACATCATCCGGATTGATAACGTTTCCTCTTGATTTTGACATTTTTTCGCCGTTTTCGCCAAGAATCATTCCGTGCGCCGTGCGTTTCAAGTAGGGCTCAGGACAACTGAGCACGTTAATATCGTAAAGGAATTTAGCCCAGAATCTCGAATAAAGCAAATGCAAGGTAACATGCTCCATACCGCCGTTATACCAATCTACAGGCATCCAATAATCAAGTGCTTCTTTAGACGCAAGTACATCGTCATTAGACGGGTCGCAATATCTTAAGAAATACCAGGACGAGCCCGCCCAGTTTGGCATTGTGTCGGTTTCGCGTTTAGCGGGGCCGCCGCAATGCGGGCAGGTAATATTTACCCAATCGGTTGCATTTGCAAGAGGAGATTCTCCCGTATCAGTCGGTGCATAATGCTCTACCTTCGGTAACATCAACGGCAATTCACTTTCAGGAATCGGAACCCAACCGCACTTTTCACAATATACAAGCGGAACGGGCTCTCCCCAATATCTTTGTCTTGAAAATACCCAGTCGCGAAGCTTGAAATTGGTTTTTTTAACTCCGACTCGGTTTTCGGTAAGCCACTCTATTATTTTTTCCTTTGCTTCGCTAACCTCCAATCCATCGAGAAATCCGGAATTTACCATAGTACCTGTTGCTACATCGGTAAATGCTTCTTCATCTACATTTCCGCCTTTTACGACCTCGATTATAGGCAAATCAAATTTCTTGGCAAATTCCCAATCTCGTGTATCGTGCGCGGGAACCGCCATTATAGCTCCCGTACCGTACGTAGAAAGCACATAATCCGAAACAAATATCGGGATTTCTTTTCCGTTAACCGGATTTATTGCGGTAATACCGTTTAGTTTTACACCGGTCTTGTCCTTAACAAGCTCGGTTCTTTCAAAATCGGATTTTTTAGCGGCATTTGTTCTGTACTCCGCAATCTCATCATAGTTTGCAAGCTTATTCTTCCATTTTTCAACAAAAGGATGTTCGGGCGCAATAACCATATAAGTAGCGCCAAACAGCGTATCCGGACGCGTTGTATAAACTATAATATCCTCTCCGTCAGATGATTTAAAAATCACCTCTGCGCCGTGTGAACGCCCGATCCAGTTGATTTCTTGAGTTTTTACTCTTTCAATAAAATCAAGGTGCTGCAAATCATCAACAAGACGGTCGGCATATTCGGTTATTTTAAGCATCCACTGGCTTTTAACCTTGTGTATAACCTCCGAGCCGCATCTTTCGCAAACTCCGTTTACAACCTCTTCGTTTGCCAAAACGACCTTACACGAGGTACAGAAATTAACATTCATCTCTTTTTTATAAGCCAAACCGTGCTTAAAGAGTTGAAGGAATATCCACTGTGTCCATTTTACATATTTGGGATCGGTGGTGTTTATTTCGCGACTCCAATCAAAACTAAATCCGATCATCTTGAGCTGTTCTTTAAAACGAGCAACGTTCTTTTCGGTTACTATAGCGGGATGAATTTTATTTTTTATCGCATAGTTTTCGGTAGGCAAACCAAAAGCATCCCACCCCATCGGGAACAAAACGTTATACCCCTGCATTCTTTTCTTACGCGATACGATATCAAGTGCTGTATAAGGACGAGGATGTCCTATATGTAGTCCTTGTCCCGAAGGATAAGGAAATTCTACAAGTGCATAATATTTGGGCTTTGAATAATCATTCTTTGCCACAAATGTTCCGTTCTCCTCCCATTTGTTTTGCCATTTTTTCTCTATTGATCGATAATCGTACTTCATAATTTATCCCTCTGTATTAATATTTTCAGTTTGTTCTGTTTTTTCTTCGAGTATCCTTGTTTCAGCATAAAGCTTATCTAAGTTATAAAATTCTCTTGCGTCGCGACTGAATATATGAACAATAACATTACTGTAATCAAGCAATATCCATGAACGTCCGTCACGTCCTTCGACACTTACAGGAGACAAACCGTGCTCGCCGCTTTTCGCTTCAAGTTCTTCTGCCAACGCCTTTACATGCGTGGAGGAGGTGCCGCTGCATATTACAAAATAATCCGCGATGACCGTATTGTCCTCAACGTTTATAACCTTTAAGTCTTTTCCTTTTTTAGAATCGAGTATAGATGCAAGCGCATTTGCCAGTTCTTTGGGATTAAGCTCGGAAAGCTGAGGAATTTCAATGCTCTCCGCCTCTTTTTTAATTTCGTTCATCGTAATTTCCTTTCATTTTTTCAAACGACCTATATAAATGCCGTTTTCATTTATATCCTTTATGGCAATTCTTTTTGCCTCGATATCACTGTAATAAACCTCGCTTATATCTGTATTAAGCGAAGCGTCGGATGTATCAACAAATATTCCGTATTTATCAAATTCTATATCGTAATCATCAAAATTTTCCGCGAGCATTTTTTTCGTACCCGTTTTACAAACAGCATAATACCAAGCATTTCTTGTATATATTTCTTTTCCGGGCAATGTCGAAAAATAAATTTCGGATCCTTTCAAATTTCTGAGATTATCTAAAAAGAACAAGCAATCGGAAACATTAATATTGGTTTTGATCTCGGGTAAAATTGTGACACAAAGCTTTATCATTTTTGATAACGGAATTCCCGACAATACATTGTCCGCAAGCGCAGCTATAAAGAGCTTTTGAGCATCGATACGTCCGATATCACCTTCTATATAACCACTGCGATATCTAACGAACTGTTCGGCTTCTTTTCCGTTTAAAACATGCCTACCTTTAGACAAATTTATTTTTAAATTCTGATACACGTCCTCGTAAACCATATCAAAAGGCACATCAATCTCAATCCCGCCAAGCAGATCCACGGTGGTTGTAAGAACATCTAAATCAACAACTGCATAATAATCGATTTCAATATCCATACTTTTTTCAAAGAATTCAAGAGTTTTGAGTGCATCATCGCCAAAATAATTCAACACACCGTTGATCTTTCGCGTGTGTCGGCTTCCAAAATCAACATAAGTATCTCGCGGTATCCACACAACGCTTGCGGTATTATTCGAAATATTTAACGAAGCAAGCAGCAGCATATCACAAAGCCCTGCAGCATTATCCGTTCCCAAAATTAAAAATGAATATACATCCTTTTCGTATGCATAATTTTCATCAATTTGCGAAACGGAATTCTTAACATCCGAGTTATATCCTTGGATAAGTGTAAAAGCCGCAAACAAGGCATAAACAAACACAACCGCAGAAAAAACAACTGTGTTTTGATATTTTTTTAAAAAAGATCTTAAATTCTTCAAGAGGAGCAACACCTTTCAAATTAAATTTGAAGCATCTCCTCAAGCAATGCGTTTCTCGCTTCGATTATATCCGGACCTATGGGGGATTTAGAATCGAGCAAGCCGCGTATAGTCATATCAAAAGAAATAATAAGTATCCTGTTCAGGTGATTTATCCTCTCATCATAAGTCATATTCTGAGGTTTGGGATCCCAAAATGCGTTTCTTAGCCACACACAATCCTCAAATGTACGAGAATCGTCAATATAGTCGGCAAGATAGAGAATCTTTTCTTCAAGAGTCATTCCTGCCCTGCCGGTCGTATGCCATCGAACCGCCGAAACAACCACTTCGTCTGCAAATTTTGGATACTCTGCTTTTATAAGCTCGGATGCAGTCCTCGCGTGAAGAGTCTTCGGAGTTAGCATATCAAGCTTGGACACAATTATACCAAATTTTTTACAAAAATTCAACTGATTTTCAAAAGAATATTCTTTTGTTATATCATGAAGTATTGCTGCGGCACGCAAAGATGCCGTTTTTTCTGGAATATACAGCTCACAAATCCTTACAACTGTATTTTCAACCTCGCACGTATGTCTGAATCTTTTGGGAGAAATCAAACTTTTAACAGTTGCGCGCAAAGAGCTGAGTTCTTCATCCGAAAATGTTTTTTGGGGACGGCTTTCACAGCTCTGATTTTTAGGATTTAAATTTTTTTCCATATTATCGACTCCTATTGAAAAGAACTCAATGCCCGTCTGTCAAGCTTCCCGTTTGATGTTAACGGCATGGCCTCAAGCTTTTTAACGGATGTGGGAAGCATATATTTCGGAAGATACTCTTTTAGATACGCCGACAATTCATCTTCGCCGCATACACCTGTATAATAAAGCATCAAACGGTCTTTTTCGGAATCATATATAACTGCCGCACGGTAAATCTTATCAAAATCAGATGCCGTCGACTCGATCTCCCCAAGCTCAATTCTGTGTCCCATATGCTTTATTTGATAATCCCTTCGGGAAACAAAAACGAGCTCTCCATATGAATTTATACGAGCTATATCACCTGTGCGGTATACAATTTCGGGATATGATGAATTAAGAGGATTTTGCACAAAGAGTTTTTCTGTTTTTTCCGAATCATTATAGTATCCGAGCGTTACACAGGTTCCCCTGATATATATTTCTCCTTCTTCCCCGTCGGCTGCGCGAGTTTTATCCTCTTTAATAAGAAGTATCTCGGTATTTTTAAACGGTCTGCCTATCGGAATCGGCTCACCTTCCTCAAGCTCTCGCGTATTTTCCCAAAAGCAAGACATACCGGTAGCTTCGGTAGGTCCGTAAAGATTAAAAAATCTAACATCAGGCAAAGCATTTTTCCAAATTGAAAATTGCCTCAAAGGAAAGACCTCGCTGCCGAAGGCAACGACCTTTAAATATTGGGGGATTTTTTTATCGAATACGCCAAGCGATGATATCATCGTGAGCGCCGAAACCACCCAACATATCGTATTGATTTTATATTTATTCAAAAAATCCACGAGCATTATGGGAAACATAAAATATTTTTTCGGTACAAAATATGTCGTCGCGCCGAATTTAAGCGTCGGCATAATTTCTTTGAGCGGTGCATCAAAATACAACGGGGTTTGATTTGCAAATACTGTATCGCAAGAAAAACCAAGCGCATCGGACAAGCTTTCGGTATAATCAATAACCGACCTGTGACACGCCGCAACCCCTTTGGGTACCCCTGTCGAGCCCGAAGTAAACACTATATATATAATATCAGTATCAAGCTGTTTTTTACGAACGCAAGCAATTCCATCCTCGTCAATATGTCCTTTTGATAAGTCGGAATAACACAACAGTTCTCCGTCAAATGAAATCTTTTTGGCATTTTCGAAATTCTTTTCATCAGCAATTATTATCCGAGCGTTCGTCTGTTTAATAATAAGCTCGATACGCTTTAACGGCATTTCGGGAGAAACGCAAATATAAAAATTCCCCGAATAAACGACGCCGAGAAAAGCCGCAATTGTCGACGGCTTTTTATCCATATAAACGATAACGGGGCTTTTATATATTTTTTTACTAATCAATCCGCTACCCAAAGCTTTTGCCGCTTCATAAAGCTCCGAAAAGCTCATCGTATCTGTTTCATCTCCGAAAGCAATCTTATCGGGACTTTGCTTAACGGTAAATTCAAGATATTCCAGAATGTTGGTTTGCATTATTTATCACCCATTCAATAGTATTTTTCCAAATTCGGGGTTTTTACAATAACAGTTTTTTCTCTTTGGGGATATTCTCCCGCATTAAATGAATAATAGTTTATACCGCGCCACTTATTATATGCCATAATCTGAGCATCGGTCAACAAATAACTTGTTATTCTATATTCTGCCGTCATGGGGCAGGAATCATAATGATACCATTTAGGAGATGCCTTTGTGCCTATATTAACCAAGCTCCAATAGTGCGTTTCTCCGTTTACGCTGACCGAACGTCTGACCTCCATATTATCAATGCCAAGGCGCTCAAAAAAAGCTTTTGATGCCGAATAAAAGCTGAAGCAATCTCCCGTATGGGTTACAAAAAGTGCCGAGTATGCCTCTCTGACCCAATCATCTTTTACAGATGTAGTCTGGTATGTCATAGAATATTTAACATAATCGTATATTGCTTTAATCTGTTCTTGCTTTGTCATAGCTTTCATTGATTTAGTTGCGATAACCTCGTCGATTTTATCATTCAGCATATCCTCAGTAACAGTAAGATTTATTACCGTTACGGTAGATTTGACAACGGTAACATTTCCCGAAATATCAACAGCCGTATATTCAACTGTATATTTGCCTGCAAGCGAGGTATTCACATTTTTCGAATTCACTGTTAAAGTAACGTTGTTGGAACCGCAGTTATCGTCAACAACCACATTTTTCTTATAAGCAACCGAATCACCCACATATACAGTTATATCAGATGCGTTTATTGTAGGCGGTTCTGTATCTGTGATAACACAAAGAACAACGTCATATTCAGATTTATTTCCCGCTAAATCTTCAAAAATAACAGTAAGCGGATAATCACCCAGCGACTTTATCGACGGAGCGCTTTTATAGGAAGCTGTCACTGCCGTTCCGTCAATTATTCCGGTGGCAAAATCCTGCGCTTTAGGAATTTTACTGCCCGAGCTTATCGTAAGATTTTTAACCGAAACCTCGGGGGCTTTGGTATCCTTGACAATAACATTTACATTTTCGGTTTTAATTCCGTTTTTTACTTTTATTTTATAATTTCCGGGTACATTGAAGGTAATTGTTGAAAGATCCGTTACATATTCTGCTCCCGCAATACCGGATATGGTTTCCGCATCAGGAAAAATATCTCCTGCTTCGTATTCATATTTTATATTACTTCCGCAAGCCACAAGTATAATCAAGCATGCACACGCAAATACGGTCGAAAAAATCACTTTGAAAATTTTATACTTAAAAACCATAATTCAACTCCAAATTTGATATATTGTTTATTATTTCCCAATTAAAAGCAAAACATTAAAAACAATTTTTCAAAGAAGAAAATACCGAATTTATTATACCATTATAGTGCTTTATTGTCAATTATTAAGAAGAAGTTTATATCAAAAAAGAAATATGTTAAGTTTAATTTGCAAATTGCGATTATACGTAAACAGGCAGAGAGAAAATTCTCTCTGCCTGTTTTTACATATTCAGAACTGCTTTATATCAGCAACAGCCAAATTTGAGTTAAAATCATAACACCGCATTTAAAAATTGTTTGGTTCGCGGGTTTTTCGGATTTTCAAATATTTCTTTCGGAGTTCCCGATTCGGCTACAACGCCGTCACACATAAATATAATCCTATCTGCGACCTCGCGAGCAAATCCCATTTCATGCGTTACAACCACCATAGTCATACCATCATCGGCAAGCTCTTTCATAAGGTCAAGAACCTCTCCTACCATTTCGGGGTCAAGCGCACTTGTCGGCTCGTCAAAAAGCATAACCTTAGGATTCATTGCCAATGCTCGAATTATTGCTATTCTCTGCTTTTGCCCCCCTGACAAAGTAGATGGATATTTATCTGCCTTTTCCTGCAACCCGATTCGAGCAAGGAGCTCCATTGCTCGCTCTTTTGCATCGGCTTTTATTTTACTTGCAGTTGTTTCTATGGGAATTATATCTCTTTTGTTTTTTCTAAACAAATTAGAAATCTTAATAAAGAAATTCTTACGTTTTTTAGCGCGTAACTTTTTCTTCCCCAGATAAACCGGCGCAAGCATGATGTTATCCAACACCGTCATATTGTTGAAAAGATTAAACTGTTGAAAAACCATTCCGATATGTTCACGATGAAGGTTTATATCGACCTTCATATCGGCAAGGTCCTCTCCTTCAAAAATAATCGAGCCGGACGTAGGGTCTTCCATACAGTTAATACAGCGCAGAAAAGTACTTTTGCCACTTCCCGACGGGCCTATCACAACAACCTTTTCGCCTTCTTTTATGGTTTCGGTAATGCCGTTAAGCACCGTCAAGTCGCCGTATTTTTTGGTCAAATTAATTATGTCTATCACTTTTTTTCAGCCTCCCCTCAAGCAATTTTATGCCCCACGAGATAAGAAGCACTATGACAAGATATGTAGCCGCAAGCATCAAATACGGAATAATATACTCATAGTTAGCATCACCAATCTGTCTGAACGATTTGGTAAGATCCGTAATTGCTATAAAGCTAACGACAGACGTTTCCTTTATAAGCGATATAAACTCATTACCCAGAGTCGGCAATATGTTTTTTATAGCTTGAGGAATAACTATTTTGAGCATTGCGGGCGAAAAGCCCAACCCAACCGCACGGCCTGCCTCCAGCTGTCCCGCATCAACCGCCTGTATACCGCTACGCATAATTTCGGACACATAAGCGCCGCTGTTCATACCAAACACAAAAACCGCTACTATATCATTTCTGACCTGCAATCCAAGGGCAGGCATAAGCACGAAATATCCAATCAAAAGTTGAACGACCATAGGCGTTCCTCGAAAGAACCCCACGTATACGTCGCAAATTTTTGATAATATTCTCGGAAGAATCTTATATTTTGGCACGACCTTGATAACAGCGATAAGCGTACCGATAAATATACCGATAAGGAGTCCGAGAACCGCGATCTCAACAGTATATTTCAGACCTTCAATTACAGTTAAATAACCCTGGTAGGTTATAAACTGTCTATAAAAAGGTTCCCACAATTCAGCCATTATTTATTTTCGAGAGAGTTGAGAATTTCAAGCACCTGTTCGGTTGTTGTGCATCTGTCGAAGGTTGTATCAGCTTCTTTACAAATAATAACCTGATATGCATCTGTATAATAAGAATTCGAGAAATTAACGATCTTTGCGCGGTTTGCATTTATTGTCATAGCTGCAATACCTATATCAACACCGTTATTCCCGAGAGAAGCCGTGATAGCATCAAATTCCATATTAACTATAACAAGCTCCATTCCGAGATAATCGGCAAGCATTTTTGCCATTTCCATATCAATGCCGGCATATCCGTTACCAACAACAAATTCAAACGGTGCGAAAGCAGCGTTTGTAGCAACTACGAGCTGATCCTTCGTTGCGTCATATTCTGCGGATGAAACAACATCCCCTGTCCAAGAAGCAGAGTTATCATCGTTTACATCAGCATATTTATCGAAAAGTGCGGCTACGTCAGCAGCTTTCGCTTCGAGGAATTCATTGATTTTTGTAAGAAGCTCTGCTTGATTTTTATCAACAGCAATACCGTAAGATTCTGTTGTAAGCGGAATATCTATGCACTTTGTTCCTGCGTTGTTTGCAACGAGTGTCTTTGCAACAGCATCATCTACAACAACGAAGTCGGTGTTTCCTGCAAGAAGGTCGGAAACTGCGAGAGCTGCGTTATCAAAAGAGTTGAGCTTAACATTCTTAAAGCCCTCAAATCCCCAATCCGCATCGCCTGCGATGAAGCTCCATCCCGTTGTTCCGGATTGAACGCCTATCGTATACTTCTGGGGTGCCGAGCACGATGTCATTAAAACCATCGAAATTATCATAAGGGCTGCGAGAATAACGCTAATTGTTTTTTTCATTTTAAATACCAAAACCTTTCTTAAATTAGACGCACTAAATTTTTTGCATCTGTTTTTAGGCATTTGCCTTTTTATGACATAATAATAACGCATAATTATCCATTTGTCAATAGTTTAAATGCATTTTTGTGTTTTTTATACACATTGTACTACATTTCAATAAAAACCCTTAATTTTAATATTTATTTTAACACTTTTTAACAAAAAGCACCCTTTGTTTTTTAAATTATTTTAATTCAAAAAAGCTTTTAAAAACGCATATTTTCATTTTTATTGAATTTTTATGCATATTTGCAGAATATATTCATAAAGCAAACGCGCTGCACCCCGTGAAAGATGCAGCGCATGACTTTGTTATTTTTTCAACCATTTTTTCAAAAAGAGCCCTGTATATGAGTCGGGTGAAAGCATTACGCTCTCCGGTGTACCGCAGGCGACAACAGTCCCTCCTTCGTTTCCTCCTTCGGGACCGAGATCAATAATATAATCCGCGGTTTTTATTACGTCGGGGTTATGCTCTATAACGAGAATGGTGTTTCCGGAGCTGCACAATCGTTGCAAAATTTCAATAAGCTTTCTGACATCGGCTACATGAAGTCCTGTTGTCGGCTCATCCAAAATATAAAGTGTACGCCCTGTATC
>JAZNBI010000117.1:0-15568 GCA_045586995.1 Eubacteriales bacterium | reverse complement strand
CCACATTTTATTATTCTTTAGCAAGCATAGCAAATGTGACTACACGATTTGCTTGTTGTGAAAACAGACAAGGAACAAAAAACCTCTCTTTTTTGTTCCTGTAATGTCGTAGGGGCGATCATTGATCGCCCGTAAAGTAATGGAGCATCTCATCACAAGGCGGGCGACCAATGGTCGCCCCTACTGCCTTCGTGGACACAAATACAAAAATACGGCACACCTCTTTCGAGATATACCGTATTCTTGTGAAACAAAAATAAATATCAACAAAACCAATAAAGAGTGATTGTAGGGACCGCCGAGAAGATCGGCTCCTACGATATAAGGGTATCGGATATTTGCGGTGCTTATTCAAAAATATCGAGAAGCTCTGACGGGTGATCTACAAAGAGAGTTGCTCCGACATTTAACAGCTCCTCTTTTGAGCGGTATCCCCAAAGAACCGAAACGCTTGTCATTCCGCTGTTTTTTCCCGTGAGATAATCTACGTCGCTGTCGCCTACGAAGGCACATTCGGCAGGGGAAACACCCAAGTAGTCGGCTATCATGAGCGGTACGGACGGGTCCGGCTTGCGAGGTATGCCGTCTTTTCTGCCGATGCAAACAGATATACTGTCTTTCGGAAGCAATTTATCTATCATGGGTTTTACGTAGCAATCGGATTTGTTTGTGAGAACCGCAAGCAGATAACCGCGTGCTTTCAGCGTTTCAACAGCTTCGTAAAAGCCGTCGTAGGTTTTGTCGGTGTCGAGATAGGTCTGCATATATGACTTTTCATAGTCGATAACCACCTCGGTAACCAGCTTTTCGTTTTTTGCTTTATCACGCGGCAAAACTCCCTCAATCAAGGCGCGAGTGCCGCTTCCCAGAGAAGCGCGCACCCTTTCGTAATTGGTTTCGGTAAATCCGAAGCGCTCGAGAGTGATATTAAGCGCGTGCTGAATGGCGGGTATGGTATCGGCAATAGTGCCGTCAAGGTCAAAAATAATAGCTTTGATCATCTTTATGACTATGGCCTTCGTGTTTTTTTCGAAAGCCGCCTTTCTATTTGTTTAAATTGCCGCGCTTTTGCGACGCAACGCGGTTATTTTATTACTATCAGTTTAACATTAATTGTGCATAATGTCAATAATGATGTTGAATTATAGTGAAAATATACTAAAAGTATATCAAAAAAATGTAAAAAATTGTTATAACAAATATTTATTATATTGAAAAATTATGCTATAATAATAAAGATTTATTTAAACTGATTGAATCGAGGGGAAAACCGTTGATAAGAAATGATTTGAGAAATGTAGCAATAATAGCCCACGTTGACCACGGCAAAACGACGCTTGTCGATGAAATGCTCAAGCAAGGCGGAGCATACCGTGAAAATCAGGTTACCGAAGAAAGGGTTATGGACAGTAATGACCTTGAAAAGGAAAGAGGCATTACTATACTTGCAAAAAACACTGCCGTGCATTATAACGGAGTTAAGATTAATATTGTCGACACCCCCGGACACGCCGATTTTGGCGGAGAGGTTGAACGTGTACTTAAAATGGTTAACGGCGTTCTTTTGCTCGTCGACGCTGCGGAGGGGCCTATGCCGCAGACAAGATTCGTGCTTCAGCGCGCGCTTGAGCTTAATCACCGTGTAATCGTCGTTATCAACAAGATCGACAAGCCCGATGCTCGTCTTGGCGAGGTAGAGGATGAAATTCTTGAACTTTTGATCGACCTCGGAGCAAGCGACGAGCAGCTTGACAGCCCGATGCTCTATTGCTCCGGCAGAGCGGGAACCGCCTCGGAAACACCCGAGTTCGGTGAAGATCTCAAGCCGCTTTTTGACAAGATACTCAATTACATTCCCGCGCCCGAGGGTGATGACGAGGGTGAGCTTCAGCTGTTGGTTTCCTCGGTTGACTATAACGATTACGTGGGACGTATAGGTATCGGACGTATCGAACGCGGTACGATAAAGCAAAACTCGGACGTTTTCGTTTGCAATTATCATTCGGGCGAAGCACCGAAAAGAGTTCGTATCACCTCGGTTTTCCAGATAGACGGTCTTTCGCGCGTAGCGGTTGATCAGGCAAAGATGGGTGATATCGTTTGTTTTTCGGGCGCAGAATCGATTACCATAGGCGATACGGTTACTTCGCTTAATGCTCCCGAGCCCATAGAGTTCGTAAAGGTCAGCGAGCCGACGATGGAAATGACCTTTTCGGTTAACAAAAGTCCGTTTGCGGGACGGGAAGGAAAATTCGTTACGTCGCGTCAGATAAGAGATCGGCTTTACAAGGAATTGTTGAAGGACGTTTCTTTAAAGGTTGCCGACGGCGATACGACAGATGAATTTAAGGTTTCGGGACGCGGCGAAATGCATATTTCCATACTTATTGAAAATATGCGCAGAGAGGGCTATGAAATTTGTTGCTCCAATCCCCGTGTTATTTTTAAGGATATTGACGGCGTAAGATGCGAGCCGATGGAGCGCGTTTCACTCGACGTGCCCGAGCAATACGTAGGCGCGGTCGTTGAAAAGCTCGGACAGCGCAAGGGCGATCTGCTCGAAATGGTTCCTGTCGCAAACCGTATGCGTATAGAGTATCTGATCCCGTCGCGCTGCCTTTTCGGCTATCGCTCGGAATATTTGACCGATACTCACGGAGAAGGTATAATCAATACCGTTTTTGACGGCTATCAGCCGTACAGAGGCGAGGTCACGATGAGATTTACGGGCTCGCTCGTCGCTTCGGAGGACGGAGAGACCACGAGATACGGTTTGTTTAATACACAGGAGAGAGGAAATCTTTTCGTAGGTCCTCAGGTACAGGTGTATGAAGGTATGATAGTGGGCGAAAATCCGAAAAATGAGGATATTGCCGTTAATCCGTGCAAGAAAAAGCAGCTTACCGCCATTCGTTCTGCGGGCGCTGATGAAAAGCTTTTGCTTACTCCTCCCGTCATATTCTCGCTCGAGGAAGCTATTGAGTTTATCAAGGATGACGAGCTCATAGAGGTTACCCCCAAGAGCATACGCTTGAGAAAGAAGATTCTGAATACAGAGCTTCGTCTTAAAGCGCAGATGAGAATCAGAAGGGGCTTGGACTGATATACCGTTTGAACAAATAACCGCCTGACTGCAGTTCGCAGTCAGGCATTTATTTTATAATGAAATTTGAGGGGTGTGTTTATTTCGGACCGCCGAGGACGTCGGTCCCTACGGGAATTGTGCGGGATATGACAAAAATTAAGCATCCCGCAAAAACGAGGGGATATTTATATGTATTACAAAAAAGCATGTTACAATATGAAATAAGCAAGCAATATAAAATAACATAAATTTTTTGAAATTTAAGTAAAAATTGGTTTATGTAAACAGTTCTGCGGGGGACACACTTGACTTGCCTGCATCTGTTACAAATATTCAATCCTGTGCAATATGTTATTCTAATATTCGTAGTCTTTCAGTGCCGGAAAGCGTTACATCACTTAGCGATTATAGTATCATTTTCAATGATACTTTGGAAAGTGTTATATTGAAAGGCGTTACTGAGATTGGGCAAAATGCTTTTTACAACAATATTATGTTGAAGTCGATAGTTGCTCCGAAAGCAACAAGAATAAGTAAAAATGCCTTTTCGGGATGTTCCTCATTGAAAACGATTTTACTACCTTTCGTTAAAGTAGTAGAAGAAAATGCATTTTCAAACTGCGTTTCGCTTGAAGAAATTGAATTGCCTTCGGCTGTCCAAATCGCTGACGGAGCTTTTTCAAATTGCGTAAAATTATTTTCAGCCAAGTTTGATCTGGTAGAAACAATCGGTAACAATGCGTTTTTTGAAAGCGGTTTGACAATGTTATATTGTCCCAATGTAACATCGCTCGGGAGAAACTTTCTATATTACACGCAAGTAACCGAACTTATAATACCAAAGGTAACATCGGGACTTTCTTCAGATGTATTTAACGGCAGTAGAATAAAAACATTGATTGGCAATAAAGACAGTTATGTTGAACAGTACGCATCCCAAAACGGATATTTATTTGTGGAGCTAAATACGGCAACTTATCCAACAGGGTACGTAGAAACAAATGATATTGTATATGTTCGTTCTTTCGACGCAAATTTGATGGCAACTGAAAACGGCATAGTGATTTG
Organism: Eubacteriales bacterium; assembly: GCA_045586995.1. Taxonomy (GTDB): domain Bacteria; phylum Bacillota; class Clostridia; order Oscillospirales; family CAG-272; genus JAZNBI01. The sequence goes on along the minus strand of JAZNBI010000117.1, from coordinate 11,415 downwards.
TTCGCTTTCTCCTTTTTCGGATACCAAAGTACCGTTGCAAAGATATGCAAAAGGTTCAAGTTATAGCATAGTAGGATATGGCGGAGAAAGATACTATGTGAGAAACGAGAGCATTACGGAAACTCGACTTGCCGTTCAAGATGACGTTATAACAAATTATGGTGATTTTGAATATGTAGAACACGAAACATATATTGAAATCACACATTACAGAGGAACAAGCGTTGATATCGTAGTTCCTGAGAAAATCAACGGAAAACCGGTTTTGAATATTGCAAATACTTTCCTTGACGGAATTGCTTCAGATACATCAATGATGCGAAAGGTTGTGAAAAGTATTATGGCAAATTCTGTGACAACGCTTGAAGAAGGTATGGGATTTTGGAGAGAGTTGTATTCGCTTGAAACGCTTATCTTGCCTAACGTGGAAAAAATATGGGATAATCAATTTCAAGATGCAACCAATCTAAAATATATAGACCTGTCATCAGCGACCTATATTGGAGATTATGCTTTTAACTCTATGGAAGGTTGTAATACAATTGTGTTGAGCAAGATAGAAAAAAATATCTAACGACGCTTTTGTGAATGCAACTATCATAACAGTAAAGGGAAAATCCAATGCGTACGCGAGTGCATGGGCAAAAGTGAAAAACAGCACATATGAGTTGATAATAGAGTAGTCAACTCAACAAAAGAAAGTGTACATCAGTTATGAACGCATTGGTTTCGGGAAAAGAGGAATTTATGGGAATGGTAGTATCTGTAACTTGGTTAAACAAACTAACGGAGATGCAGATTATTCCTTCTTGGCAAGTGCCACAGGATGGTCTGGATACAATGCGTATGATAATACTGACAAATATAATATAAAACAAGGCGAACTTATCACATATTCATCTATTCAGTTTGATGATAATACGGCGGTTGGCACAGATTATGGTCAGTGGTAATTTTCGTTTGGTTAATTAAATTTTGGGTGTCGCTTCAGCGGCACCCGTTTTCGTTATACAATTAAAACATCCCCCGAAAACGAGGGATGTTTCAATTATAAAAATCAGTCTGAAAGTGAATTGCAAATTGCAATTCCTATTGCCGCGAGGGTTACTGCGGCGGCGATTTTTGCTGCCTTAACGGTACCTGATTTATTGACGGTTATATTGCAGCTCGGTTCGAGCGCATTTTCATCTTTGAAATATTTAAGAGAAATAACCGAATCGTGTTCTATATACGGTCTGTTAAGTATATTGCAAAAACGCTTTAGCTTGCATATTGTTTTGGTTACGCAATCTTTTTCTGTTGTTTTCATAGTACCATCTCCTTGCCGTTTTTCTGCCACTGAACTGCGCGAATTTTTAAATAAAATATTTGCCGTTCTATTTGATATTTTGGCACTGCCGTTGCTTTTTAATGCATTTACGGCAGATTAAAATCAAAGCTGTGATTTGATTTTCGCAAGGCAATCGGTACAAACGCGTTTTCCGTTAAAATAAACGATATTGTCGGCGTTATTACAGAAAATGCACGCGGGATGATATTTTTGAAGGATAATCTTGTCATCATCTGTGAAAATCTCGATGGCGTCTTTTTCGTTGATATCCATAATTTTGCGGATCTCGATTGGAAGGACAATGCGTCCGAGCTCGTCTACTTTGCGAACAACTCCGGTTGATTTCATTAAAAAATACCTCCATAAAAATACATTTTTCTACTATATATTAATTTTACAATGATAATTTGACACTGTCAATGTAAAATATTGTAAATTTACAATTCATTAACATCTGAAAAAATCGAGCGCTTTAAGGTTATATCGGTTTAAATAAAAGCACTCTTGTCGATAATGTTTTAAGATTATGAAATACGGAGGTTTACTATGGTCAGGGGATGTCAGAGAAGGGTAATTATGCTTCGGGGCGAAAAGGAGAGTATCTTTGAAAGCGCGTTGTTTGTTTTAAAGCAGGATGCCGATCTCGGAGGCAGTGAGAGCGATATGCTTAAGGAAGCAACGCGCATAATACAAAAAAGCGTATCCGTACCAAGCCGAAAAAGCCGTAAAGCTCAATTTTTCAGGGCTGGGGGCTTATTTTTGTGCGGATTTATTATCGGCATTGCCGTTGCGGTTTTTTCGTTTCTCATATTCATATAAATAGTTTTGCTTGACAAGCGAAATAATATAGTATATAATAATAAATAGTTTGTTTTGTATAATGTTTTAAGTTGATCATATAAGCAGTATTTCGAGCGGCAAATGTCTTGCACTCTTTTGACAGCTCGGTTTTTATGCCTTCATCTTTAAAAATAAGGAGAGAATATGCCGAAAAAAATAAAAGGCAAAGGTAAGATTAGAATAATTTCGCTCGGCGGGCTAAATGAAATAGGTAAAAATTTAACCCTTATCGAGTATAATGACAGTATTATCGTGGTTGATTGCGGGCTTGGCTTTCCCGATGAGGATATGCTTGGCATCGATTTCGTAATACCCGATATATCATATTTAGAGGCGAATAAGGAAAAAATAAAGGGTATATTTTTGACGCACGGTCACGAGGACCATATAGGTGCGATACCCTACGTTCTGAGAAGCATCAATCCCCCTATATACGGAACGAAGCTTACCTTGGGGATAATTCAAAATAAATTGTTGGAGCACGAGCTCCCCGTCAAGCCCGATCTGCGTTGCGTTAAGGCGGGAGATGTAATAAAGCTCGGAGAGCTTTCGGTAGAATTTATCGCGGTCAACCACTCTATTGCAGACGCCTGCTGCTTAGCCATAAAGACACCGCTTGGTACTATCGTTCATACGGGAGATTTCAAGCTGGACGTTACTCCTATCGACGGCGAAATGCTTGATATTGCCCGACTCGGCGAGATAGGCAAAAAGGGCGTGCTTATGCTTCTTTGCGAATCGACAAACGCTGAGCGTCCGGGTTATACGCCTTCCGAAAAAAAGGTTGGCAAGGCGCTTGAGCAGATATTTTCGTCGAATGATAAAAAGCGCATCGTAATTACTACGTTTTCGTCAAACGTACACCGAGTCAAGCAGGTCATAGACATCAGCGCACGTCATAAACGCAAGGTCGCGATTACGGGGCGGAGTATGCTCAATATCGTAAACGCCGCGCTTGAGCTCGGGTATATGAAGATTCCGAAGGGCGTGCTTATCGATATAAACGATATAAAGCGATTTAAGCCCTCGGAAATTACTATCATAACGACCGGAAGCCAAGGCGAGCCGATGTCGGCGCTTTACAGAATGGCGTTCGGTGACCATAATCAGGTTACCCTTGGATATAACGACCTTGTGGTCATTTCATCAAGTGCGATTCCCGGTAACGAAAAGCTTATCGGACGCATAATCAACGAGCTTTCGAAAAACGGAGTAAGCGTGCTTCACGATGCTCTTTTGGAGGTTCACGTTTCGGGACACGCCTGCCAAGAGGAATTAAAGCTTATGCAAGCGCTGCTAAAGCCGAAATATTTTATGCCTATTCACGGCGAACACCGTCATTTGGCGGCAAACAAGGCGCTCGCGCTTGATATGGGCATGCGGGATAACTGTATCTTTATTTCCGATATCGGCAAGGTGCTTGAAATAGATTCTGAGGGAATACGCTTTAACGGTACCGTGCCATCGGGAAATATACTTGTTGACGGATACGGGGTCGGCGACGTCGGAAATATTGTGCTCCGCGACCGCAAGCATCTCTCGCAGGACGGCTTGATAGTGGTAGTTGCCACTGTGTCGCTCGGTGGACGGCTGCTTATTTCGGGCCCCGATATAGTTTCAAGGGGATTCGTTTACGTTCGAGAGTCCGAGGAGCTTATGGACGAGGTAAAGCGAGTTGCCTCCGATGCTATTAATTCCTATCTCGACAGGGCAAAATCGGTCGACCCTCTTAAGCTGAAAACGACCGTTAAGGACGACCTTACAAAATTCCTTTACGCAAAGACCAAGAGAAAGCCGATGATACTTCCGGTCATAATGGATATATAGTTTAAAATTCAATTAAAGTTCAAAAAAATATCACTTTTGACATTTATAATTATGGTGATCATTCCCGCTCTTTTATAAAAGAGCTCGGGAAAATAAAAAATATATAAAAAAGGTGGACCCCGACAATGGGAAAAGGCAACAGAAACAGAGTACAAAGACTTTTAGATGATAAAAACGTTAATTCATCTACAAAAACCAAAGAAAACAAATCATCGAGAAACTGGGTAGCGATTATAGTATCGCTTCTTCTCGTAGCGTTGATAGTTACCGTTTCGGTAGTTAATTTTATCAGCTCCAGCGGAATCGAGCTGCGCTCTAAAAAGGTTCTTACCAGCGAAAACTATGAAGTTGACGGCGCTATGATGTCATACTTTTTCAACAACTATTATAACTCCTATCAGCAGTATATCCAAAACAGCTTTGGAGAATATGCTTCCTATCTGCTTCCGAGCAGCAATAAGTCCTTGAAGGAGCAAAAATACGATGACGAAACCACATGGTACGACTTCTTGATGGATGCAACCGTTAAGCAGGTTAAGGAATCTCTTATCTACTGCGAAGCGGCTCTTGATGCCGGTGTGCAGCTCGATAAGGAAGACAAAGAAAGCATCAGTAATGAAATTTCCGCGATAAAACAAATTGCCGAAGCTTACGGTTATACAAAGACATCTTACATCAGTATGGTTTACGGAGTCGGTGTAAAGGAAAAGGATATCCGCAACGCGCTTGAAATTTCGCTTCTTTGCGAAAAATATGCCGAAACCATCTATGAAAATTGCGAATCGGAGGTTGTTGAAGCTGATATAACAAAATACTTTACTGACAACCTTTCGAGCTTTGTTAAGGCAGATTATCTGACTTATGAATTCAAGGCAGACATAAAGACGGTCGTCGAGGCGGATTATGAGGATACCGCAGCATATGAGGCAGCTCTTGCAGAGGCAACTGCCGCAAATGAGGCAGCTATAAAGGCGGCAAAGGAAAATGCCGAAAAGCTTGCCGCTTGCACGACGGTTGAGGAATTTAACAAGGCGCTTGCAGAATATATGTTCGACGCTAAGTATCAGCATTACTATGATATCTACTACGAAGAGCTTGACGAGAGCGTTGCAAACGACGACGCGGCAAAGCAGGCAATAAAGGAAGCTGTTTATAAAAACGTTATGAACGAGCTTTTCGGAACCGACGCAGCCGCAGAATCGGAAAACGCTAATACTCAAAAGGTTATTACAAGCATCAAGGCGGGTATCGTAACCGATACAAATAAAGCAATTACAGATTCGGCTAAGAAAGCCGTTGCATATGCGGTTTCCAACGATTTCGAAAAATGGCTGTTCGGTAATACCGCAACTATCTTCGGAGTTGAGGTTGAAGATATCGAGGCAAGTGATTGCGCTGTAGGTAAGACATACGTATACGAAAACAATCCGGAGGATGGCAAATCCTATTCCGCGACAGCATATTACGTAACTGCTACACCTTACCGTTATGAGGAGTCGAGAAATATAGGTCATATTCTCTTTACCGAGGACACCTATAAGACAAAAGAAGCCGCACAGCAGAAAGCACAAGAAATTCTTGAGCAGTTTGACGCGCTTCCCGCGGAGCAGAAAACAAAGGAAAAATTTGAAGAGCTCGGAAAGGATCTTACCGATGATTCGGGAATCTTCTATGAGAACGTTGCTCCCGGTCAGATGGTTGCCGAGTTTAACGATTGGATGTTTGATGACGCACGCGAAGTCGGAGATACCGGCTTGGTTGAAACCCAGTACGGCTATCACGTAATGTATTATATGGGCGTTGGCGAGCAAATTCCGTGGCACGAAAACAGCCGTCTTGGCGCTGTTGATACGAAGGTACAGGAGTGGGTAGAAGAAAACGGCAAAATATACGTCGTTAACGTTGACACCAAGCTGACAGCTGATTTATTTGACTGATAATTAAAAAAATAAAAACGGCACGGGTCGGTGGCTGTTTCGCAAAATTCTTTGCGTGCGAGCCGTTTTCCGTGCCGTTTGGTTCGACTCTCATGCGGCTATTCTACCAAAACGGAGAACTTTAATATGAAAAATATTTTTATAAAAGTAATTTGCGCGATTTTGATTTTAGGATGCATGCTGAGCGCGAGCGCGTGCGGTGTCAGAGCTAAAATAGTCGGAGATTGCGCTGTGGCAAGCGAGCATTTTGAAATAGATAAAAATATGCTTGCTATGCTTGCGTATGATTGGGAGTATGCATATCTGTACAACAACAATGCGAGCGACGAGGTTATGCAGGCGTGCTTTGACGACAGCGTTTCGACTAAGGATTTTCAATATGATGAAAGCTTTACTTGGTATGATAAGGTCGTTGAGCATATTAAGGAGCAGGTGTTTATACTTTTGGCTTCCTGCGAGGCGGCGTACGACGAGGGAATCGAGCTTGGTCAGGACGATATTGACTATATTGAGTATTGTGTCCAAGAAATGACGTATTACGCGAATGATTATTATAAAATGACACTCCCCGAATATCTCGAGAATATATATGCCGAGGGGGTTACCGAGGATACCGTGCGCAGTATTTTTAAGCTTCAGCGCCTGGCATCATTGGTATCCGATAAAAAGAGTAAGGAGCTTCGCGGGCAGATAACCGATTCGCAGATCGAAGAATACGCGCTCGGAATGGAAGAAAAGGACGAAACGCCCACTCGAAACCTATACTATGTTCTGATAACGTCAGAGGGCTATGAAACTCCCACCGAAACGGCGCAGGAGGTATACTCTCTTGTGAAAAATGCGCCCGAGGGACTTGATGTTTTTAAGAGATATGTAGAGGAGTATTCGGATGACGAGGAATTTGTCATGTCGGATCTGCGCAAGGGTGATGCGGAATCCACGCTTGATGAATGGCTCTACGCTTCGGACAGAGCGCTTGGCGATAAAGAATTGCTGCTCGCCAGCATCGGATATTGCATCGTTTATTATTATGACGACGGCAGACCCGTATACGTTATGGATGCGATAGATGAGCTCACGGAGCAGAGCTATAAAGCTTGGACGGATGAGATCGTCGATAAATATGATATGGCTTTTTCAAACCGCGCAATAAACTCAATTCATATGTAGGGCAAAATATTTGCTTTTTGCATAAACTGATAAAGAAAATTTTTTAAACGGAGCATTTGAAATGGTTCTTGATGCAAAACAGACAACAGTGGCTTATCGCTGTCCGCATTGCGGCGCAGGAGTTATGAGTGCGGTCGGATTGTTTGCGCTTTCCGCCGATATGATCAAGCTTAAATGCGATTGCAAGCACAGCGAAATGGAAATCGTATATTCAAAGGACGGAAAAGTTCGACTTAGCGTACCCTGCATTATTTGTCCGAAGCCCCATTTTTTTACGGTCAGCTCGTCTTTGTTTTTCGGCAAAGAGCTTTTTTGTCTGCCGTGCCCTTATTCAAATATTAATATTTGCTTTATGGGTGAAACAAACCACGTTAAAGCCGAGCTTGCCCGCACCGAGCTTGAACTTCTTGATATGCTTGAAAAAAGCGGGGTTGACGGATTTGATGTGCTTCACGCCGAAAAGGAGCTGTTCTCCGACCCTCAAATTTTAGATATTGTTATGTTCGTTATAAAGGATCTGGACGCAGAGGGTAAAATCCATTGCCGTTGCCAAGACGAAGGCGACTATCAATGCGAAATTACCGAGGACGGAGTGAAGATACGCTGTACAAAATGCGGAGCCGAACGGGCGATCCCCACCGACAACTCATTGAGCGCGCACGCGTTTTTGAATTGTGAAAGCTTAACCTTGAAGTAATAAATTCCGAGCATCAAAAAAGCCGATTGTCGGCTTTTTTTGCAGGGACTGCGCCAATGACGCAGCCCCCCTTTTTTATTTACTTATGAATTGCAGCAGCAACTGAAAATAAGAAGAGCTATGATGATGATCCAAATGTTATCATCGAAAAGATTGCATAAACAATTTCCCATTTATATTACCCCCTTAACAGCTTCGCGAAAGACTTTTTTGTCTTTCAATATCATATTATGAGAGTTTTGGGGATATGTTACAGAAAAATGTCGTTTTTTATTAATTGAATTTTTCACCACTCGTTTTCGTATTGCTATTGACATAAAAACAAAATGAAAGTATAATTGTTTTGAATAAATAATCGGAGAGATGAGATGTTTAATTTACTTAAAGGAAAAAGGGTTTTGATAACAGGCGGCTCGAGGGGTATAGGCGAAGCGTGCGTCCGCGCGTTTGCGCGCTATGGATGCAGGGTTTGTTTTGTTTACAAGAACAGCCGCCAAGCCGCCGAGGAGCTGGCAAAAGAGGCGGGCGCACTTGCTGTTTGCGCCGACGTGTCATCTTTTTCGCAAGCAGAATCCGCTCTCGCAAAGGCGGTAGACTACTTGGGCGGGCTCGATATACTCGTAAACAATGCAGGCATCGCGCAAGAAAAGCTCTTTACCGATATTTCCGAGCTTGATTGGAAAAATATGATTGATATAAATCTCGGAGGCGTATTTAATTTTTCATCTGCCGCCGCGAAGCTTATGATACAAAATCATAGCGGAAAGATCATCAATATCGGCTCAATGTGGGGAAAGACGGGTGCTTCGTGCGAGGTGCATTATTCCGCGTCGAAGGCGGGAATAGAAGGGCTTACAAAGGCGCTTGCAAAGGAGCTCGGACCTTCGGGCATAAACGTCAACTGTATCGAGCCGGGTGTTATCGATACCGATATGAATCGCGGCTACAGCGCCGCCGATATTGCCGAACTGTGCGAACGCACACCGCTTTGTCGGCTAGGAAGCGCGGATGACGTTGCAAACGCCGTGTGCTTTTTGGCGAGCGATGCCGCCTCCTTTATCACCGGACAGATAATAGGAGTTGACGGTGGATTTGCCGTTTAAGTTGTTTCTGTATCTGAAAATGAATAAACCCTCCGTGTAAGGTCAATGATAAAGTAGCGGAAAATCCGAACATTTCATTAACATATCACGGAGGACTTTATTTTGAGAAAAACAGGTGTGTTTTTAGTTGTAGCATTTATTTTTGTAACCGTACTTATGCTCTTGCCCATTCGCGGCGAGGATGAGCTTTACGACAAGGTAATACGCTTGCACGTGGTTGCCAATTCCGACGAAGAATACGACCAGAATCTAAAGCTGAAGGTGCGCGATGCGGTAATAATATACGCTGCCGAGCTTGTCGGAAATTGCGAAACCCGAGCTGAAGCTGCCCGGCTGTTATCGGAAAACAGAATGAAAATCAACCAGATAGCTCAGGACTGCGTAATCTCCGAGGGGTATTCCTATCCTGTGAGCGTGAGCTTTGAACAGGAGCATTACCCAACAAAAAGCTATGAGAGCGTTTGCTTTCCCGCAGGAAAATATCTGTCAATGCGTATCTCGATAGGTGATGCCCACGGCAAAAATTGGTGGTGCGTTTTATTTCCGCAGCTTTGTCTGAGCGCGGCAACGGGTTCGGTACGCGAAAGCAACGAGGGCGCCTTTATTGAGGCGGGATTTACCGAGGAGCAATACAGAATAATAACCGAAACAGAAAACGTAAAATATAAAATACGCTTTAAAATTCTTGAAACGGTAGGAGAGCTTTTCGGCGCTTAACTTAAGAATAATTTTCGGCAAGCGCCGCCCAAAGAAGATGGTTCTTTTGCCATATACTGTCAAATTGCTCGAATTCAAGCAGGGAATTGCCTGAACCATTTCCTATTTCAATCGTTATTGCCGGAACGTTTTGCTCAAGCACGCACCAATCGCTGTAAGAGGCGTCGACGTTTTGCGAATATACGATTTTATAACCCGTTACGTCGGATGCTAAGGATGCAAGCGAAAGCGTCGGAATCCTTATCTCGTCGGGCTGACCGCAGTCCCAATAGATAACCTCTCCCTGCGAGTGAACGCAGATAACGGCAACGAGGCCTTGAAGCTTTTTTGTGAGAGCTTCAAAAATCTTTGTTTCGGGCTCGGATGCGGCAGACGGCCCCTTATAGCTTCGAAAGCAGGGAATTGTGGAGCCGCCTATTTTAGCCCAGTTAGAGTTAAAATTGCGATTGAGGTCAACGCCGCGCGCGTTTGCCTTCCAAAATTTTAAATATGTATTTATGTCGCTCTGAATGTTGTCATACAGATGCATATCGCTTTGATGTGTGTCCAGAATGATTTTCCTGAGCTCGTCGCTGTGAATTGCCGAAATTCCATTCTGCGCGAGAGCGTTTCCGTCGGGATTTGCCATCGGTATTATATAGAAGGCGATATCCTCAAAAAGATTTGAATATTCTATTCCGTTAAAGGTGTTTTTTTCGTAGTTGTCAAGATAAAATTCAAGCTGGTTCATAACGAGCAACGGCGTCAAATATTCTCTGCCGTGTATGCCTGCGTGAATTATAATTTTCTTTGAGGCGTTTTTGTTTCCGAACACGGCAAGATAAATATCCCGTCCGTCAGCCGATTTTCCGAGCGATTCCACCGATAACCTTTCGGGATATTTTTCCTTTAGCAAAAGCAGGTCATATTCCATATCCTCAAAGAGATATGACGACACTTCGGTATGGACTATCTTCTCGGTGTCGAGATCTTCGTTAGTGCTTGGAGTCGTATCCGAATTCTCATCGGGTGCAATCGGCAAAAATGTATTTGTGAACGGCGGTATATCACACGACGTAAATGCGAATAACATCGCGCTCAAAGCTATTATCGACAGCAATCTTTTTTTCATAAATTTAACCGTAGCTTTCGAAAAACAAAAGCATTCTTTCTTTTAAAATTACGTTGCTTTATCATCAAAAACCGTCATTTCGGCGGTTTTTATTTTATATCCCTCGCCTCGCACCGAGCATATAAAATTAGTGTCAACAAGCTTTGTGAGCTTTTTGCGAAGATAACAGATATATACGTCTATAATATTACCGTTTCCGTTATCGCCTATTACATTCCAAAGCTCGTCGCGCGTGACCGTGCGGAAACGGTTTTCAAGCAGATGCTCGAAAATTTTATATTCGTTGACGGTAAGCTTTACCGAGAGTCCGTTGTATAAAATATCCGATTCGTCTTTTCGAAGGCGAAGCTCGTGTCGGCTTGTATTCGTTGAATTAAACGCCAGGGACGCGTTGTCGGAGGATGACTCCGAAACGGCTCGCAAAAGGTCGTTTATCGGAAACGGACGGTGCAAAATAAGCTTGCATTTTACCTTCGTTTTCTCTCCGACAGCCCTTTCGCAGGACGAAAATGCAATTATTTGGCACTTTTCGGGCAGAGCTTTTTCGCCCATAGAGTCAATATCGTATATTACGGTCTGTGAGCCGATTGGATTTTGAGATATAACCACAGAATAATTTTTTTCTTCAAGCACGATTTGCAGCAACCGAGCGTATGAAATATCATAAGACATAATAGTTATTT
>JAZNBI010000116.1:0-3301 GCA_045586995.1 Eubacteriales bacterium | reverse complement strand
TATTTCTCGTTAATTTCTCTGATTTTCTCGTCTTCAACTTCGAATAACACACGAATGAAACGCTCGCGGCTCTCTTTTGACATACTCGCAAAAAAATCATCATCTTCATCTTCTTCTATGTTTTCATCATATTGATTTTTTCTTTTATCGTGATCTTTCATTTTTCTCCCCTATCCGTTGAACCGATTAAAAATAAAAAAGTGCGCCGACCGTAATCAGCGCACAAAAACACAAATTCCGGTCGTCGCCAAACAAACTATATACAGATGGGGTATATTACTATACTCTCTCATGTACGGAATTTGCATTTTATCAAATTCATCACAAGAGAGTATCGTCAAAAAAGGGTACAAGTATCCCTAAAAAAGAAAACACGCCCATTAACTGTATATTTAGTTTGTTTGGCACTTTTATTATATCACATTTTTTGTATTTTGTAAATAAATTTAGACAAGTTTTATAAAATTACCTTATCTCAATATATCGGTGAAGTGCTTAAAAATAAAAAAGGTGCGCAACCGAAGCCACGCACCAAAAAACGCGAACTCCGATTGCTGCTACGCAAACTTAAATAGATCAAGTATAAACTGTAATACTACTTAATGGATTCGCATTTTTGCTAAATTCAAAAATAGTATTACAGAAAAAAAGGTACAGTATTCCCTTGGTTGGGAATATACCCGATCTGCATAATATTAAGTTTGCGTAGCTTGATTATTATACCACAGTTTTTGCGTTTTGTAAACCTATTGCGTGAATTTTTACAAAATTACCCTTCGGAAAGCAACAATATCTTTTTTAACTACTATCTTAGATTTGCCTGACGGCAATGCAATTGTTACTTGCTATCCGTAAAGGATTCTCTTTGTATTTTATTGTAACCTGTAGGGACCGGCGTCCTCGACGGTCCTCATTGCGCAATCCTCGCTTATGAATTTTGTATGTTGTGCCGACACTTACACAAATATAGATTTTTTCTTGTTTTGCTTTATACGTTTTTTTTGCGGTCATCCTTCGTTTTCTCGGACCGTCGAGGACGCCGGTCCCTACAATTTATAAATGTTTTTCCTTCGTTATTCTCTTATTTGTTTTTCTGTTTATCGGTTAGTCAAGAGGGACAAATCCGAACATTCTCACCGCCCGATTTATTTTTGCAAAACTACTTGCAAACAATAATAGCATCTGCTATAATACGCTATGGATAAAATTCAAGCGTTTTTATCACATAAAGAATTTTTCGAGAGTGAATAATATGAACCACATAAAATTCAGTTCAAAGCACAAAATAAACCGTTTAATAGAATACGTAAACCGATTTGTCAGAAACAACGTGGTTTTTATAATAGCGACTATCCTTGCTGTTGCGACATCTTTTATAATAAAACCCGATGCCGAATATATAAAATATTTTGATTTCAAGACATTGACATGCCTTTTCTGCACTTTGGCAATCGTATGCGCTCTCAAGAACATAAAATTTTTCACAATTATTGCTCAGAAAATCGTTAAGCTCGCAGGAAACACACGCACTGCTTCAATACTTTTGGTTTATATAACCTTTATCGGCTCGATGCTCATAGCCAACGATATGGCGCTTGTTACCTTCCTTCCGCTCGGATATTATGTGTTTTCATCGACGAAATTCGACAAATATATCCCGTTTGTATTCATAATGCAAAACATATCCGCAAATCTCGGCGGAATGCTCACGCCGTTCGGAAATCCGCAAAACCTGTTTATTTACGAAAAATTCTCGATTGCAAATTCCGAATTCATGTCTATCATGCTCCTTCCCTTCCTTGTTTCAATATCGCTTATAACGATATGCTGCTTTATTTTCGTAAAAAAGGAATCAATGGAATTTTCGGAAAGACGGTTTGATTCGCTTCCGATTGCAAAAACGGTATTTTATATTATACTGTTTTTGTTTTCGATACTTCTCGTGTTCCGCGTAGTTCCTTATCTTATAGGACTGATTTTAATCCCCGTCGCGTTAATATTTACAGACCGCGACGCGCTTAAAAGGGTTGACTACCCATTGCTTTTAACCTTTGTGGCATTTTTTATCTTTGCCGGAAATATGGGAAGAATCGAGCTTATACGAAGCTTTTTCTCGTCCATACTTGAAAGTAATACCCTTTTGGTTTCGATAGTTTCCTGCCAGATAATAAGTAACGTACCATCGGCAATACTGCTTTCGCAGTTTACGGACAATTACCGCGAGCTGTTGCTCGGTGTAAACATAGGCGGAACCGGAACTCTGATTTCATCACTGGCAAGCTTAATTACATTCAGAGAATACACTTCCCGTTATCCCGGGCAAGCAATAAAATATATTTTATTGTTCAGCGCATTTAACTTTGGATTGCTTATTTCACTGACATTTTTCTGTTTTATGATCATTTAAATGCATTTTTTGAGCAAAAAAGCACGTAAATAAAAATACTTGTAATTATAATTATAAAAAAATCAAAAAAGGTATTGACATTTTATAAAAATAGTGTATAATATTATCGTTGTGCCGAGCAATGATATTCGGCAACACAATTTTTATAATGCGAGAGTGGCGGAACTGGCAGACGCGCACGTTTGAGGGGCGTGTGGTTTACACCGTACGGGTTCAAGTCCCGTTTCTCGCACCAAGATCGGAGATTCAATCGAATCTCCGATTTTTTTGCTCAATATAAAAATGCGAGCTTTGAATAAAGCTCGGATTTTTTGCTTCAAATTTTAAATTGCATTTAGTTTAAGCTTATCCCTTAAGGATTTTAAGTATTCTTTATCCTTATCGGCGATTCTATACGAATCACATATCTTTTGAATTGCTTTACCTAAAATATTATATTTGATTTTTGACGTTTCGATAAATCGGATGACCGTATCGGGATTGTAAACCGCCAAATCACATATCAACCACGCTTCTGCCATCTGAACATAATATTCAGTGTCATCTTTTATCAAGGACAGTATTTTTTCTGTGTGGACTTTACTTTTTTGAATCCCCGTCAGAAACAACACATACCCCCATCTTCTTGCAAATGTCAGGTCGTTCTCAATATACATCTTTGCTTTTTCGAATGCATAGTCAAACTCAATGGGTTTTATCATAAACTGTGTAAGCTGGTCAACATGCCACCAATCCTGTAACAGAAAAAAATTATCCTCTATAAACTCAAATTGACCTGCGGAATCTCTTATTTTCCCCAAAGACACTTGAAAATACGTTCTGTGCACCAGATTATCCGATAACACGTGGTTTTTCAAGTCGCTTACGTCTTCACCTGTCCTGATAAGCATTTTA